>JAIPFP010000159.1 GCA_021736575.1 Pirellula sp. | reverse complement strand
AGCCATTGCTAGTGGAGCAACAACTAGTGTGCACCAAGCGGCTCTCGCTGGTGCCGTTCAACATGAACGCCAACCAGAGAATGCGGTTAGTCACATTGGCGAACCTCGTCCGGAACATCTGGTACATGCACACAACCTAGTCGACGAGTTGGCCCCGATACTAGCGGAAGACATCCGAGATCCGCTTGGAGCTGTCGCGATCATTTACGCGCTGCTGCTCGCTCCGACGTCAGATCCTGTTCGCGAAAAACAATTGGAGACGATTCAAATCCAAGCCGATCCTCGTGTCACACAAGAGCTCATTCGAGTGCTCGATCAAGTAGGTCGTTTGGACGATGAGCAACGACTTCCGCTTGCATGCTTAGCTTTGCCCGCATTGCACCAAATGTCTCCCAATCAGATTGCGATTTTTCGAAAAACGGTACTCGCTTTAATCGAGGCGGACCGAAAATGGACGGTTTTTGAGTTTGCAATTCAAAGGTTCATCACCAAACGTCTAGTGAATCGCTTGGTTGACACCACACAGTCGAAGATCGATTCCAAAAGTGAGCTTCCATTCGCCAACGCTTTCCAAGTCGTTCTGTCTGCACTCGCTTATGTTGGAAGCGAGGCAGATGATCCGGCAAATTCGTTCGCTATCGGTTTAAAGAAATCGAAATTAGTCTCCAAATCGGCAACTATTTTGCCTCGCGGACAGTGCACTTTGAAATCGCTAGACGCCGCATTGAACGTACTGGAGAAAGCCAACGGAACCAAGAAACGGGAGATGTTGGAAGCTTTTTCAGCCTGCATTGCTGCCGACGGGAAAGTGGAGCTGAGTGAGTTGGAACTTTTGCGAGTTATTGCCGACGCACTTGGATGCCCGATGCCGCCGATCCTCGAGGAAACACTTGCTTCTCATGACACGAGGTCATGAGGGGCAAAACCAGCCTGCTTCGCGGCCGGCTCGGTGCGTCAATTGCAATCATCGTTGCTCGAGATCGCGTGAAACCTACTAGAGGATGTCCGGAGAGCTTGCTTGGCTCTTGTCCATCGCGCCTTGCTCAAGTAGTTCGACACGCGTTTGCCTCCAAGTACTTGCCAGCTTATGAAATGGTATTTTTGGATTCAGGTGATGCACAAGGTGATAGTTTTGTCCCAACAGCGCCCAGTTCAGCCACGATGAACTGCGAACGGTAGTAGCGCGATACCGATCGGTTTCGGTATGAGGTTCGTGAGGTAGCCAAGAAAAAGTCGCCGCAAGTGCAAACAAAGCAAGACGAGCAGGGATGAACCAACCCATGCAAAAACCGTAAAACCAAATCGGATTTAGCAGGAGAGAACTTGCGGCGATCCCGACATAGAGGCAGCTAAACAGAAGCAGCTCTGCCGATTCGGTCCAAGGACGTGTTCGCCAGCGAGGAAGATAGAAGAATAGATATCCTATGTCCTGAGTGAACCAACGCAATGGGAGCGCCCATCGAGGACCCTCCCCGCACCAATGATCCGGGTCCTTGCTGGCAACATTGGTATGCAAGTGGTGTTCGCGATGGAGAAAGCGGTATGGTCCGAGCGCCCCGGTCAGCAGAATGGAGCACATTGACCCGACTGCGTCGTTGATCGCCTTGACTCGACAGACATTTCCATGAACAGCCTCGTGCACTGGCGTGAATCCCACAAAACTCGCGAGGAAACCTAGGCCGATCGATGCCCACCACGGAAGCCAGCCTTGGATCGCTCCAATCACGGCGACGACGGTTGTGAACCAGCAGGCCAATGCCAGCAGACTCGTTCGAACATCGATCCATGAACCCTGTTGCACCGGCTGAGGTTCGAGTGACGTCATTCTGCGCAACCACTTGCGCGACCACCGTCCGAGTACGCGTACGCCGAAACGCGGCACCCAACCGTTGGCGAATGCCATGAGGATCGCACGTATTGTCCAAAAAGATACTGGCCCGCTCGAAACGATGTACACTTTCTCCCATGCGGAAGGCTTCATCTTGTTTCGAAAGCGATAGAGCCCTTCAAAATTGTAGAGCCAACCCATGGTGCGCGAACAAAAACGCAGCATCCAAGTCAGAATCGGATGACGCCCTCTCGATTCCCCGGCGTCAAGTCCCGCGAGCGCAACCATGCCAAGACTGACTACTTGAGCACCTTCATCACACAGGCGACGCATGACAGCGTCCACCAATGCTTCGCTCGAACCCGAGGGGGCCGTCGGCCGCATGATCATGTCTTCGAGTAACCAACCCTTGCGACCAAAGATCGGCACGCAAACAGCGAAGCCCTGGACAGTACCGTCGGACTCGACAACGAAGTATCGACGAAGCTCGGAATGCTGAAACAGTTCCAAGGTGACCATGAACCCCATCAGTGGAAGCGCTTTGTGGTCGGCCCAGGAATTCACAATGTTCACGAGCTCACTCCGAAGAGGCTGTCCTTCGGCTAACTCGTCGCTAGGGAGTAAACGGACGACCACACCGGAATGGCTTGCCTTGTTCAGTCGATTCCGGAGCTTCACCGCCCCCCGAATCACATCCGTCCAACCGGCAGGATTCCAGACAGCTGCGAGCCCAACCAGCAAGGAATCGAAGTTTGTTCCAGCCAGTCGATCTACAAGCGGTTGTGTCACGCCGAAGAAAACGACTTTGCAGCCAGCTTCTCTTGCTGCCGCGAGAAAGGCGTGGGCTACCGGTACCGTTTGCTCAGAAGCACAGAGTGGACCACCCACCGCAACCCAATAACCACCGCGTTCCGCGTATGCCACAGCAGCATCGTCGGTGAACCAAACAGACAGTCCGGGTTCCAAGACCATGAACGAATGCAGGTTACGACCATGTTTGGCTAACAATTCGAGCAGCTGGGCACGTTCCCTCTCGGAGGACCTCATCGTTTGCTCGACCTCATGGTTTTTGCTCGACCTCATGGTTTGCTCGACGTCCGTCGACCGTGCGTTATCGATTGCTTGCCCGTGAGGATCTGATAAGTGGTAAACCAGCTCCCCAAGGCGGCAAAAATCGGTGACTGATCAATACTTCGATGTGTCTTCTCGAAGAGAATATGTCCCAAGTAAGGCGGACCGAGCTGGCACCACACACCGAACCCGAAGAGGAAGATGCTACCAAGCCCTATCCCCAGTGAACAGCAAGCCAGGGCAGCGATGTTGCTCAGGAAGTGCACCCAACGATTCAACGGGGATGCGTGATCGGGCAAGTAGATACCTTCATAAAATTCCATGAACCGTTGTGAAAAGGAGCTTAGTCTCATAGGTCATTTAATCCATTAAGCTTGAACGGAGATTGACTACGTATGGCCAAAAAACAATCGTGCCGATCATCGTTGCACCCATGGCTGAAATGAGAACCGCTCCCGCCGAAACATCCTTCGCGTCCCGGACGAGTGGATGGATGTCAGGACAGGCGGCATCCGCTAGAAATTCGAGCGAAGTATTCAGCGCTTCGGCTGTCCAGACCATTGTGGTTGCAACAATAATCCAACACCAGTCATTGGTGGACACTTGCAATACGGCACCCGCTACGACAACGAGAAGCGTCGCGGCGGCATGGATCCACGCATTATGCTGCGAAGAAACGAGACGGCAGATACCTCGAATCGCAAAGCGAAAGCTCCGAATGCGTCGCGTTAATTCGAACGCGAGTCGCGGTTTGTCATTCATATTTGACGGATCCTATGGATTAAACCCAGTCGACTGTTGAGTCTGAGCAAACTCAACGCACCATGGTTCGCGTCTGGGCTGTGAATTTTTGGATGGTGCACTTTTTGGCGGCAGTCTGACAACCCGACGCTTACCGGGTCGGCTCGCTATCGCGTGGCACGAGTTCGCTCATGAATCCATGGGCAAGACCCCCATGCCACTTTCGAATAACCCGTCTCACAATCCCTTAAAGCAACAGCCCGTTACGCTTTGGGTTGGTATGCTGCAGTCTACCGCTCGCCTAAGTGAGAGCCTTATACCCGTCCAAACAGACCGATCTGCATCCTGGTCAGATAGTAGCGAACCGAGGTGTATAGCAACAAGCCGAAAAGGATGCCCAAGCAGTCGGCCAAAAAGTCGTTCCAGTCTGCGGTTCTTCCTACGGGAATCTGTAGCAACTCGTCCAAACAAGCGTAGATGATTCCGATCAAACCCGCGAAGAAAACGTTACGTAGAGGGCGAGAACTGTTCGTTGGAATTGCCCAAGATAGTAAAAATGCCAAACCTGCGAATGCGACAGCGTGGACGAACTTGTCGCTAACGTGGAGGTGAGGAACTGCGTTGGCAGGAATATGGGTCGAGATAAACATCAAGACCCAATAACATCCCAAAGCGATCACCGCAATTCTCAGTCCGCTGATGGTCGCTCTCATTAGTCGATATTCGTCAGTTAATCCCACCACCACTGATCTGCAGCAAGGTCAGCGGGGGCTGCAACTTTGCCCCGTTGCATATCGACTTCCTTGTCGACTTTGGTGGTCGATGGGTCGATTAATTTTCTTGCGGCGATGTGAACACCTCCTCCGATTGGAGTTACCAACTGAGAATCTCTCCAAACTGCATTGACGGCGGTCTCAACTTGAGTCACGCCGACTGCTGTATTCACGCGAAATTTGTTCTCGTCCGCGAAGATACCTAAGTTCCAACCTGATTTTTCGTAGAGATTGCGGTCCTGGATAAACGCGGCAGCAATACTGATATCGAACAAGTTCCGCATTTCGAAGAAGACCGGAATAACCGATGCTAAATCATCAAACTTGGCTGTGAATTCTTTGGTGAATTCATTGCTTGCTCTATCGCCAGCAGCCCCAACGCTTTTTCGTTTTCCGTCGCTTTGGACGGTTTCCTTTTCACCCGACAACTTGACACCACGACCTTGAAGTCGCATGGCGGTGCCGGATTCGTTGGTCGCAACCGAGTTGTAGTCCGCTTGGAAATACCATCTTTGCATGGAGCTCGTCGTTCCGCTGTTGTTGGATCGCTTGACCCAACTGGCCAACGGGATGATAGGATCTTCCAAACCAAGACCGATGAGCTTCATCCGGTAGTCGGCTTCAACCAGAACTTGTGCAAAGTGGGTCGTTGCCGGCACTCCTTTAATGGAGATGGTTTGCATTCCAAGCGACTGTTTCAATCCCATGGCAAATTGACGTGGATCTAAACCACGCGAGATTTGGGGCCCGTACTCGGAATGATAGCGTTTCATCCGCACGAGACCTTCTTGGGTTGGGTCGATCGAGCATCCGATGGTCGAGGTCGCACCGTCGTTTGGTGCAAATGCCCGCAATGCGACAACCAAGTCTTCCAGTTTGAGAGTTGCTCGACCTGAATTCAGGCCAACCATTCGGTTGTTCACGTCTCGGTGCCAAAGTTCGGCTGGCCCAGCAATCACAATATCTTGCGAGTCAGGCATGTAGAAGACGTATTCGAGTCGACTCAATCCGGCCAAACTCAACACTTCGTCGGTTAACGCTTTGCCTTGCGATTGCTGGCCCGCTACAAATTTTTCCAGGCGATTTAAGGAAACTTTTCGAAGTGGGGAAGTCGTTACGGTTCCGCGAGGCTGTTTTTGAAGCGTCGCCATTCGCTCGGCGAACGCAATTTTGGGGTCAACGTGAGTGACTCGCAGCACGCCACCCGCATCGATATCGATACCAGCAACACCGGCCGCAGCTGCCGCAACCCCGCCAGCACCACCGCCACCGCCCGTACCGCCACCACCGGTCCCACCGCCTCCGCCACCGCCACCCCCTTGACCAAATGCCATGGGTGCAGCCAGCAAGCAGGTGATTGCTAATGAAACGAAGTGTTTTGAAAAGATTTTTAGACGCATGCCAAAGTCCCTTGGGTTGCGAAGCAGATGAGAAAACGGGAATTCCGACGGAAAAAGCGATCCTGAGTTATTCTACGATAGTTGCTACTCGTCCGGGTAGCAACATTTTGGGCGAAATGGGTCAAATTCAAAACGGAATTCTTGGGAGAAGCCCTATTCTTCTATCGAATTCCTTAGGATTAGTTAGGGAAAGCTCGGCCTTGGAGAATGCAGAGCGGGTTTTTCACGAGTTAGAAAATTTCCAAATCAACCTGGTCCGTTGGACAAAGTTCGGGAATTGCTGTGAGCCTCTCGGGGAATTCTTTCGCTTTTCCGCCCGCGCCGGTGCTGTCGGCAATTGGGATGCTTGGCGGTATTTGGTGGTACTTGACGGAGTACTCTTGACGGCATGCTACCGTACCTCGGATAAGACTGGAGAGATAATGGGTTTTCGGGTAGGGTTTTCGGGTAGGGTTTGCGTAGTAATGATTCCAGAAAAACGTGCGGTATGGATCGTTAATGCTCTTTCCATTGTGATTCCATTGGCCGTCGCTGTGCTGCTTGGTATTCGGTCGAAAATCGATCTTGGCACTTGGACCAAAGTCTTGCCGCATGCCATTGGCGCGATCAATACGTTGACTTCCTTGCTGTTAATCCTTGGACTTTCTGCACAGAAATGGAAAAGAATCGATCTGCACCGTTACGCCATGACCGGAGCATTTATTCTTGGAGCCGTTTTTTTGGTTTGTTATGTTACTTACCATTTGTCGAACCCGTCGACCAAATTTGGCGGGGAGGGTTTCATTCGAATCGTTTACTATACGGTTCTAATCTCGCATATTGGACTGTCGTTGATCGTTCTTCCGTTCGTGCTGCGCGCATTTTTGTTTGCCGTGACGAACCAGATTCAAAGACATCGCCGAGTCGCGAAGATCGCATTTCCCATTTGGTTGTACGTCTCGATTACGGGCGTGATCGCTTACCTGATGATATCACCTTATTATTCGTCGCATTGAGATCGGGATTTTTGTCGCCTTGTGCTCTGTGTGCAGTACGCAGTCGTCCGCAATTAGCAATTAGCAGGCTGATGGCACTTAATTTGTGCCTGCTGCCTTCGGTTT
This sequence comes from Pirellula sp., assembly GCA_021736575.1. Lineage (GTDB taxonomy): Bacteria > Planctomycetota > Planctomycetia > Pirellulales > Pirellulaceae > JBKCUI01. The sequence goes on along the minus strand of JAIPFP010000159.1, from coordinate 7,214 downwards.
TGGCGACATTTGCCAGTTAACGGAACCTTTTTTGCACAAGTGGGTTAATTGGAGTGCAAGAAACTCCTCACAGTGCGGTCAAATCGATTCAAAACCCAGAACTAACGGTCCGAATTCAACTAATTGACTTCTCATGGTGGGAGAGTACTAGCGATAGATTGACGGTGAACTAAAGTCAATTTAACCTGCAAAATCACATTTTGGCGTGACGCGATCTAACCTGACAGCACTATTCCATGCAAAAACAAGCTATTCTCAGAAAATCCCTTGCGATTTTGATCGCGGTTTCCGGCCTACCTTCAATGGCAGCAATAGCTTCTGGCAGCCCCGACACTGTCGGTGTTTTAGCTGCCATTACTGAGCCTGCCAACGCAGCGGAACTCGGACTTACCCAGGAGCAAATTGAGCGACTGGAAGTTCTTATCAAGCAGCACGAGAGCCAAGCCCTTGCCTTCGGAAGTCAGGTGAGAGAGTTGCCACCCAACGAGAAGCGAGAAAAAACCCTCGAAAACCTTCGTAGCGTCGAAAGAAAGGGAATGGCTCTTTTGACGGCAGCTCAGCAGGAAAAGGCGGAATCGTGGCGGCTTCAAAAGCTGGGGTTGGCTGCTTTGGTTGAAACGGAGGTCGCCCAGAAAGCTGGCGTAACGGATTCTCAATTAGCCAAGATTAAGAACATTCTTGAGGGCAAAACCATTCTCACGAAAGAAATGGGTAAGACCAAAGCAAACGCTGAACTCGAAAAGCGAATGGACGAAGCACTTGACGATCAACAACGCGCCGCATGGCAAAAGATGGTTGGCTTCACCAATAATGCATCCGCAACTCAATCTGCTGATAAAGCTGCTAGCAACATAGCGGAATCAGCTTCCGATGTTGTAGCCAGCCGACAGCCCGAGCTATCGGGTGAGGGACTCCTCCTCAATTTCACCGCTGCACCTTGGAAGGACGTTTTAAAATGGCTCGCCAAAGAAGCGGAACTTAGCCTGCAAGTGGACGCGTATCCAACCGGCACCTTCACTTATCAAGACCCGTATCGACGTTACTCGATCCCGCAAGCGATGGATGTCATGAATGGCTTGTTGCTAGGTAAGGGTTTCACACTGGTCAAAAAGAACCGCGTCTTGATGAGCGTTGATTTGGCGAGCGGTGACTCGGCTGAACTCATGCGGGCATACCTCCGCGAGATGGTGGAGTTGGTACCGATGGAGGACCTCGATGGACGGGGTGAATACGAGTTAATCAAATGCGTTTTTTCTTTGGATCGAGTAAGCGTTGAAGATGCCGAAAAAGAAATAAAGCCGCTCATCGGCCCTCAAGGCTCGATCGTCTCGATGCCATCCGCAGGACAAATCCTGGTGACCGAAACAGGCGGAAAGCTTCGTATAATTCGCGATACCATCGAGCGATCCGAACAACCCAATGGTGCGCGATCAGCGAAGATTGTCACCATTCCCTTGAAACACGTCAGCGCCGATGAAGTGCTATCGGTTGCGAGGCCCTTGCTCGGACTCAAAGATGGCATCAACACGTCTGAGGAGCTGAGCTTGTCGACGGACACATTTGGAAACACGCTCTACGCCACCGGGACACCTGACAAGCTTCAAAAGCTTCGAGACATCACGACTCAGATCGATGTTGTGCCTGCCTCAAGTGCGGCAACGACACCGGTCGAGGCTCCGTTCTTCGATACCCATATGATTCTTGGTTCGGATCCGACCAATACCATGGATATCTTGCAAACCATGTTTTCTGGTCAAACCAACATGCGTTTGGGTATGGATCCGAAAACGAACAACATCATCGCCAACGCGACGCGCGCTGACCACCAACGTATCGATGAAGTCCTGGCCAAGTTGGCGGGGCAAAACACCGATTTCCAAGTGGTTTCCCTCGGGAAGCTTGATGTGGCATCCGCCATCCTTACGCTAGAAAAATTCTTCGGCAAACCACCCAAGGGTACCGAACCAGCCAAAGGACCGATATTCTACGGCGATGCCGCTTCGAAAAGGATCTATGTCAAAGGGACAAAAGAAGAAGTGGAACAAGTGCGGTTGCTCCTGTCGAAGGTGGAAGAATCAAGTCCGGTCGAAGACGTGATCACCGACGGTATGATTTTAATGCCGTTCAAGGGTAAATCGGCTGACCGCATTTTGAATCAAATCGAAATGATGATGGAAGCCACGAAGAAGAAACCTCGGTTCAAAGTTTATCCACGACCCGGTAAAGAGACGACGACTGAGCCCGTTTCTGTACCTAAAGATGCAAAAACCACGAGTCGGATCGAAGCCAGCGTCGTACCATCGTCTCCGTTTATTAAGTTTACGGCCGCACAAGGAGACGAGACAGTTAAGGCACCGGCCGCACAGGCTGCGGCAACTGGCGACAACAGCTCAACGCCGAATGACGAAGTCAAGATTTTTCAAGGCCCGAACGGATTGATAGTTACCAGTGATAATCCAGAGAAACTGAAAGAATTCAATCAGTTCTATCGAGCAGCGCAAGAGCAAATGGCGAACGGCCCATCGCAACCCGAGATATTTTATTTGGAACACATCACAGCTGCAGCCGCAACCGAACTTATCAAGAGTATCATCGCAGGCGAAGCGGCAACCAACAGTGGCGGTGGCAGCGGATTGCTTGGCGATGTTGCATCCAGTCTCCTTGGCGGCGGCGGATTTATGGGGGGCCTGTTCGGAGGTGGCGGGAGCAGTAGCAGCAGTGCAAGCAGCACAACAACTTCTGGAGCCGGTGCTAGCGGAACCGTCTCGATCATTCCGGACGCAAGACTGAATGCGCTTTGGGTTCAAGCCAACCCGATGGATATGCAAATGGTGGAAGACCTCGTAGACATGATTGATACGGAAGTCGTCCAAGAGAACAGGACGCGTGGAACCACTCACATCATCCAAATTAATAACACGCCAGTGGCTGACATTGAAACCGTGGTCAAAGAAGTTTTTGCAAGCAGAATTGCTCAAGCAGCCGGCGCCGGTGCACAACGTCAACCTTCTCCACAGGAGATTATGCAGCTCATGGTTGGTGGGGGACGCCGAGGCGGCGGTGGGGGTGGTGGTGGCGCCCAGAGCGAACTTAAGGAACAAACGATGACTGTCAGCTCGGACAAAAAGAACAATACGCTCATCGTGGTCGCACCCCCTAATCTTTTCGCAGATGTCGAGGACTTGGTTAAGCAGATGGACGAAGCGGCTGGCTTAGACGAGAAGAGCATCTTAGTCATCCCGATGGAAGGTAACTCGACGATTATGAAAAGCGCCCTGCAGTCGGTCTTTGGTGCAAACGCAAAAACCAGCACCACGACCGGAACTCAATCCTCCAACTCACAGCCTAGTGGCGGGACGAACACAAGCAATCCTGCGGATTTCTTCCAGCAATTTAGAAACCGTGGAGCAGGTGGCGGCGGATTTCCAGGCGGTGGATTTCCAGGCGGTGGCGGTGGCTTTCCTGGTGCTGGCGGAACCCGAGGTGGTCAAGGCGGCGGCGGGTTTCCTGGCTCCGGCGGATTCCAAGGCGGAACCCGAGGGGGGCAAGGCGGTGGTGGTCAAGGCGGTAGCGCTGGACAAACCGGTGGTCGAACGCGTGGTCGATAGTAACATGCCACAAATTGTGCTCTACTAATTAGATCTTGTTGCTTAATTCTTAAACCAAAAAAACGTGCTCCCTCTCAAATGATAACCGAAGTTGGCGAAATTCTACTGCGACGAGGCTTGATCAATCGGGATCAACTGCTGCAGTCTCGCGCTGCAGCCAATGGCACGAGCATTGTCGACAGCATCGTTAAACAAGGCTTTGCCAAGGAAGATGAGGTGCTTCGAATCGTTGCAGATGAGTACGGACTTGACTTCATCGATTTGCGCGAAGCCGAAGTGGATTTGAAGTTGCTTCAGACCTTTCCGTTGAAGTTGATCTATCGACACGCGTTGTTCCCGGTCAAGCTCGAGAATGGCCAGTTGTTCGTTGCGACAAGCAATCCACTCGACTTGTATCCGTTAGACGAAGCGGCCGCAGCTACGGGCTTGGCGGTCGTTCCACTCGTCGCCGAAAAAGTCGAACTTGCCAAGCTCGTCAAAAAGCATTTGGGTGTCGGTAGCGAAACGGTCGAGGGACTGCTTGCTTCGAGATCGGATGACGAAACAGAAATCGAGCTTCTAGAGAAAATCGAGGCCGATGGAAGCGAATTAGGCGAACAAGCTCAAGAGGCGTCGGTCGTTAGGCTCGTGAATGAGTTGCTGGTTGAAGCGATCGATACGCGGGCTAGCGACGTGCACATTGAATCGCAGGCCTCGGGCTTGGTCGTTCGTTATCGCATCGACGGAATCTTGCACACCCAAGCGATTCCGCCCGAGATCAACCGCTTTCAAGCGGCCATCATCTCGCGTCTCAAGATTATGGCTCACCTCAACATCGCAGAAAAAAGATTGCCGCAAGACGGACGGATCAAACTGCGAGTGCATGGCCGCGAGATCGACATTCGGCTTTCCGTGATCCCGATGATCCACGGCGAAAGCTTGGTTATGCGGATCCTCGACAAAGGCTCGATGAAATTCGATTTGCGAAGTCTCGGGATGGGCGAAGCGACGTACAAGCTCTTCAGCGAACTGATTCGTTTGCCGCACGGCATTATTTTGGTGACGGGTCCAACCGGTTCTGGCAAAACAACCACGCTTTATAGCTCCTTGCTTGAAATCAAATCGCCAGAGAACAAGATCATCACAACCGAAGACCCCGTCGAGTATCAACTCGATGGGATCAATCAGATTCAAGTGCATACGAAGATTGGTTTGACGTTTGCCGCTTCTCTGCGAAGCATTTTGCGTCACGACCCGGACATCGTTCTGGTCGGTGAAATTCGCGATGCGGAAACGGCCGAAAATGCGATCCAAGCTTCGTTAACGGGTCACACGGTTTTCAGTACTTTGCACACCAACGATGCTGCTGGCGCGTTCACGCGGATTGTGGACATGGGAATCGAGCCATTCTTGGTTGCCAGCACCGTCGAAGGAATCATGGCGCAACGACTTGTTCGAAGGCTTTGCCCCGAATGCAAACAAGCCTATCATCCAACCCATGAAGACGTGCCTCGCGATTTCCCCTGGGAGAAACTCGATGGCAAGCCACTCTATCGAGCCACCGGTTGCCGCACTTGTCGCCAGCTTGGGTACTCGGGACGATTTGGTATTTACGAATTGCTTGCAACCACCGAAGAAGTTCGGCAGTTGGCACACGGTCGGTCGAGCAGTTATGAAATCAAGAAAGCGGCTTTGCGAGGCGGCATGATGACACTGCGCGATGATGCGTTTCGAAAGGCAATCGAGGGGACGACGAGTATCGACGAAGTCCTTCGCGCGACCAAAGGTGATTCGCTTGTTTAGGAGTTCACCTGATGCCTGACTTTGCGTACGTAGCAAGAGACATGAGCGGTAAATCCCTGGCCGGAACAATCGCAGCCACCAACGCGCGCGATGCTGCGACCCAGCTTGGGGCCAAGTCCTTGTTCCCGATTTCCATCACGATAAACAAGGGCTCACAAGTCAAAAGCACTCGGCGGGTGGGTGGCGCACAGATGGCGAGCTTGTACACCCAGCTCTCGTCGCTTCTTCGCAGCGGTGTACCGATGCTCAGAGCCTTGACCGTTTTGTCGACGCAATCAGGCTCAAGCCGCACACTTCGCAACGCGGTCAGCGAGATCAAGAGCAAAGTTGAGGAAGGGGAGTCGCTGGGGGAAGCCATGGCTCGTTACCCTCGCATATTCAATGACATGGCCATCAACATGGTGCGTGCAGGAAGCGAAGGCGGATTTCTTGAGGACGCCCTTGAGCGTGTGGGCGGATTTATAGAACAACAAGAAGAAATGAAGGGCAAGACGGTTGGTGCGCTGGCCTATCCGGTGTTTGTGATGACCGTGGGGCTGGTGGTGGTCACGGTTTTGCTCGTCGCATTCGTTCCGCAGTTTGAAGGCATCTTTGAACCGATGCGAAAGAAGGGGACATTGCCCCAAGCGACGGAACTTTTGCTTTGGATGAGTGCGATTGTTCAGCAATGGTGGTGGGCTATTTTGGGCTTGGTTGCCATTGCTGGTCTTGGACTGAATCAGTATTTGAAAACAACCGAAGGAAAACGAAATGCAGATTTGCTCAAGATTAAAACGCCTCTGATCGGTAGTGTTTTCTTGAATTTGGCAGTGTCGAGGTTTTGCCGGGTCCTAGGCACCTTGCTTCAAAACGGAGTCCCTCTCCTTCGATCGCTTGAGATAAGCCGACTTGCGGCTGGAAATATTATTTTGTCGGAATCGGTCTTGGCAGCGAGCGAGGAAATCTCAGCGGGTGAACGATTAGCCAAGCAATTGGAGAAGAGCGGGCACTTTCCGCAGACCGTTGTTGAAATGATTTCGGTTGCCGAGGAGTCCAACAGCCTGGATAAGGTGTTAGTAACGATATCGGATAACTTGGAGCGAACGACCTTCCGACGATTGGAAACTGTCGTTCGACTTTTGGAACCCGTGATGCTGCTCGTTCTAGCGGCGATGGTAATGTTTGTAGTTATGGCCCTCATGCTCCCGATCATCAGCGGTGCAGGTGCCGGTTAATCCTTGAATCAGAAACTGGAGTTTTGAAATGAATCGTAGAATGCAAAATCGAAGAGCCCGCCGGCGCGGCTTTACATTGATGGAAGTACTGTTGGTCCTCGTGATCTTGGTTGTCTTGGCAGGCTTTGCGATTCGAAATCTTGGAGGCGCATTGGAAGGTGCGAAAAAGCAACAAGCCAAGGTCATGATCGGGATTCTTTCCACCTCTCTCAAAGAGTACCAGCTCCAAGTAGGCACCCTGCCGTCGAATCTCGAAGCACTCTATCAGCAACCTAGCGACTTAGCAGATCCCGGTCTATGGGTTCAGAAACTCGACAAGCCGGTTCCTGCGGACCCTTGGGGCAAACCCTATGAGTTCAAACTGAATGGAAGTACATTCGAAATTCGTAGCGTCGGTCCAGACGGCCAGTCGGGAACAGCAGACGACATTACGTCGTAAAGGTTTTTGCTTTGCAGGTTGGATGAGGTGCCTGAGTTCGACATCTTGCAAGGCATGGGACAACATGCCACCGGCTTAATGCCGGTGGTACGTGACCTTCGGCCTAGATTTTCTCCTGTTTAATGGCTTGGCCCCCATCCTCTTGTTGCCTTTGGCTTCGCCAAAGGCAAC
>JAIPFP010000158.1 GCA_021736575.1 Pirellula sp. | reverse complement strand
TATATTGAAATGGAAAGAAGTTCCTCCAACCTTCACTAACCAATCCTGCCACTATGTTTGTTCCACCGAAAACCAAAGCATTTGTTCGTCGATCGCTCCACACTGTTCAATCGTTCGGACTTGCTGTGGGACTCGCCACTACCCTCGCTTTCCCGTGTCTGTGCAAGGCCGAGGACGAATCGAACAAATCAAGTTCTGCGGGGAACAAAGCCAAGCCAACAGACTGGGTTCATTGGCGAGGTCCTCTTCAGAATGGTCATTCCCTCGAAAAAGGTTTGCCTGATACTTTCAGCGCGGCCGGTGAGAATCTACTGTGGCGCAAGGAAGAATTCGCAACCCGAGCCACGCCTATCGTAATGAATGGCCGGCTGTACACCATTTGCCGCTCCAATCCGGATACAACCAAGGAAGCCGAGAAGACCGTGTGCGTGAATGCGGTAACGGGCGAGCTGATTTGGGAGAGCATCCACAATATCTTTTTGTCCGACGCACCGGCCGAACGCGTGGGTTGGGCCAGTCTCGTTGGCGATCCAGAAACCGACAAGGTTTATATGCTTGGGCTCGGGTGCTTATTTCAGTGCCTCGATGGCAAAACAGGCAAGATTCTCTGGGAAAAGTCGATGCTTGAAGAATATGGAATGCTCTCAACGTACGGCGGCAGAACCAATTTCCCCGTTGTCTTCGAAGACATGATCATTATTTCGGGCGTTTTGACGGGATGGGATCAATCGTCCGTTCCAGCCCACCGAATTCTCGCCTTGGACAAATCCACCGGCGCTCCGATCTGGATGACAAGCACTCGCGTTCGTCCTGAAGACACAACCTACAGCACCCCAGTATTTACCGTTCTCAATGGCCAGGCGGCAATGGTTCTGGGTGCCGCCGATGGTGCCCTCTATGCACTTCAACCTCGAACCGGCAAAGTCATTTGGAAGTACCAAGCTTCACCGCGTGGGCTAAACGTCACTCCCTTGATCGAAGACGGAATTGTCTATTGCGGGCATGGCGAGCAAAACGAGACCGACCGAACCGTTCTTGGGGCAGTCTTTGCCTTTGATGGAAACACAACCGGCGACATCACCATCGATAAGCTTCTCTGGAATATTCCCAAACGAACTGTCTCTCGAAGCTCTCCAGTGAAGATTGACAATCGTGTCTACTTTGTCGACGACGGCGGTGCCATGTTTGGCGTCAACGCCAAGACAGGCGAAGTCGAGGTAGAAAAGAAACTTGGCCGCATCATGTTCGGTTCGCTGGTTGTTTCGGAAGGGAAAATGTACATCGGCGAGAACAGCGGAGTGATCCATACGCTCAAGCCGACCGCAACGTCCATTGAATCGCTCGGCAAGACATCCTTGCGAGGCAACGAAGTGTTCGGTTCATTCGCCATCTCCAACGGACGGCTGTATCTACCCACCACAACCGCACTTTACTGCATCGGCAAGTCGGAGATCAAAGTGGACGCCGATCCAATGCCAAAATTGCCTGTTGAACCCATGGTTACAGATAAAACCGTCGCTCATATTCAGGCCTGTCCGGTTGAGTTGCTCCTCTCGCCAGGCCAAAAAGCTAAATTGCAAGTTCGAGCTTACAATGCTGCCGGTCAGTACTTGCGACTGCTGCCGGACGCAACGATCACCGTCGAAGGGGGAGGCTCGGTCAGCGACGATCTGATCTTCACAGCACCAACGGAAACAACAGGCTCAGCCTTTTACATCACCGCTTCGTCCGGTGAATTGAAGAGCATCGCTCGTGGTCGAGTTATTCCTGCTCTACCTTGGAAGTTTGACTTCGAAGACAAGAAGGTTCCGTTGCATTGGATTGGGGCCGCCTACCGACACCAACCTTTCGAATTACCCACTGGCGGCAACGGATTGGTCAAGATCAGCACGATTCCCAAGGGGGTGCGCAGTCAAGCATTCCTAGGCAAACCCAACGTACACGACTATACCGTGCAAGCGGAAGTCTACGCGACGGATACGAAAAATAAAGTCCCAACAACCAAGCTACCCGACATGGGAGTTGTCAATCAACGCTATACGCTAGCATTAGAAGGCTCGCAGAAGTTGCAGATTCGATCTTGGGTTTCGCTCGGTGAACAACGCTTTGCCAAGACCATACCTTTTGATTGGCAAGCCAACACTTGGTACACGGTCAAGCTGCGAAGCGAAAACAAGGATGGCAAAGCCGTGCTTCAAGGCAAAGTCTGGAAAACAGGTGAAACGGAGCCGGAAGCATGGACCATCGAGGGCGAAGATGCTTTGCCGAACACCGTTGGCAGCCCCGGACTGTTCGGCAACTCAACCGATGCAGAAATCTATATCGATAACGTCTCGGTGACAGCCAACTAACGTTTGAGCGGCTAGGTCGAACTCAAATACCACTGGCGTAAAGCCAGATTGCATGGTTCGAATGCCCCTGGGTTCACCCCAGGGGATCCGTTACCTTCACGCTAGGTGGAAGGTCAAATACCAATGGCTTTAGAACGTTTGCCGTTTTGATTTATTCTATCGCATGCTGATTTGCAACAACTCAGGTACGATCTCGGTGGTTTCAACCATTCCGAACAAAGTGAACGCATAAACGTCGGTGATCTGAACCATCAACAATTCGCCAGCTTGCCGAACATTGCCGTCCCAGACGACAATTCGGTCACATCGAGTTCTACCGGTCATCTGACGCAGGTCGCCCGTTTGCCCTTTGCGAACAGACCATTTGCTGGGTCCCTCAACTAAGATCTCAACTTTCTGGCCCATGAAACGCAAATTATCTTCCAGCGAGATCTTGTTTTGAACGTCGAGCAAATCCAGATTGCGTCGGTGTTTGACTTCCTCTGGAACATCATCTTCGTATATCTCGGCACCGCGCGTGCCTGGACGGACGCTGTACTGGAATATGAAGCTGTTCTTGAATCGACAACGGCGAACCAAGTCCATCGTCATTTGAAACTCTTCTTCCGTCTCACCGCAAAAGCCGACAATAAAGTCGCTAGAAACCGCCGCGCCAGGAATAATGTCGTGGATTCGCTCCATCATGTCGTAGTAATCTGCGGTCGTATAACCACGTTTCATTCTCTTAAGTACACTATCGCTGCCGCTTTGGGCGGGTACGTGCAGGTAAGGTGAACACTTAGGCAAATCGCGAACGGTCTCAAGTAGCTCGCGAGTCATGTCTTTGGGATAGTTGGTAACAAACTTGATCCGTACGATTCCTTCGATCTCGTGGAGTTGCCGTAACAAATCCGACATGCGAGTCGTTTTGTCCCCCTCAACAAAACGATAGGAATTGACGGTTTGACCAAGCAAGACAATTTCTTTGCAGCCTTGGCTGGCAAGCACTTTGGCCTCGGCCAAGATCTGGGCTGGTGCACGACCTTGTTCTGGACCTCGCGTCAGAGGGACGATGCAGTAAGTGCAAAATTTGTCGCAGCCGATTTGGATACGAAGATACGCTTGAAATGGCGTAGGTCGCATTTCTGGATCCCGGAGTGGATCAAAGGTTTCGTGAGATCGCTTGATGTCGTCGACGTTGCCGTCACGTCGGGAAAGGCTAACTGCGAGCTGATGCTTTTCACCCGCTCTGGCGCGCTCAATCATTTCAGGAATGCGATGCAATTGGCCGGGACCGACGACAAGGTCGACGAACGGAGTCCGATCGAATATTGCCTTTTGATCTTTTTGGGCCATACAGCCCATCACGCCCAAGATCTTGTCGGGATTCTTTAGTTTCAGCTGCTTGAGGTGGAACAAGTTGTGATAGGCTTTTTCCTCGGCGTGCTCGCGAACAGAACAAGTATTGAAAAGGATTGCATCCGCATCTTCGGGCTTTGCGGTCAAAACGTATCCTGATTTGCGAAGCGATGCGACCACCATTTCGCTGTCGAGCACGTTCATCTGACAGCCCACCGTCTCGATATAAAGGTGTTTGGTTGCAGGTGGCAATGGGCTTGGAATCGGCAAATCCGACATCGATATCACTTTGGTAAAATACGGGATTGGTTGCTGGAAAGTAGCAGGCACACTCCGTGTGCCGTTCGCCAAAACCAGGCTGACGGCACTCGGAAAGTGCCTGCTACCTTTGACAATGAGGGCTTCCCTATCGTACCGGTTTACTTCAGCTTTAGAAGCCTTATCGATTCTTCAAGCAGGAACTTGGAGTCCATAAAAGGTTCGTAACCAATGTCTTGCCAGCGAATACGGTTGTTGGCATCGATCAAAAACGTGCCATGCAACGCAGTCCCCTCGAAATCATCAAAGCACCTAAATTCCTTGAAAATATCCAGCTCAGGGTTCGCAATAAGCGGCACATTCATTTCTCCATCGTAGTTTTTTAGCCCCAATTGCAGTTTTGAAAGCGTTTCTGAACTGATGGCGGCAACCTCAATCCCGGCCTTTTGATACTGCTTAACCATAGGCGAAAACTCTTTGAGTTGTTCCGCGCAATGAACGCAGCCAAACCCAAGGTACAAAATCAAAACCAACGGCTTTTGAGCAAAGTGTTTTGTCGATTTTAGTTCGCCGTCTGAGCCTGGAGCTGCCCAAACGGGGGCCTGCGAAGGAGTCCAGCGAAACGGTCCGAGAGAATCCAAACTGGGCCGATCGCCTACATCGGTCGGGGCTTCAGGAGGCGTGTTCCATTTATCCTTCATCCCAAGTTGTGCAACGACAGGCACGATCCGTTCCAGCAATACGAGGTTCGCGTCCGCCCCGGCCGCAATCGGCGAAAGTGCTTCGATCATCTTCTTGCACCGTTCTTGAACCTTGATGTCCTTAAGGTCGTTTTTCGACGCGATCCAAACACCGGTGGCAAGGGGAATCAATTCATCTTTCCCCTCTTGGATTCGCTTTTCGATTCGATCCAATGCTTTGTCTGGATATCCCGCTTCTGCCAGCCACTCCATACGAACCATCGGGTTGATGATCGAGCGGCACCCGTTCGAGCGAGCCAATGCCTCTTTGAATCGCCCCTCATGAGCTGCCTGATAAGCAATTACGGCGGATTCAAACTGGCGAATCTTTCCCAAACGATGTTCGATTTTCCTCAATGCGATTGCCTTTTCCCGCCGTTCCTTGGACCAATCCTTCATCTCGGCGTCAGGGATATCCTTGTTCGGGACTTTTGCAATCGTCGGATCGTTCTCATCGCCGAAGGGGTCGTCGCTCAGCTCGTAGGCTTCGAGCAATTTGGGCGGTCGGTTTGCATTTACGTCTGGTTTGGTTTGTTCCTTTTCGATGAGCAATCGCAATGCTTCTTGACCTTCGTTCACTTTGGTACGCAGCGAGTTTATTTGCGAGTTCATTTCGCCGTGTAGTTCTTTGGCTCTCGCGGTGTTTCCAACGTTGTACTCGGCGATCGTCATCCATGCTTTGTGTTCATCTTGACGCAGTTCGTCGTCGGTTGGCTCTATGTACGCCGAGTTCGAAAGTTCAATGAGTTGAGGCCAAAGCTGATAACTTGTCAGAACACCCAATAAGCGTTCGCGACCCAACGAAGCGCTTCCGCGTCCGCTAAACTTGTTGTACTTGGGGTGGCGAGGCAATTCGATCATGTTCTTGGCCAAATCGGTCGCTTCGCCAACGCGACCGATAAAGATCAAATCGCGAATGAGCCATTCGTTGTTGTGAGCATAGTTATGGATTTGGTCAGGCATGACTTGATCACGAACCATATGCGCGTGATCGACGCGTGCCGATGCTTCTTGCTGCCAGGCGGCGTCGGCATAACGATGCAGGCGACTGTAAGTATGACCAGGCATGTGCCACATGTGAGCAATGCCCGGTGCGCTTTGGCCGCATTTCGCTGCCGCGTCTAGGGCGAGCTTTTCCTTGCGACCGTCCCAGAGATGGATTCGGAAGTGATGGGCTGGATGCCTTGGATTGACTCGAAAGATATCGCTCAGGATGGCGTCGATCGCGGTGTGACTTTGAACCTCGCCGTTTTGCCAGTACTGCAACGCTAACATCGCTTTGAGCTCAATATCTTCCGGATAGTCATTGGCGACTTGCTCAAGATCAGCCACGTATTTTTTAAGTCGATCTTTGTCATCCTTCTTTCGCTTTTCATCGTCACGTTTTTTGGCTTCTGCGGCTTTTGAGTTGTCGGCGGCTTTGTCTTTGGCTGTGTCCTCTTTTGATTTGGGGTCCTCTTTTGATTTGGCAGAATCTTCACCGGAAACTTTGACTCGATTGTTCCATGCTTCGATGAGTCGCTTTTCTTTATCGTTTGCCTTAGCGATGCGGCTCATGGCCTGTTCGATGAAGCCTCGAGAACGCTTTGCATTCTCGATGTTGGCTCGAGCCATCCCCCAATAGAGAATCGGACAATCGGCATCAAACGCGGCCGCTTGCCGAAACGACCGCTCTGCTTCGAAATACCAGAAGCCATGAAGCTGCACGATCCCTTGATCGAAAAAGCGTTGGGCCATAGGGTTTTTTGTCGAGATTTCGAAATGCACGTTCCCCATGCCATTCATCAAGTAAGCCGCTTGACGCGGACCATCGTTGAATGCGTCCGCGTTGACGGAGTGGCCGGGTTTAGCATCACGGCTATCCGAGTCCGCCGGGTGATCGGCAAACGCGGGCGAGCACACGAGAGTTTGCGTTAGAACCAAACCCAGGAAAGTTCGTATTCGTTGGTAAGCAGGCATCAGGATATCGCGGGTAGGTGGGGGCCCAAAGAATCGCAGGGGCTCATTATTGTAGCTAAAGTCCGCCCAAACGAACTGCGCAGAAAAACGCTATCCTGCTAAAATGAACCGAAATCGAGTGGCAAAACCTACCCCCAAGGCGGAAACAACGTGACGACCAAGAATTTGAAGCTCCTGTTCATCGTTGTCATCATCAGCGCGTTTTGCTACGGAAACGCACAAAAGACACGTAATCTTGGCGACCTCGCGTTGGCCATGGACATTATCGATCAAGAATACGTTGAGAAGCCGGATCGCGAAAAGCTCTATCAGGCGGCAATGAAAGGGATGATCGACTCGCTGGACCCCTATTCGGGTTACATTCCAATTGATTCCTTAAAGCCGTTTCAAGCGATCCTAGACCAAGAGTTTGGGGGATTAGGCGTTAGTCTTGATGGTCCGACGCGACGCGACCGGCTAACCGTCGTGTCGACTTTGTTTAACTCGCCCGCATATCTGGCAGGCATCCAACCTGGAGACGTTATTCTCAAAATCGATGGCGTCGATTCCGCGAATTCCACAGTGGAAGACGTCTCGAAAAAACTAAGGGGGCGAGCGGGAACCTCAGTCACTCTCACGTTGGAACGTTTGGATGAACCCAACCCACTTGTGATCACGGTGATTCGAGCTCGCATCGACGTTGAGTCCGTTCTTGGTGATCGGCGTCGATTGGATGGCAAGTGGGAGTACAGGATGGAGGAAGATCCTCGTATTGCCTATGTGCGAGTTGAATTGTTCGGCGAGAAGACGACCGAAGAATTGCGACGAGCGATCGCAACTATTTCTATGGATAGTCAGGCCCTGATCATCGATCTGCGCGACAATACCGGTGGACTCTTGAATTCGGCCACGGACATTTGCGATATGTTTTTGGACGATGGTCAAATGGTCAGCACGCGAGGCCGTGGCGACCGTTTGGATCAAAGCTATGAAGCAAAAAAGGGAACGGAGCTTTCCAACTCGATTCCGATCGTCGTCTTGATCAATGAGCATTCCGCAAGCGCCAGCGAAGTGGTTGCCGCCTGTTTGCAAGATCGATGCCGAGCGACGATTGTTGGCAATAGATCGTTTGGAAAGGGAAGCGTTCAAAATGTCATTCCCCTCGATGCAGGTCTGGCGGCCATGCGTTTGACAACTGCTTATTACTATCCGCCTAGCGGTCGCTTAATCCATAGGAAACCTAGTTCGAAAGAGGACGACATCTGGGGAGTGCATCCCGACCAAGGGTGCGAAGTCAAGCTGGACGAGAAGGCATTTATCAAGTTGGTTGAACGCTTCCGCAAAAGGGCGGACCCGATCAACAACGGCTTGGACAAATCAAGCGAACTGAAAAGCGAGCTGAGTAGCGGGTCAACCGAACATGTTGACTCTACGATTGTCGATGACCCGCAGTTGCTGAAAGCGGTGGAAGTGTTGCGAATGAAACTTGACGGGTAACACGTCGGCTAACGTGCTCGCCCTGGTCTCGGGGCGAAGGTAACGATCCCCTGGGGTAAACCCAGGGGCATTCGATTCATGCCATCTGGCTTTATGCCAGTGGTAATTGACCTTCGCCCTAGCATGAAGGTAAGGGTATTAGAAAGTGGCATGGGCGTCTCGGCTCATGGAATCACGAGCAAGCGCGCTCGTGCTACGCACGCGAGCTCGTGCTACGCACGCGATAGTTGCGATGGTAGCCTAGACAGCTCCACCCGCCAATTCGGTAGCGCGTTGCACTCTCGCAATGGCCAACATAAAGGCGGCGGTTCGCAACGAGACATCGTTCGTTGCCGAGTGTTGCCAAACATTTTCAAACGCGTCGCTCAGCGTACGGTCCAACTCTTGTCGAACCCGATCCAACGTCCAGCGATAATGTTGACGATTTTGAACCCACTCAAAGTAACTCACGGTAACTCCTCCTGCATTAGCCAGAATGTCAGGCAAAATCGTGATTCTCTTAGAAGCTAGAATCGCATCTGCTTCCGGATCGACGGGGCCGTTGGCCGCTTCGATGATGGACTTGGCTCGCACTTTCCCGGCGTTCTCTTTCGTAACAACGTCACCCAGGGCGGCTGGGATCAAGAGGTCGACGTCGAGTTCCAAGAGAGCTTCACCAGGCAGTTTCTCCGCGCCCGTATACCCTTCCAATCGGTTCCCATTCTTCAATGAATAAGAGAACATTTCGGGAATGTTAAGTCCCTTTGGGTTATAAAACGTTCCACTTATGTCACTTACAGCCACTACGGGGAAGGCCGATTCGAACAAAAATTTCGACGCGTGCGAACCGACATTTCCAAATCCTTGGATTGCGGTTCGGCATTGATCCGGACGTACGTTGATGCGTTTCAGAAACTTAACCGCAAGGATTCCAACGCCGCGGCCTGTGGCTTCCTCACGCCCTTTCGCACCATACTCTTCGACCGGTTTGCCGGTGATTACGGCAGGATTGAAGCCGTGATACTTTTCCCACTGGTTTCGAAACCAAGACATCACTTGGAAATTCGTACCCATGTCGGGGGCGGGGATGTCCGTGTCGGGCCCCACGATTTCATGGATTTCGTCCACGAAGGATCGGGTCATGCGTTCAATCTCTTTGGTAGATAGCGTCTTCGGGTCGATGGCGATCCCACCTTTTGCGCCACCATAGGGAAGCTCGACCACGGCGGTTTTCCAAGTCATCAACGATGCCAGCGCTCGCACTTCATCCAGATCGACGCTCGGATGGTATCGAAGTCCTCCCTTCATCGGCCCTCGCGAATTGTCGTGTTGGACCCGATATCCCAGGACCGTTTCGACGTTACCATTGTCTCTCTCAAACGCGACTTGGACGGTGACCTCCCGTTTTGGCGTGATGAGCAGCTTCCTCATCCACTCTGGCATTTTGAGTTGATCGGCTGCTTGATTGAAATAGAGATTGGTGGATTCGCTCGGTCGCATCATGGAAATCGAAGTCGTTGAAAGGAGAGTTGGCTAACAATTGAAGGCCGAACACGAAAGTATAGTCTAATTTTTAGCTCGCTTAGGATGGTTTGGTTTCGATATTAAATGACCTTGTTTCGCGCCGAGCGGCTTGTTGATGCTGACGGTTAAACAAATAATCGAAGGGCATTGCCCTTTAATTGAAAATATGCCTTTCCCAACCTCGTTGGCGATGCAATAATCCAGACAGTTGGTTGCGAACCCGGTTGGAGTTTGTGATCTCTGTGCGGAAGTGGCTCTCGCGAGGGGGAAGCGTGAAACGGGTCAGGACTTAAGTGAAGCAGCCATAAGCGACGTACTCTTGTGCGAGGGCCTCTTCCACACAGAACTATTACAACAATTCGAGTTGATGACAAACGATTCTATTCAACGATTCTTTCGCCGCGAAATCGTCGCGATGAAACCTTACACGCCAGGCGAACAACCGCAGGCGGGTAAGGCGATCAAGCTTAATACCAATGAGAATCCGTATCCACCCTCGCCCCGAGTAGCCGAGGCAATTCAGCAAGCGAGCTCGCAACTCGAGCGCTATCCCGATCCGATTGGCACCGCCTTTCGAATTGCCGCAGCGGGTGTTCTCCACGTCGATCCGGATATGATTCTTTGCGGCAACGGCAGCGATGATTGCTTGACCATTCTGACCCGAGCGTTTGTTGGCTCGGGTCAAAAGCTGCGACTGCCGTACCCCAGTTACATCCTTTATCGAACACTTGCCGAGTTGCAGTCCGCCCAATTCGAGGAAGTCCCCTTCGATAGTCATTTCGGGCTATCGCCGCAGTTCTACACGGCCGACGATCAGCTCAAGTTGATTTACTTGCCCAACCCCAACAGCCCTAGCGGCACGATGGTTTCGCAAGACTCGATCTTGAAACTTGCGGAGAGTGTGGATTGCCCGGTGGTGGTAGACGAAGCGTATGTCGACTTTTCGCCAACGAATTGCATTGCGTTGATTGAGCAAAATCCGAAAATCATCGTGACTCGAACTTTGAGTAAATCCTATGCTTTGGCAGGTCTGCGATTTGGCTACCTCGTTGCGCACCCGGAGATTGTCCATACGCTGCGCAAGGTCAAAGACTCTTACAACACCGATGTGCTCTCGCTTGCAGGGGCCACCGCAGCGATCTCCGATCAGACTTGGCTCGCGGAGAACGTTCGCAAGATAATCACCACGCGCAGTCGCATGTTCGCTGAGCTTCAGCGATTGGGATTCGACGTCATAGAATCGCATGCCAATTTCCTGTGGTGCACACGCAACGATCGATCGTTGAAGTTGCTGTATGAGCAGTTGAAACAGAACGGCATTTTTGTCCGTTACATGGTCTATCCAGGTTGGAGCGATGGATTGCGCATTAGCGTCGGTACCGATGAACAGATTGATGCTCTCTTGGTCGTGATGAGGCATCTATTGTCAGCCGATTGAAATGGTTAGGTTGAACAGGTGTGGCAGACACTTTGAGAGTCGTGTTTCTACTTTGGATCAAACGGATTATCGAGATTCTTGATCGCGTCGGCCATTTTTTTGATGTACTCTTGATCGATGCTGCTTAACCGAGCGATCGGTACGGAAACCTCTTTTCCATCCGCGCGTCTCAATTTGACTTTGTCGTTGTCGACTCCCATAAAGACTGCGTCGACTTTGAAGCCGCCTGTTGCATCCGACCAGAGGCGAGATTCGTGCTGGGTAACGTTCGCGGTCGCTGGTTTATGCGGTTGCGGCAAATCGGCAGGGGCCAATTGGATATTGCGTCTCGCAAGCGTTGCGGTTCGATTCCCGCCCCAGCCTTGATACTTAGCCAGAACCCGTCCATCGGGCAGGAGTTCTCGGATTTCAGCGGCGAACCAAAACGAACCGATTTCCTGGATTTGAACGATTTGACCAACATAGAGTGGGGTCGTGGAAAGCACTTCCAAGTTAGTGGAATCCACAGGCGAGCTCCCTTCGTAGGCTTTTTTGAGTGCGTTCGCCTTACCAAAAACGGGGTCCGCATTCTCGAGCGCTCGCTCGGACAATTTGGCGACCATGAAATTGGTGCTGCCCAAGTGTTTTTTGATCGCGTTTACGATCTCGGTATCGGTTTCTTTCGACTTCTTTCTCGTTATCTTCCTGAGTGCTTCGATGATCGTATTGGGCGTCTCGGAATCGAGTTCTGTTAGCAGTCCCTTCTTCTCTTCCGCCGATAGTGGGGCTTCCTCTTTCGCCTTCGCCTCTTCGGCAAGCTTTCGATGCTCTTCCATTTTGGATTTTGCTTCGGCCATATTCGCTTCGGCCTCTTTCGCTTTTCGTTTCGCTTCCAATTCTCGTTCTGCGATCCTTTCAGGCGTCAAGCGATTGCATTTCAACACGATTGGGATACTGACTGTTGCGTTTCTCCGACGAACGATCAATTCAAACTTCATGTCGCTGGATTGTGGGAGTTTGTCGATGCGATTGAAGATCCACGTCCCTTTTCCTGACATTTCAAAGGAGTCGCGGCCATCGACAAGAGCCGTGTTTAGCCGATAAGTCTTGTCGAGCGTAACTTGCATGTCGTTCGAGCTGTTGATGTTGTACTTCGTTACTTCGCTCGCACTCTGAACGCTTCCTTGATTGGACTTTTGAATTTGTGCGAATGGCCCGAAGTGAAATCTTCCTGAATCGTCTTCCGAGATCGAAACGGTGGATTCAATGGTCCACGCTTCAATTGCCTCTTCCGTGGGTAAATTTTCGAACGGGAGCAACGAGAGGTTTCCAAGAAGGAACGGTAACTGCGAACTCCCGTCCAAAACGAGCAACTTCCCGAGCCGAGACATTGTGATTTTGTTTCTCGCTTGCGATATTCCAGTAGTCGCAAAGGGACTTGCCAAACCCGGGAACGGTATGCCGCGTGGCAGCCCTGCGGGGCCAAAGGGCGGTACTCCAAAGGGTGGTATTCCAAAGGTTGGCTTACGAGCTGACTCTTTGGGTTTGGTGGAGGCAGTTAGTCCGCCTTGGTACGTCAAAGCGAGCTGCTCCGCGTTGGCGGAATCGACCGTGTAGTTCGTCGTTCCCTGATAGTTCGTTGTTTGGTCTCCCTCGTCCACTTCGATTTGTATCTCGAACGAGAATTTTTGGTCTTTCGACCAGGAATACTCAAGTAACTTTTCTTGAGCTGAACATGCCTGGCAAACGAAATGGGACACCAACATGACAATTGGGATGCATCGAATCAAGGGCCGCATCATTTTATTTATCACACGATGAAGGAGAGTTTTTTTGGCGATTGCATTTGGCCGTCTTCGACCGCGAGCGTTTATTGTAATGTTGTCAGGCTGCGGCTGCATTGGGATAAACCCAGAGGCATTCAAAAACGCGATGCCTCTTTTTGCGAGGACACGACCCATAGCGACGGCAGTTTGGTTTGCAACTGCGAAGCAAGCGATTTCATCGCGAACGCTTCGCTCGCGTGATGGCCGATCATGAGCATTGCGATTCCTAGCGATTCCGCCTCCAGACATTGATGATAAGTGGCTTCACCCGTCAACATCGCATCACAGCCTCGACTTGCGACCAAAGCAAGCATGCTGCCACCGCTGCCGCACACGATTCCTATTTTGGAGACCAAATGTTCCAAGCGATGCGTGTGTCTGGGTTCGATGGACGGGAGTGTCGCTTGGATGCGTTGCAATAATTTGCCAATCGTGGTTTCGGCCCCGCTTGCGATTCCGTAGCGTCCTACACCCACTGTTTCGTCGCCAGACTTTGGCTGACTAAACGCTTGCAAGGGTTGGATGGACGTGAGGCCAATCATATCCGCCAGTTGTTGATTGATTCCGGTTCGGGCATTGTCCCATGCGGTGTGAGGAGAATAGATGGCGATTCCCGCTTCCATTGCATCGAGAAGCAGTTTTCCCGTAGTGGTATCGCTGGTTATTTTGGACAGCGGCTTAAATGGAATCGGATGATGACAAACGACGAGTCCCGCCTGCACATCGATGGCTTCTTGCAATGTTGTCGACGTGAGCGTCAAGCAGGTCATGACACTTGATATGAATCGGCCTCGGTGCCCTGCCAAGAGGCCGACGTTGTCCCAGTTTTCTGCATACTCGAGTGGAGCGATTTCTTGCAGGACCGTCAAAATGGAGTCTAATTGCATCGCGTTGTCTCAGCGTACGTGGGGAGAACCATTACGGAATTTGGCACATTTGGTTGAGCAATCGATGCGAACCTTCCATCGAGGATAACTTGATCCATGCAAACCGAGAGTAGCCGCGAAGAAATTCGTCCGCGAGCATCAATCGTTTTCCGGCTGGTTGTACGATTGGAATGGCAAGTACTCCGTCGATTGCGACAGCGCAAAGCGAATGTCCAAGCAGTCTCGGTTCTTGAGATT
Source organism: Pirellula sp. (assembly GCA_021736575.1). Classification (GTDB taxonomy): domain Bacteria; phylum Planctomycetota; class Planctomycetia; order Pirellulales; family Pirellulaceae; genus JBKCUI01. The sequence continues at coordinate 197 of JAIPFP010000158.1, read as the reverse complement.
GCAACTGCGTTAAGGTATCGCCGTAGATGAGGTCGCCAGGAGCAACGCCCGCAGCGGCGAGATTGCATTTCACCGGCATCGCTTTCGCAATGAGAATGCGTATGCTTTTGCCATCGGGAAAATGAGCATGGGCAAAAGTGCCCGGCCATGGCTGGAGACCACGTATCAGTCGATCGAGGCACTGGACTGGATAGTGG
>JAIPFP010000157.1 GCA_021736575.1 Pirellula sp. | reverse complement strand
TTTGATCGAGCGTGGAGCCGATGTGAACATGCCCTTGCCTGATACAGGGGAAACGCCGCTCCACGCAGCCCTTTGCAAATCGGAACGACTTGCACACGACCTCGTGATCAGGGTACTTCTTGGCAATAACGCGAATCCCAATTGCGTTACCATACCCTCCGTGGAAACAGGTGGGTTTATGCGTGATTGCAGAACCAAGAGGGAAACACCTTTGCACCGCGCTGCCGCGTTCGGCACGGAAGAAACGATTCAATACCTTCTGGACGCAGGTGCTGCGATTGACGCCATGGATATGAACGGAGATTCGCCACTCTGTTGGGCGAGTTGGTATTTGCGACCCGATCCAATTCTTCAAAAACTTTGTTACGGTAAGTTTTCCATCCGTCCGTCGAGACGTTCGATGGCTGCTAACTTGCTTGGGAATCCTCACTTCGACGCTTCCTAGGAACATCGGATGTGCTTACTTTGACTTTCGTCGGCTGCACAATTCCGCAAAAATAAGGTTCACGGCGTCGGACAGCGGTTTTTCGGCTAAACTCAAACGCCCTGTGACCTTTTCATTGCTTTGGGTTTTTTCAACCATGTCTTTCGCCATTGAAACTTGCCAACTTACCCGTGTCTTTGGCGAACGAAAGGCTGTCGATGCGGTGGATTTGAAAGTAGAAGGAGGCACGTTTTACGGGTTTTTAGGTCCCAACGGCGCCGGCAAATCCACAACAATCAAGATGCTGACCGGCTTGCTCAGCCCTTCGCATGGAACCGTAATGGTGCTTGGGCTCAATATGCTGGATCATGCCGAGTCCCTGGAAGCCAAACGGCATATCGGCGTCGTTCCCGAAAACTTGGCGTTGTTCGATAATTTGACTGCGCATGAGTACTTGACTTTTATTGGCCGCATCCATGGACTGAATCGCGACGTTATTCGGCAAAGAAGCGATGAGATGCTGTCCTTGCTATCGCTCGAACAAGAAACCAAAAAGCTTGTCCTGGAATACTCACATGGAATGCGTAAAAAGCTTGCGTTGGCCGCGGCTCTCATATCCAATCCCAAGTTGTTGTTTCTCGACGAGCCGTTCGAAGGGGTCGACGCAGTCGCTTCTCTAACGATCCGCGACTTGCTTTCCAGTTTCGTTGCGCGTGGTTCTACCGTCTTTTTGACTTCACATGTGCTTGAAATTGTCGAGCGCCTGTGCACCCACGTTGGTATTATCATGGAAGGTAAATTGATCCAACAGTGTTCGATGGTCGACTTGCATGCAAACGGTTCGCTGGAGCAGTTTTTTTTAAACGTGACTGGTTCGAATCGCGATCAAACCCCCAGGCTAGAATGGCTAGAGAAGAGTTAAACAACACAATCGTGCAACCAAATGGGTTACGTGGCATCCTCGATCATTTTCAGACGTTCTTGTGGTTGCGTTGGCGAATTCGCGTCAATCAACTGAGTCACGGCTCAAAGCTGGGCAAAGCGTTAGCAGCCATCCTGCTGGCGACCGTAGTGATCGCGGGCATCACGTTATTCGTAGGCGGAACCTTAGTCGGCGCGATTGTTCCAAGGTACATTCCGCGAGAGTACTATTTTCTGATGTGGGATGGGTTGGTTGCCATCTTTGTTTTGTTTTGGGTGATCCATGTCGCAACGGATTTGCAGCGGTCCGACGCGATTACCTTGGATCGTATATTGCACTTACCTGTTTCATTTGGTCAGGTGTTCGCCATCAATTACTTGAGTGCCTTGGCTAGTATTCTCTTTCTGTGTTTGAGTTCTTTCAGTTTCGGGTTCATTTTTGGTTCGTGTTTTTCGGTGGGACCAACTGCGCTCTTGATTGCGTTTCCATTTATTCTGTTCCTGTTAGCAATCACATCGCTGACATACCAGTTACAAGGCTGGTTGGCAGCCATTATGTCAAATCCCCGTCGAAGGCAATTGGTCATGTTTATCCTACCTGTCATCATCCTGACCGTTGTTCAAATACCAACCTTTATTTTATCGCGTTATGCGAGGTACGCAGACCAAGCACGAAGAGCCGATATCCCACCTCCGACATTGGTTGCCCCTGGACCCAACTCGGACGTGGAACACCAAGATGGCGACACCGAGGTTGCAGTCAACGAGACCACGGACAAAGCGGATCTCGCCGATGGACAGGAACAGGCGAAGGAGGCTTTGCCCAAAGAACTCTCGGAAGATACGAAAAACGATAAATCTGCAAGTTTCATCGCGAGCATAGGTATGCTGAATCGCGTGTTCCCGCCCTTGTGGATGGCTGGTTGTGCTCAATCCATTATGGATGGCACATGGCATGTTTTCTGGCTATCGTCAGCCATGTTCGCTATTGCGTTTTTGTCTTTACGACGCAATTACCGACAAACGCTTCGCTATTACTTGGGTGAGTCCGACTCGAGGGCAATTCATAAGCGAACGGGGAAATCGCAGTCCTTGGTTGCGAAGCCCGCTGTGTCTGCAACAAGTCGATCGGGTGGAAAGTCCAGAATGATTGAGTGGCAAATTCCTTTTGTATCGGAGAGTACGTCGGCAATTACGGTCATGACTTGGCAGTCCATGAAACGCGCACCGGAGGCGAAGATATCGTTACTGTTACCTTTCGTGGCTCCTTTTGTGATGTTTGGTGCACTCCAATCCATTGACTTGCCCAAAGTTGATGAATTGAAAGCTTCCATGATTGTCGGCTTTTCCGCTTTGGTCTTACTGATCTCAACGGGCGTACTAGGCAATCAGTTCGGTTATGATCGAGCAGGCTTTCGGGCTTTTGTTTTGTCACCTGTTCGCCGGGATCACATCTTGTTGGGACGCAACATCGCGGCAATTCCTGTCGCATTGCTGCAGACTATTTGTTTGACGCTCTCGATTGGTTTTTTCTTCGGACTGGCCATCGACAAAGTATTTGCGTCGGTTTTGTTATCGTCATCGTTGCTGCCCCCCTGTTTATTGCTTTTCAACTTGATGTCGATATTAACACCTTTCCCGCTAGCTGCCGGGAGTATGCAGCCAAAGCACTTTGACTTGGTTCCAGTTCTTCTCAGTATGTTGTTGTCGATGATTCTGCCGCTAATCACTCTAGTTGCACTATTTCCGATAGGCATCGAGTGGGTTGTCGAACGCTATCTCCTGAAGACTTCCGTGCTGCCCATTGCGCTAATCCTGTCGGTTGTTTGGCTAGCTGGTTCGATGTTGTTGTATCGATGGCTATTGCCGTATGAAGGCCGGTTGTTCGCTAGACGTGAAAAAGAGTTGCTCCGAATTGTCACATCCAAGATTGAATAAGTAGCTGGTTTGACATGAATAATGATAAGAAAATTCGACCCGAAGGACTCGACTATTTATTAGCCTCGATTGCCCCTTTTTTCATCATCGGAATGATCGGGTCGCTGGTCTTTTTTTTGATCACGGTTTGCTATCAAGGTTCCTACACGCAACGATTGATGTGGATCCTGGGGCTTTACACCGTCGCTTCTGTTTTGATCGCTCGCATCGCCATCGAGCAAAGTCGGACATTATCCTATGCGTATATGCTGGCCTTAGCGGGCGCAACTTTGTTGGTAACGCCCCAGTTTTTCGTTGTGACTGGACCGATGGCCATTTTCAGTTTTCCAATTCTAATCGCGCTCCTGGTCATTGTTGCGGTGCTTGCGGACCGAATCACGTTCGATTGCACATCAATGAACGAGCAAGTACAAAGTTCGGGAGTCGGAATCTTGCAATCGCTTGGACTCATCCAAAGCGAGCGGAACGCCGCTGAGATAGAAAAACCTAACCTGCGAAAGTCAGACAACCAACAGATCGAACCGACTCCATCCGAACGAAAGACTGCCAACTCGCGAAAACACAACCCAGGCGTCTGGGTACTGTATTTCGCATTGTTGGCTCTGCCCTTGTTTGGTCTCGGTCAATTGATTATTCAGAATCCTGAAGATCGCAGTTGGGCGTTCAAGTGTTTGTTCTTGTATTTGCTTTGCTCACTTTGCTTGCTCGTGCTCATCGCATTGCTTTCGCTGCGAAAGTATCTGCGAGAACGCGGTGTACCGATGGAAACATCGTTTGCCATCCGCTGGTTGGCAATCGGGATGCTCAGCGTATTTGCAATGCTGTGTGTGTTGTCACTCCTGCCATTGCCTGGCAAGTCGCTGCTGTCGATGGACATGCCATTTCGAATTACAAGTCGCGATGATCTTAAAACGAGTCGATGGGGATGGGGACCCGAGGGAGTGCCAAAAGAAGGTGGCAAACCCGGACAACCGCAGGATGGAGGTAAGCCGCAAGGAGAACCGGCCCCCAAGCAACCGAACGTCGATCCAGAAAATCAACGTCAGCCCGGAGCGGGTGAGCAAGCAAGCGGCAAGCAGGGCGACGGCAAGCAGGGCGACGGCAAGCAGGGCGAAGGCAAGCAGGGCGAAGGCAAGCAGGGCGACGGTAAACAGGGCAACGGCAAGCAGGGCGACGGTAAACAAGCCGAAGGCAAGCAGGGCGTTGCATCCGAAGGTCCAAAAAACAAGCAGACAGACCAAGCTTCCAAGGATGAAAAAGGTGACTCGCAAAACGAGGACGAGCGTGATGGAAAGACGGAACAGAAAGGGGAGAAACAAGACCAACAAAAGCAACAAGAGCCTGGAAATGCGGGAAATCAACCCAAGCCACAAGAGCAACAACAAGCACCGCCGCCAACCCAGTCCATGTCCATTCAATGGAACTTTTCTTCGGCATTCCAATGGCTTGCCATGTTCGTTTTGGCCATTGTGGCCGTCGTCTTTGGAATCCGATATCGCCAACAACTTCTGCAAGCGTGGACGGAGTTTCGCGACTGGCTCAATGCTTTATTGGGTCGAAAGACGAGGATTCAAGTACCGGTGGTAGACGAGAATGTTACCTTGATTGAGGATCCATTCCCACCCTTTCAGTCGTTTGGCAATCCCTTTACAGCGGGCAATCGCTGGACACGTGAGCAGATCGTCAGGCACATGTATCGCGCAACGGTATCGTGGGGTTACGAGCATCGAGTTGTTCGGCGCGACGACGAAACACCGGAGGAGTTTATGCGTCGATTGGCTCGGAGGTTCCCGCAACAGCAAGAGCTGTTGTCCATGCTAGGCCAGCTTTACAACCGAATTGCATACGCCCGTGGAACGGTTCGAAACGAAGAGATGAAGCCGATGGGAGACTTGTGGCGTTGGCTTTCGGAAACAGAGGCTCGAGCAACAACGAACACCTAGATACAGTTAAACGAGTTCCCTCATGGGTTGGAAGTTATCATCGACCAGATAGTGAGGGCGTCCCGTCATATCAGAAACAGTGGTCGTCAAAGCGTTAATACCCAGATTGTGGTAGAGCGTCGCAAACACCTCTGGAAACGTAACGGGTCGCGACGCTGCTTCACCACCGAGTCGATCGGTGGCTCCAATGACCTTGCCGGTTTTCATACCACCGCCCGCCAGCAACGCGCAGGAAACGTTTGGCCAATGGTCACGCCCTCCGTCTTTGTTGATCTTGGGGGTGCGTCCGAATTCTCCCCAAGCGATCACTGTTGTATCGTCCAGGAGCCCGCGCTGATCCAAGTCCTCGATGAGCGCGCTGAGCGCTTGATCAAAGTCTGGAAGATTCTCTTTGGCAATCTTGAAATTGTTTCCGTGCCAGTCCCAAAACGAGTAACTCAGCGTGACAACGCGCACACCTGCTTCAATGAGACGGCGGGCAAGCAGGAATTGCTCATTCAGTCTCGGAGCGGCGTCCCCTTGTTCCTTCTCAGTCCCTTTGCCATATCGGGCGCGTAGTTTTGGATCTTCTGAGGAAAGATCGAGCGCGTCGAGCATCCGACTCGATGTCAATATATCGAATGCTCGCGCCTGAAATGAGTCGAATCCTTCCATCACACCGTTGCTGTCCACGTCTCGACGAAACCGATCAATACTGGCCAGTAGTGTTTTGCGATCTGCGAGTCGGTCGGTTGTGATACCGTTGAGGACCATGTCCTCTTTGACCGAGCCAATGGGCATGAAGGGGGTATGACCAAAACCCAAGAAGCTTGAGCGGCCGAAGTTGTACGGAGTATGCTTCATCTTGGGCGAAAGATTTACATAGGACGCCAAGGTCGGGTGCGTCGTCCCTTTTAGTTTTGAGATGACCGAGCCAAACTCCGGCCACCCGCCAGGAGGATTGCGTTCATTCAAACGCCCGGTCATACACTGAAACGATTCATGCCGATCTTTGGCTCCCACCATGGAACGGATTATGGCTAACTTGTCCGCCATTTTTGCGAGATGTGGAAGATGCTCGCAGATTTGAATCCCTGCAACATTGGTGGCGATCGGACGAAACTCGCCGCGAATCTCGACTGGGGCATCCATTTTGAGGTCGAACATATCCTGGTGCGGGGGACCACCAGGAAGATAAATCATGATCACCGATTTATTGGAACTACCAATCTTGTTTTCGGCCTCCGCACGAAGCAGTTGAGGCATCGAGAGCCCACCAAAACCAAGTGCACCGACCTTCAAAAAATTACGACGCGGGAGACGGTCGCAGAAACGACTGGAGGAATTGCCGTGAATGGTAAACATCAGTTTTGGTTTCTGCGGGTTAGGGGGGATGGATCGGATTCCACACCGGCTTGATCTTGGTAGCAATCGACTTGATTATCCATTATCTTGACACTTAGATCAATGAAGCATTAAACACTATTTTACCATCCTACTTTGCTTTGCGAATCTCAATTTCTTTGAACTCCATTTTCAAAGGAGTGGACGAGTGGAGAGGTTTCCGCTGGCTTTATGCCAGCGGGACCACAATTGGCAGCTACAGAATCGAAACGTCGCGTTCGCAGCACTCCGTCCGGTTTATCCGGGGGGTAGCAACGTTCTCCCTCGCCAATTTATCTGCTTCGATTTGGTTGCCCCAACGGGCCCAACGTCGAGTATTACTCGTAGCTGGCCACCTCGCCATTTTGGGCAGTGGCCATTGCCATAAAAAGACTAATGTCAATTGAATCACTTACGGAAGAAACTGAACCATCCGCCATACAGCATGGCAACATTGCAGGATGGGCTGAGTAAGGTTGTCCAACAACGTTCGAATAGTTCATTATGTGCCCAGCTTCTTCAACTATTGCACCCACTCGAAATCCCGTCCAGGTAAGTAGATAAGACTTGTAGGACGCTTGAGTCGAGGATATTAAGTTATTCGATGGAGATCGGTTTATCTGGTAATGGAACGCACTGGGGCAGCCTGTGTCAGCACTGACTTTCAATCTTTCAGATAGTCGCAATGCGTCACCAACGCTTTCCAAAAAAAGTAATGTCTGAGAAGTTCCATCGGTTATTTCGCGTATGCGTCTTTCGCGAGAGATTTCTCCAACTCTCAATCGAACACTTCCAAACAAAGGGTTTTGCTCACTTGCGACCCCGTCGTTCCCCATGTAATCACACGTAACTCCATCGATACCGATGATTGGTGGTCCCGAAAATGTACCGGACATTGAATGCAGTATCTCTGACTCCGATGCACTTGGACACTTTAGAATTGATGGTCGTAACTTCAGCAATGCACTATTCTGCAGCGAATTGCTGGGAACATCTGTTTGGAAACTTAAGAACAGTTCATGTTCGTCAAAATACGGCAATAGCGTCACAAACAACCCTACATCAGAGGTGTAGCTGAGCGAATTTGGGTGTCCGTTCATTCGAGGGCCTGGAAGATGCCTTGTCGCTGACTCGAGATTAATGGACGCCAACGCTAGATTCTTTAGATTGTTTAAACATTGCATTCGTCTAGCGGCTTCTCGGGTGTGTTGAACTGCCACCAAGAGCAAACTGATGAGTAGCCCCAGAACCCCTAGAACCACAAGTAACTCCATCAACGTAAACGCAGCTCGACTTCTGTATTCCAATTTATTCCCATTCTATAAACAACTAGAAAAGTTGCCATGAGGCCTCATGTTTTAATCGCAATGTACAATCGCGTTTCAAACGCTTCTGTAACACAAACCGTCAAGTCTCAGCTCGCAAAGAGCTGAGACTGATAGTCCCACGAAACTGTTTTTTGAGTGGAGCTACTTTTTGAAGCAGCTACAATCGCCATTGATGACGTCGCACTCAGGAACAGCCTTCGGACAACGGTTATTGCATGCACCTTCCTTTAATGGGCAATTGCCACCCAACACAGCCGCCCCATGGACACTGCTTAGAATCGAAAACGAAACGCCAAGCACGATCAAACAAACACCAAACGAGTTCAATGCGTTTACGATCAGTCGCATAACAATCTCCTTTCAAAAATGTTCCAACTGCTGTCCAAAACCGTTCTGGAACGCAATTGGAAACGTTACTACACTACTCTACAAAAATCGTCTTCGAAGTACTAAGGACGTCGCAATAAATAACATACCTGCGGCAAGAAACGACAAAGACGACCAATACGATTGGGGCCTATTTGATTCGTACTTGGGTTCTGGAAAACCATGAAATGAAAGATAAAACTGCTCCTTCTCTGGGCGATGAGCCGAATCAACGAACCGGAGATATATCTCGGCAACTTTGTTTGGGCCGGCATTACGTGATTCCATTCGTTTCACATGACTCAAAAATGGTTTTCCATCAATCCAGTCATAGTCAAAACTGCAACGGAGTCTTGCGTTACTATAGACTACTTCATAAAATCGACAGTAACCCCATGCTAAATCATAGTAGGCTATGCACTCCGCCGGGGTGGAATAGCCCACCGGTTGAAAGGTCATTGAGACCTTTGCCACCTTCGTACCCATGTAATCGTGGTCGCGATTGAAGTCAGTCACTTTTGAAGAGCTTCGTTTCGCTATAGTTGAAATCAAGTCCTTTCCACCGTGCAAAACTAATCCAGCTTGACGTTGAGTATCAATTTCCGTGTCGAGTTGAGTAACCGACTCAATACTGTCAATTGTGCCATCCGTCTTCGTTATTTTTCCCGGCCTACAACGTGCAATATACTTTTCATTTCCGAGGATCAGGATGTCGGGGGTACGTGTCTCTAGGTTAAGCGTTCCTGCCAAGAACTTCCGAGTTGCCTCGGTTGGATCCCCCAGTTGCGTCACGATTGACAAACAGACATTCTGCTGCGTGCCACGTGTATCCCAAACGCCTCTATATCCAATACTTAAGCCGGAAGCAGGTTCCCTTGCTTCTAGTTGCTCATACACCCCAAACGGGAATGCGTTGCGATATCGTAACTGCTCATTTCCACAAAATCGCAGAAAATCTTTCTTGAAGTCATTGGCCTCAGCAACGTCAAAAGAGAGCAAAATAATGAAAACGGAAATGATTAATGTAAAATTCTGCACTCGAGCACTTCCTCATTTTTAGGCGAAAAGCAAAATTTACTGCTCACGATCAATCACCCTTGATCGAATCGTACCATCTACGTAGCCCTGTGACGGATGGTCAAGGTAATAGCGAAATTTTTTCTCAACGACTCGTCCAATATCTTGGTGCATCGGAGTATAGGCAATCGGAAGTTCAAGGTCCTGAAGTGGACCAAGTGCGATTGGAAAACTTGTCAAAACGACACATCCGCAAGACGTTCCTCCACCAATAATCCTCAGAGGAAAAGTGGAGCGATTTCTTACAACGACCTTTACTTCAATGGGCTTCTCAGCCATCAAATCCCCAATCTCAATTACATCCGGAATAATCGTGATCAAGCCTGTCTCACCTGCAGCAATCGGAGTCAACAGTCCAAATCGCAACACGCAAGAGAGCACAATCGTGAAGAGCAGTCCTCCAACGACACGCCCAGATACCTCTGGCGAATGGTTGAGCATTAGCACTTCTTTTCGCAAATGAAAAAGAACGCGATTCGGCATTAAGAGAGTCCACATGGCAAGTGCCCCCCCGGTCAAAAACACCATTATTAGAGGGCTTACCTCGAACGTTCCAAAACACCCACAAGCACTCCAACCACGAACTAAAGACGCAAAATGAAACCCAACCGCCAACGTCAAAAGTACGAAAGTCACTATCCAATTGAGATGCACAGCAAAACGACTTACAAACCACAAAGATAGCAGAACCTCGACAAAGACGACGAATGGAACTGTTGCAGGAGAAAATATGCCAAAGTGCCCGAACACAAAGAGTGAGTAAGTCTTGAAACATGCTGACACCAATAGAGCACACGTGAAAAAGAGTTTCAAAAACCACAACAGCCTGCCCCTGTTCGGACGTTCTATGGTTGTAGAATTGTGAGCTACCATCGCCAGCTACCATTTAGTGTTTCAGAAGTGCGAAACGCGGATCACCACACTTTGATTATTTAAAGTGCGAATCTAACGCCCAATATTGCGTTTGTCAACAGAAATCTTTGGGTTTTTCCTCTTGACTTTAGAGAATCGCCTGGGAGAAGGCACCAACAGGGGAAACACCACTTTTGACGGAATGCCATTCGGGCGAAATGCCATTCGGGGACACACCATTTCTCTGGGAGGCATTGAAGGGAGGGAGGCATTTGGGAGGAAGGGAAGCATTGGGGGGAGGCATTGCGGGGACACTACACATTCATTTCTCATGGGGAGGCATTGCGGGGACACTACACATTCATTTCTCATCGCTCTAACGGCAGTTAGAATCCCAGCAAAGGGACGCCGATGTTCCATTAGAGCGTTTCTGATAAAAGTGGTGTGTCACATTGGGTTTATTGGGTGCCACTTGGGTGGGAAGTTGTCTCCAAGTTCCCTGCTATCCGTCGGTTAAGCTGCCCTGATTTTCGATAATAGTTACCGAATCGATTGGGTGTCGGAAACGTTCGGTTCTACCGAGGCTTCAGATCATTCATTTCTTTCGCAGCAAGTTGCTCCATTGCCCTGAGCACGCGAAGCGGATGATCCGTTTGGATGCAGTCGATCCCCAAATGGATCGCTCGCTTGTACTCGTCGACGGACTCGTTTTGCCCCAAAGCATCTGAAAAAACCAGTATTCCTTTCTGATGGCAGGCATCGATCAACTCTTCCGATAAAATGGACCAGGCAGCATCAACGCCATACGGATGGACTGCAGCCACGGTGTCAAGTTGTTCCGGTCGTTTCAAGGGAGGCAACGTGCGAACCTTCTGGTCGAGTCGGTGAATTTTCTCGCAGTATTCCACGGATTGATAAACAACGTGGCGTTGTTCGAGATGAAATGCGTGAATCGCATCAATCAGTTCCGATGGTTCGATGTCTTTTGCGTCGAGGTATACGCCCATCTTTTCGCCAAGTGCTCGAAGCCCGTCCTCGAACGACGGCACACAGGTCTCTCGAAATCGCCGTCCAAACCAATTGCCTGCGGGCAGTGACGTTGCTTCCAGAAATGTGCTTTCGCGAACACTTCCTTTCCGCTCAGTCGTCCTATTCAGCGTGCTGTCATGCAGGAGCACATGTTTGCCATCAAGGGTCGTGCGGATATCGATCTCGGCATAGTCCAGCCCGAGCCGAGCGGCATCAAGAATCGCAGGGAGCGTATTTTCCGGTGCATAACGATTGACGCCTCGATGGGCTGCGATTTTTACGGGGAACTGGTAGCCCGTTCTGTGCAAGTTGAAGAAGAGGAGACCGGCCGGGTCATCGGTTTGTAGCCAATCCGCACCCGCGTCGATGACATTTCCCCAAACCACGGGATGGTCCCACTTCTCGCCCAAGACCTTTGCTTGGACTTTAATTCCAATCGCATGAAAGCGCTGACACAACTCAGGGGTAATTTCGTCCGCATCGATCTCGACTGCAGCGGGCGAGACGCGTTGCACGAATTCATCGAAAAGCATGGTCTTAGGGCGAAACTTGGTCATGCATGCAACACTGCCTGCGGAGGCTGACTTTATCTGAGTCAGCACCTCGGGATTTGCATAAACTATTACTTGTCGCTCCATCCCCGCAGCGACTACTTCGTCAACGAGATGCTGAGGATCGATGCTTTTGCAGTCCAAGTAAAGATTGATTCTTCCTTTCGCAAGGCTCAACGCCTCTGATAAAGTTAATACACGGCTGTCAGTGAATCTCTTTGCAAACCACGACCCCGCATCGAGTTTCCTCAGCTCGTCCAGTGTAAGGTCCGCAACGCGCCCTTTACCATCCGTCGTTGCGTCAACCGTGTCGTTATGGATGACAACGTGACGACCGTCCTTGGTCAGGCGGACATCGATTTCGGCCCATTCGCAAAAATCCTGAATGCACATTTCGATCGCAGATGCAGAGTTTTCGGGAGCAGCGATAGCCATTCCGCGATGAACCATTACTTGGATATTGCGAGGTGGAGTGATTGGCTGATAGAAGTGAAAACTTGGTTGCGAGAACGCTTGTTGGGATGCGATAAGAATCAAACTGATCGCAAAAAAGAAAGTCCGTTGCATAAGAAGGCCCGAATGGTTTAGACGCATCGTGATTTTATTTGGTTGGAGAAGCACCGCGCAGCCGTTTTGCAAAATCGTCGTCGTCGGTATTCATGGCGTGAAGGCGTTCGAAACAGGGGCTAGATGTTTTCAAAGTAGGAGTAAGTAGGAATAGGAGTATAGTGGAGGGGAGAGGTTTCCGCTGGCTAGATGCCATCGGGACCACAATAGCTTGCCTGCGTAACCCTCTGTTGTGGCTACACCTAGTGCCACTGATTGGAATTAACGTTGCACAGGAGACTACTCGTTCCCAGGCTCTGCCTGGGAACGCATTGGTGTGGAGGCTCCTGCCTCCTGAGTTCACAAACTAACGATGCATTTCGGCGAGGCCGTGGAGCCTCGCTTGCATTGAGTTACCAAGCAGAGCCTGGCAACTAGATTGCGCAGTGCAACAAAACTTGCAATCCGTTCCACTAGGACTTTACCGCCATCAGCGTACAGCACGAGGCCGTAGCGATTGGCTAAATCTACTTTGTAGGACTCTCTCATTCCCAAATCCAATCCGGTTTACCCCGGCGCTTTTTGGTGTCCCCCTGTTTACCCCCAACTAGGCTACGTTCGCGTGCGGATAGGAAGCTTACGGAAGGTGCAGGATAGAGCGAGTTGACCGGCAAAATCCTTCCCAAATCCCGATCTTTTTTATTCCGCGTTTGGAGGTAGTCCTATCTTACGTTGATGATCGTAGTGGGACTTCCAGTCGTTCGCAGAACGAAAGTCAATGTTTGGAAACGCCTCTACCAGTTTCGCGATTGTATCGTTGTCCGTCCCATCAATGTGAATGTCCGACTCGTGGCAAAGAAGAACCTGCAAACGGGAATCAGGCGACTCAATCAGCAGATCCGAATGGCAAATCTGAAAAATGCCCTGCGCTATGGAATCCTCGATAAAGTAAGGAAACAAATCAAGGCCAACGTTCATTGGCTTGTGCCACAAGTCGGGATGAAGGTTGCAACCCCAACCGTAGGATACGGTCAACTTGGGGCTGCTTAAAATCGGGCGCAACTGGGCCGGCAGCTGCGCAATGAACTCAAGCATCACCTCGACCGTTATGTAAGACGAACTGAACTTGGCTCCGAGATTTGGCATTGGACTTCTATGCGGATAACGAACAGCAATCTATCCCAACAACTTCGAATCAGGGATTAGTGCTTTTGGCATGAGTGGCTCGCATCCCTATGATCTCCTTTTCGACCAATTCTTCAATGATTGGATTGAAAAAGTTCAAAATATTGCTTCACCGCAAAACGATCTTCCGAGGCAATCACCACGAGCGACGCATCGCGAGTCTGATTTTCGATTCGCTGAATTGGCCGCTTCTTACGCATCGCTCGTCTCTAGAGGGCATTCGATTAACTGCATGAGTTTTTCCATGCCCCCTACACAGGTCAAACGGGGACAGGTCAAACGGGGGGTCAAACGGGGAACGGTCAAACGGGGAAACGGTCAAACGGGGAAACGGTCAAACGGGGAAACGGTCAAACGGGGAAACGGTCAAACGGGGTCAAACGGTCAAACGGGGTCAAACGGGGACGGGGTCAAACGGGGGGACGGGGTCAAACGGGGACACTCCACTTTTCACCGGGGTCAAACGGCGGGGTCAAACGGGGACACTCCACTTTTTGCTCAAACGGGGACACTCCACTTTTTGCACGGGACAGGTCAAACGGGGACACTCCACTTTTTGAGACACCACTTTTTGGGACACTCCACTTTAATTTTACGCCGAACGACAGAGAAGTCGCAAATCAAGACTCAGGAGTAACCAAATCTTATGGATCCCAACCGAAACACTGTTCCCGACCGGAACAGGGCGCGCAGCGTGTT
>JAIPFP010000156.1 GCA_021736575.1 Pirellula sp. | reverse complement strand
GAAGTCCACCGACGAGTTCAAGGGGCAGATTGTGGTTGCCGAGGAGACGCCACTGAGAATCCGACTTGTGTTGCCATAATGCAGCACCCTTTGCACCCATCGCCTCGGCAACTCTCGGCAATACAGAGCTCAGAAATTCGTTTGGCTCGATGGGAGAGTTTGCAAAGCCTGCGATAGTCTCGACGATTGAGCGGATCTGATCTTTGGTTTGTTGAACGAAGGCATTGTCGAGAGGTAATGGACTGCGTCGATCGACCAAAGTATCCCCCATCATGACGCGTTCCGTGCCGAGTGGCATACCTCCGGCCGAGAACGAAATGGGCGAGAAATGATCGCGCAAGCTCTCTAATTCGGTCGCGAGTGAGTCTCGATTGGGTGCGTCGGATGAGTGGATTTTGGGTTGTTCTGACATACCGTGTGGGATTATCAGATTGGCTCGCCCGACGCAAGACGAACCAAAAACCACAAACGCTAGCTATCGCCTTAGCCGGAGTGCTGTTATCGTCGACTCATGGTTTGGTTTAGCGCATGAAAAATGGCAAGTCGAAGTGACTTGCCATTTGTTTTTTATTTGTTGTTTAGCGTTAAGGCTTAACGTCGTCCGCTGTAACCACCACGGTCTCCGCCGCGATCGCCACCTCGTCCGCCACCACCTCCGCCGCCGCCACCGCCACCACCTCGATATCCGCCACCACCGCCGCCGCCGCCTTCTTCGCGTGGACGAGCTTCGTTGACGGTCAATCTGCGACCATCAAACTCTTTTTCATGTAGACCGTTGATCGCATCGCGAGCACCGTTCTCATCTGCCATTTCAACGAAACCAAAACCCTTGCTTCGACCGGTGTCACGGTCTTGGATGACTTGAGCGCTGCGTACTGCACCGAACTCTGCAAACATCTCTTCCAAGCTTTGGTTGGTAACTCCATAGGAGAGGTTACCGACGTAAAGTTTCTTACCCAAAATCCAAAACTCCCAAAAAAACTGATACTAACGTTGCTGCTTGGCTCGCCGAAAAAGACGGGTCTTATGCGCAACCCTGGCGATTGAGTCAGAAGAACAAACCGATTCCAACGGAATCTAACGCAGCTCGATCTACAACTTCACCGTCCCATAACTGTAACGAATTCCCAAGCTCCGCAACATACCATTTCTGGAAAACTGCGCAGCATTAGCCCAGTTTGTTGATTTTGTTTCCAAAACGGAGGAGGGTAATCGGCGTTGGAGGACCGAATTTGCTCTCTGGCAGCCAATTCCGGCCCAAGTGCCCTCAGTTGGCGTTGTGCGTGATGGCTCGAAAAAAGACGTCTCACCAGCGACTTCGGAGCATCTCAACCCACTGTACGGCCGTGTGTGGAACGTCTTCCGCTCGATATCCGAAGCGATTCATAAGCCCTTCGTCGTGATAGGCAAGGACACTGAGCAATGCCAACAAACTGTAGCTAAAGATGTTTGCAATTCGATTTCGGCTCCAAAATTTCAACGCCGTTCCAAAGCTACTTTTGAACATGTATCGCCCACGCCGAAATTCGACTGACCAAATTTCATCGAGCAAAATATGCGACATAAACCCAATGAAGATGGCTATTGTCTTAAATAGTCGCAGGTTCATGTCCTCGCAGGAACTTGCCAGAAACGCAAACAAGCATGCAGTTACTGCTGCGGGAATGCTATGCCACATTCCGCGATGCACCGTATAACGACGGAAGACCTCCGCAATGCCAAACCGCAGAAAGAAATAGACTCCGATCGTCACGATTAGCATCATTTCATGACTGCATCCCATGCGCTGAAGTCGATCGACCATCAACATTGGCACAAACGCAGACGAAAAGGCAACGGCTTCTCGGAGCGGTATGCCTGAATCGCTGTCCAGGTCGGGTAGCATTCCGCTTACACTGCAAAACGCTCCTCCGATGGCAGAACTTTCCCAGGAAAGTCCAGCTTGGAAGCCACCGATACCGTACAGTACGCCGGCAACTGTGCTCACCGAGATGTGGGTATGAAAGTCTGCCATGGTTGGATATCTAGGCAAAAACCGATGTGAAAGGACCGGGAATTGAAGTGGATTGCCATGGCCTTTCTAGCAATTCCGGAGCGGCCACGTCCAGCCTGAACCGGTGCTATTCTGTAGGCGGCGTTACGGACGTGGATTATTTACTCCCGCAAGAAAACTCTTCGAAAATTGCCATTCGCCCCAAATGGCTCTTGCCGCTATAGTCGACACAGATTCCATAACTTCGTCCGTGATTTTTTTGAACAGGAAATACTAGCGATGCAGGCTTACGATTTGATCATGTTGATCGTGTTGGCGGCGACCACCATCTTTGGTGCGATCAAGGGATTTGCGTGGCAACTGGCGTCCCTCGCTTCAATCGTGGTCAGCTACTTTATAGCCTATTCCTTTCGCAATGATGTTTCCAAAATGATCAACGCTCAACCGCCATGGAATTTGTTCTTGGCCATGTTGCTGCTCTACTTCGGCTCAAGCCTCATCATTTGGATGCTTTTCCGATTGGTAAGCACATCGATCGACAAGATTCGGCTCAAAGAGTTCGATCGGCACCTTGGTGCAGGTTTTGGACTGCTCAAGGGGATGGTGCTATGTCTGATCATCACCATGTTTTCGATGACGCTTTTGGGTGCTTCTCAACAACAGCGAATCGCCAATTCCAAGAGCGGACTATACATTAGCCGGATCTTGGCTAACGCGGATGGGATTTTGCCGGTTGAAATCAAACAGATCGTAGGACCCTATATCAACGATGTTGGACAACGTTTGCAGCAGAGCCAAAGCGGCCTGGTTGTCCCTGCTGGCGATGGGCCTCTGGACGGGTTGGGGCGAATGATACAAGAACGAGTGTCGCAATTTGGAAATGATGCACTCAATGGTCAGCAACAACAGCCAGGCGGTTTCCTAGCGGGACAGACTGGCGCGCCTCAAAATCAAGGCGGCGGATTCTTCGGAACAGGGCAAGGAAACTCGCAAGGCGCACCAACCAATCCAATCTGGGGAGCCCCCACCAATGCTCAACCAAGTCGGCCTGCTGCGCCCGCTCAACCTCAGCCTGGGAGCGGCTGGCCATCAGGATTCCAAAGCGGCTCAGACAGAAACGATATTCTGCCTAGGTAGGTAGTGTTGGAAAATTTATCGGGAATCTAACCGTTCCAAGGCCCATGTCGTGGCGTAGCCGATCGGGTTTCCCGGTTCGTCGTTGACCACTAAAGCTTCCCGCGTCGTACGGTCAGAAAGGAATCCCAGGGCAATCGTAGCTACGAAACGAACGCTCATCGATTCCGGAAAAAGGTTGTTCTTATCCGCGATTCGAGCGCATAACTCCTTGGCTAAGGCTTCATTTTTTTCGCCTTCCCACATTTTCCCTGCCGCCCAAGTACCTGTGATTCGCGAGATCAATCCAAATGGTTCTTTCCTCGGAACATACAGAATCAACGTGGATTGAGCCGGTGTGTAGCGATGGACTCCAAACCCCTCAAGAAGGTGGCCAATACGCCTAAAATCGTATTCGTTGATCGGTGGAGTCAACGCAACCTTGCTTTGCATCCGTTTTGTCCAGTAACTGGCATGCTCAAGCATTTTTGCCAGAACAGACTCTTCGGTCCCAAGATGACTCAATGCCCAAGCTGCCTTCACGGAAACTTCAACGCGTGGATGATCGAGCAATTCCAAAATCCGAACCGCGTGCTGAGGCTGACGCAACTCAACGGCAAGCCGAATGCATTCCGCAATGGATCGCCAATCGTCTTTGGCCATCTCTGGTCCAACAACGTCCTTGACTCTTTGTTCGTGATCGTCCGATCTGTTAGCAAAAACGAGCAACTGCTCCCTCGCTATTTGGCGAAGATTTGAATTCGAATCGCGAAGTGCAGCCACAAGCACGGGGATCGCATCTTCATGGTCCGTTCGATTGACTTGCAGCAGACTTAGGCGACGAATTTCTGAGTCGTCACGTTTAAAGAAATCACGAGCTCTCGCTTGAGCCTCTTCGGGAATCATGTCGCATATCCATCGATAGGCCGCTCGTTGCGCTAACAAGCTACCATGCTCAGCAACATCAAACACAAACTGCTGAGTCGCGTCGCTGTCCGTCTTATCCGATTGTCTTCCTAGAACGGATATCGCAAAAAGATCTGTATGCAATGCCGGCGAAGCTCGAAGAGATTGGGCTAATCGAAGTTGGCTGGAATGGCTCAATTCGCCAATTGCCTGGGCTGCTACGAGTCGCACCGTCGCTGACTGCGTGCCGTCACTAACGAGAGAGGACAAATTCGCCAAATCGTCTTGTGTTCCAACCGAACCTAAGCCTGCACACGCCCGCGTGAGCTCTTGCTCCGTGCACTTTCGTTCGAGCAATCGGTTTCGCCAAAGCTGCACAGCGTAAGGTTGCTTCCAATGAGTAAGTGCTTTTTCGATCGTCGGCAGCACCAAATCATCTTGATTTCCAATATTCCACAATCGGTTAGCGTCCTCGGCACTACCAAGCTGACAAAGGGCCGACACCATTCCCAAACGAACGGATGATTCCGGCTCCCCGTGCTCCAAGCGTGCAATCAGGGCGCGGGACATTTTCAATTTGTCTAGCGACGGATGCTCGCTAAAACGCAAAAGGCTTTGTGCCGCAGCGAACCGAACTTCAACCCGCGGCGACTCCAATCGACTATCTAACGATTCGGGCAGTACGGTTCGTTGCTCAGGCCACCAGTCGATACCCAATTTCGGATCGACTTCCCACATGTACTGTATCTTTATCGGCTCGATTTTCATCGGCTCGGCAGCATGCAATTGCGGGTCGGCATGTGAAATCAAGAACCCGAATGCGAGACTAGTCAGAGCGCACATACCCATGCAGCGAGACGCAACAGCACTCCTGGATCGCATGGTTGACAATAGGTTCCGATAAAATCGCTTCATGGTTGCAGACATCAATCCGGTTTGGTTAACTGCCAGGTACGAACCGCCAAGACAAGTACGCAAATGCTCGATATCACTCCGCCTATCCACCAGCACATGGGCGTCAAATTGTATTCTTCAAAACCAGGTGTACGTATTTCCGCCAAGGCTGCTGCAGCGGGATTGACCATCAGCACGCGTTCCACCACGGCGTGCCCGAATGGCTTTCCTCTAGCCAACCAAACCAAAAGTGTTCCAACAAAAAGCATCAGAAGCACACTGTAACTCGTTGCCGTTGCCGCCGCCGCGTTCGACCAAAACGCACTAATCATGGAGCTGATTGAAACGACGAGCAACGTAGCTACCACCAGCGAAATAACAACGCGTTGCACTTGAGGGGCTATTGACGGCTGAATCCACATCATCACCAAATAGCCAGGGAGTGTAGCCAGCAGAATAATCGCCATCGTCCATACGACGCTCATCATTTTTCCAAACACGATACGCACAGCGGATAACGGTGTCATTCGCAATACCTGCCAACCGCCCGTCTCGCGTTCGGCGGCAATGAGTCCAGAAGCAAGACTTGGCCCCAGGACGACCAGCAGAGATATTTGTAAGAGCGCAAGCGTGCCAGCAATGCGAGTGACACCCCAACTAACCGTCCCAGTCGCAGCTACGACAGTCAACAGCAACGAAAATATGCCGCAGAATGCAACAAGCCGAATCAACCAATGCAGTCTGCCGAATTTACGGGTACGGAACTCCTTTACCATTACTGGATTGAGCCAGCGCGGAATGCCCGCTTTTCGCGACTGTGGATCGATCAAGAAGTTAAGTCGCCGAAACCAACGCGCGGCCGTTTTTCGGTCTTGCGACATGGTACCTGTCGGTTTGGGGCGGTCCGATCGATACG
Source organism: Pirellula sp. (assembly GCA_021736575.1). GTDB lineage: Bacteria > Planctomycetota > Planctomycetia > Pirellulales > Pirellulaceae > JBKCUI01. The sequence continues at coordinate 8,633 of JAIPFP010000156.1, read as the reverse complement.
GGCTTAGATTCCAAAGCGTGGCCAAGGCCGCGATCGCGCTTGATATGAGGGCTGCAATCACGTAGCTTACCCAACCATCCGCCAGATCGAGTTCAACGCTTGCAGATTGCGAACTCGTTATCCCCCGCAGAGCACCCGCCGGCGATAGAGTTGTCATCCATCGAGCCAAGTTTCCCTGCCAACCTTCGACTCGCCCAACCATCGCCGATGGAGCCAACGTCAGCACGACAACCGCCAAGACTGCGGCATAAGTCCAACGAAGACTGGCATCGCTCGAGGATGCTCTGGAACTAATCCATAGACCTAAGGCCGAAAACTGAACCGACATCGCAAGCAGAATGGCAATCAGCGGAACAATCCGTTGGCTTATCGACAATCCACCCATAGCATAGCATGCGGTGAGAGCGGGCAAACTGACCGACACAATGATCGTTGCGAGCAGGAAATTGCTAATCAATTTTCCGAAGTAAATCTCACTTCGCGAAAGAGGCGAATTAAGCATCAGCGAGAGTGTGCCACTGCGCCTTTCGCGAACCAATGCTGTTGCGGGAAACGCAGGGACCAGCATGATCACAGCCGCCGCTAAAGTGTATGCAAGAGGTCGAAACACCTGCATTGCGCCTTGGCTGACAACGTCCAGTCGCGAGTCCGTGGGCCAACGCAACCAAACCAGTACGCTAGAAACAACTGCGCATAGGAATATGGAGGCAAAGGTTTGTGTGGCTCGCAAACGATCGAGCAATTCACGTCGCAATACGCAAGCGTTAAACAGCATGTGAAGGCCCCGCAACAGTCAAGAATGCGTCCTCAAGGTCGCTGGCAACTTCGCGGAATTGCGCGACTTCGATGTTTTCGCTCACAAGAACTTTGAGTATGCCCGCCAGTTCATCTTCCGAGCGTGCGGTTGGAAAACGCAATGTGCGTTCGGTCTGGCTAACACTTAGCGGTTCGTCTTCGTTAAGTCGGACCGATAAAACCGATTGGGCATGCGGTATTTGTTCCGGCTTAAGCAATTGCACCTCGTAACTACGCCGCGGGCAAAGCTTTCGCATCACTTCATCCAAGGGGCCAAAGGCTCTTAGACGACCGCCAGTCACAATCGCAACAGCGCTACAAATACGTGCAAGCTCAGGCAATATATGACTTGTCACGATGAGTGTCTTGCCGCGTGCTGCTAATTGCAACAACAACTCTCGCATTTCGATCCTTGCTTTCGGATCAAGACCGTTGGCTGGCTCATCCAAAATGAGAACCTCGGGATCATGCAATAATGTCCGGGCGATACCCAAGCGTTGTTGCATTCCGTGGCTAAGGCTTTCGACGAACCTGTCTTGCATGTAGCCACTACTGGTAATTTCAAACACTTCGTCGATGCGTTTCTGGCGTTGACGGCCAGCCATGCCATAGGCGGCACCAAAAAAATCCAAGTACTCGCGTACACGCATATTGTCATACGATCCAAATCGATCGGGCATGTAGCCAACAAGTCGCTTGATTTTGCGAGAACTTTGAGCGCAATCCACGCCGGCAATACTGGCTTTGCCCGATGTTGGGCGAGACAGGCCGACGAGTACTTTAATCGTCGTCGTTTTACCCGCACCGTTAGGCCCGATGAATCCAAGGATTTCACCACGGTTAACGTGAATCGTCAAATTATCCAATGCAACGAAATCGCCATAGCGTTTGGTCAATTGGTGGGTTTCGACGACAGGTTGAGTTGAAATCATTGCGAAAGTACTTTCGAGTGAACCAGATTGAATCCGCTTAACGATCGAGCACGATTCCCGTAACGGACAATCGTACATAGTCAATTTGCCAGATACCTACAGCCCCAGTAGCGTCATTTAGGGCGCCTCCGATATCAATGGTGAAATCGAGGCTTCCGTCTTCGGCATCCAACAGCACTGCTGGGTCCGACGTGCGAATGCGCATCGCGCCCAATGGGCTATGCAAGTCAGCTATTGGCTTCGCGGCATTGGGAGCTTGACTGACGATTCGCACGTCGCGTTGCGGCGCCCTAAGCTGCAAATCAAACGTCAATTCGGTTGCCTTGATCGGGCAAACTTGTTTAGGCAAAATAAAACGAATGGGCACCGCTACCTGGAGAGTTGTTTCATTTGGCCAGAGTCCGCTCAAATTGGAAAAAATGGTTGACGTTTGATTGGGAGCTTCGAGTTTGATCACGGTGTGCGGTACCATGACCTCTTCACCGGTTGCAACGGGCTGCAAATTCACGGGGAGTATGACGAGCGCCGCCCCGCGTTCGTTTCGGCCATCGCTCCATGAAACGGGACTTGGCCAAAGGGGAGTCCATCCCATCAAGGCTGGGTAACTTGGATAGGCGAATTCGGAACCTCGAGCAGGAAGTTGGCGATAGACTTCATCTCGCCTTGCCTGCTCGTCATTGACAATCGCATCTCCAAGCCACGACTGGTCCATGGTTGCGTTTCCGTTCGGAACGCGAAACGTCGCTCCGGCTTGGATTCGGCTGCAAATCGCAGGATCACCGGGGTGGTACATGAGAACGGAATCTTCGAGCGATTGCGTCCACTCGCTCGGCATTTGGATCGATAGGCCTTGACGATCCAGTGTTGCATTCACGTCGAGCCGCTGCGGAGGAACGTTAAAGCGAGTTTGCAATTGCCACAGTCCTCCTGGCCAAGCCGAACTAGAAAGCAACCAGCGATTTCGATCATTCCACGTTAAACGGCGAAGATCACTTTGCTGACTCGATTGAGGCCAAGTCGTGATGGCGTCTCCGTCAGCGGAAAGCTTAGCCAAGTCCGAACCAGCCTTGTAAGTCGTGGTCCATTCAATGCCTTGAATACATCGAGAGCCAGGTAACGCTTCGATGATTTGAAGATGAGCCGATGTGTCCGGCACCTCGCGTTGCAACCGGTAGGATGCAATCAAAAGTGGCGTGGAAGCTGCCAAAGACAAGAGTGGAACCAACCAACCCAAACGACTCCATTTTTCGCTATACCAACAAATTCCCCCGGCAATCCCGAGTGCAGCGCAAAAACCAAAGACCAGCGTGAGCACAAAACTGCGATTTAGAATCGGGTTTCCAATATGCTTGAGCGTATACAAGACCTCGGCCTTCTCCATTGGCGAACTCAGTTCCCGGATATCATACAACTGATCGTAGAGCCTCTTTGTCCACGATTGGGGTTGGAACGATGGGTTGTTTTCCAGATCGGCGAGTGCCTTATTTCGGGGAATCATCCAACCGCGTGCATCCAGCGTCGTCACTAATAAACGTCCCTTACCGACCTTATACCAGATGGCAGCCGGAAAATCGTTGATCGAAACGGCTACCGTCCCGCCAGTTTGAATGACGCGACGCATGCTCACCGGCTCGTCTACACGAACCGTCCGTTCCGATTCCGGTGTGGAAAAAGCACTCTGAATTTCCACTGTAAAATCGGTTAAATCAACTTTGTCGATATACTGGCACGTCATTCCGTCCGGCAATATGGAGTCGAGATTTGCTTCATTGATCGTGTCGAACATAATCCAGGCACGACCACCGGCAGCTAACCATTGAGCCATGGATGCCATGGCTGTCTCATCTCGCATCGGCCCTTCGCGTCCAATCACCACAGCATCGACCGAATCCCACTCGACCATTTGACTGGGTAGTTTTTCGTCATAGATTGTCAGCAGTTGACATGGCTCATAGGAGTTTGCGTTGGTAGCTGAAATCAGCTCGTAGCTCATGAGAGATTCGTTTTGGGGCCAGTACCATTCTGGCGAGACCGGAGGATCATCTTCCAGCAATATCGCCGTAACCATTGTTTTATCCGGGACACTCAGTCGCACCGAATCGATCATTGGTTGCCCAGCCGGGTTCAATAACACAGGTTGATTTGCGGCGAGCGAATTGAGCGAGACATTGATGTCAAAATTGCTACCTAATGCAAAGTCCTCCGGAACTCGCATGTGCAAATCGACACCATAGGATCTGCCGGCCTGAACATGCACTTCCGTCGCTGCCTCATAGCCGATGGCACCTTCAATCCTGGCCACAACCAGGCCAGCTTGCTCTTCGTTTGCAATGTTTTCGACGTTGACGCCAAAAGTAAAGTATCGGCCGGGGCGTGGGCGACTATAGGGAACGACCCGAATCCCTTTAAGCCGAAGTCCTTGACTCGACAGGTTTCGCGTGGCATTGGGTTCGCTCTGTCCATAGGCAATCGAAGCCATCGCTCCAACGAAAACCGAGAATAGAACCAAACAAACCATGACCGCACGCAAACATTGCCGTCGGGAACGACACGCCAGGAACGCAGGCTGCCCTTGAAAGAATTGAAAGAATGGTAAATACGCGGTGTCACTCAATGGTTTCAATGTAGACTTTTCCTGATCCTCGGTGGCTAGACGCACGATTGAATGATGTGATCTCTCGACGTCGCGATGAGTATCATAGCCTTATTCTGCTTTCTTCGCCAATGTCGCAGTGTGCGAGATGGAATGGAAACTCGAGACCCATCTAAATCTTCAGATGATGTGCCCGTAGCACAGGCTGCTGTCATAGTTTTCAGTCTACCGCTCGCCTTTGCAAGGCAAATATCGCTTTCTCTTGGGTGAGGATTGACGTTGAATCGCAACGACATTACGTTGTCTGGCAAACAAACCGTCGTCAACATTCAGCAATGCCCGTGGAACCGAAAACCTCTCTTGTCACTGGTCGCCATCGCCGATTGCACGTTTCCTTCGCGTGAGATCCAACAGAGCATCCTGGAGGCCGCCCTACGCTGTCGAGAAGCTGCATATAGCGGGTGAGCTAAGCCGAGTCACCTTTCCCTGAAAAAAACCCACCGGAGATATCAACCATGAAGATCATTCGCTACGAAACCGCCGCCGGCGAGCAGGCCTACGGACAGCAACACGCCGCTGGCGCGGTCACCCGCCTATCCGGCGATCTGTTCGGGTCCTTGACCGACACACAGCAGCCGGTGCAAGTCGCCAAGCTTCTGGCACCTCTCGTGCCACGCGACATTATCTGCATCGGGCTGAACTACCGAAAGCATGCGGACGAGGGGGGAAAGCCGGTTCCCGAATTCCCCGTCGTGTTCATGAAGAATAGCGGGACACTCCAAAATCCGGGCGACCCGATCGTGCTGCCTCGACGTCTCAAAAGTGACTCGGTCGATTACGAATGCGAGTTGGCGGTCGTCTTAAAGAAGGAGTGTTACAACGTCTCGAAGGCGAACGCTCTCGACTATGTATTGGGATACACGTGCGCTAACGATGTGAGCGCCCGCGACTGGCAGATGAAATTCGGCGGCAGCCAGTGGTGCCGAGGCAAGACCTTTGCGACCTTTTGCCCACTGGGGCCTTGCCTGACGACGGCGGACGAGATTCCCAACCCCAATAACCTCGGCATCCGTACCGTCCTCAATGGCCAAACCATGCAGGACTGGAATACGAACGACATGATCTTCGACGTGCCGACGCTGATAGAGTTCCTCAGCGGCAGTACGCGGCTCGCAGCCGGCACTGTGATTTTGACCGGCACACCGCACGGCGTAGGCGCTGCCCGCAAGCCCCCTGTGTTCCTGCAACCCGGCGACACGGTGACGATCGAGATCGACGGCATCGGCGCCCTCACCAATCCGGTCATCGCAGAAGACGAATAGATGCGGGGAACATAGATGCGGGGAACATCGCTGGCGACGGCGTCTTTCCAAACCGTAAGATTTGATGATCGCCGACCTCCACCGTGCCTTACAGAATCTCGTCGTTGGTCGCTTCTCGTCACATCCCGGACAACTTCGCCAACAGAATTTGGGAAAGTTCTTCGAAGTCGTGTTTTCCCGCATCGGAAAGTGAAGCGACGGGCTTGCGGGGCCGGTTTTGCAGGTTTACAATCCGCACGTTCAAAGTGACGAGGGCGAAACAAATCGCCCCGTGAACAGGGAACTCCGGTGTGAATCCGGGACGGTCCGGCCGCTGTAATCTGCCAATGACTCACTAGAGTAAAAATTCAAATCTCCTTCTGTTGAAGTGCCATTGCTTGGAAGCGAGCGAGAAGGCAACGAGGTATGAATCGGCAGTAAGTCAGAAGACCTACTTCGAATGAGACGATTTTGTGCCTCCCGGGTTTGGGGTGATCGTTGAGCGCTGCCCGAATGTCTATCTAGATTTAACGTCTACCCAGATTTTTCGTGGCTTGTGCTGATGCTACGTTATGACTTTAGGCCGAGCGCAATGGTTGCACTCTCGAGAGTGCGGCACGTGCCACTCGGCGGGAGATGCAGTATGAAGAAGTTTTCTAGTCGAGCTGGCTTTACGCTGGTCGAGTTGTTAGTCGTGATTGCCATCATCGGTATCTTGGTGGGCTTGTTGTTGCCAGCCGTTCAGGCGGCTCGTGGCGCTGCGAGGCGCATTCAGTGCGCCAACAATTTGAAGCAACTGGGTTTAGCGTTGCAGTCGTATCATGACGCTCAAAGGGCTTTGATGCCGGTTAGCACGTACAACTGGATGATTGGCGGGTATCCGCAACGTTATTGGTTCGGTGAATTGAAGAACCCGGCGACACTGGCCGCTGGCGAATCGCAGGTCGTAGCCTCCAACGGGTTTCTGATGCCGTATATGGAACGAAACACTGCCGTGATGACCTGCCCGGACTTCACCCAATTTGTCCCCAAGTATGCCGGGGCGACGTCCGGCTACGGCTACAACTACAAGTACTGTGGGCCCGGGGTGAATCCAAATTGGGCTGGTTCCAATCCGCTCGATCTGTTGACACCGATCACCTACAAACTGCGAGACTTCCCGAGCACGACCAACACGGTTGCTTTTGGTGATGCAGGTGCGATTTATGATTTTGGTGCTGCCGTAGGAAAAGTCACCGAGACGTTTTACCTCGAAGCTCCATCGGGGCGATTTCCATCGGTCCATTTTAGGCATCAAGGCATGATTGCCAACGCCGTATTTTTAGATGGACACGTAGCAGGGATCTCGATGCAGCGGAATCCGATGGGCCCTTGGACAAGTGCAGCGATTGAGAAAGAACGTGAAAAATCTCATTTGGGGGACATTGGTGAGTATATTGGCACGGACCTAGTGGAGACTGACAAGTGGTTTTCCGGCAAGGGAACGGTCTACGAATAATGAGGCTCATTTTAATGGCGATAGTCGGCTGGTCGCTGGCGAGCAGCATCTTGGGATGTACGTCCAAAGAACAAGAAACGCCGCCAATGCAAACCCGAGCAGCCGAGAATGTATCCCCGGAAATGCGAGACCGGGCTTTGAAGGGTTTGCATTCTGAGGATGCGAGACTTCAATTGGAAGGACTTCGATTTCTGGAATCCTTTCCGGAAGTCAAGCAGCATCAATTGTCGCGAGTGGAAGAGCTCGCCAAAAGTGGCAAGGACGCGAGAGTGCGTAGTCAAGCCGCGAAGATTTTAAAGTAGCCATTCAAGTGGTTGCCAAGAGACATTGGCTCATTTTGGATCGATTCCGCACAGGAGGGCGTGTCCTGAGCTTCCAATGGCGAACCCTTGATTGCGCTGAACTTTCTCGTAAAAAGTAGTTCCAGTTACTCTACGACGACATCTCCAGAAAACCGGGAGTTAGAACCACGCGCATTGTCTTTCCCCCCTTCTCCTCCTGTAATCAGGAGGAGAAGGGGTCGGGGGATGAGGAGGTTTGATCACTGCGATGGAATGGCTTGAACCGCAAGATTTTTCAAATCGCCTTCGCAAGGCAATGACGCCCGCCGAGTAACTGCTTTGGCAATGCCTTCGCCATCGACAACGATGCCATGCCAAGCAGGCGAGGACAAATTGCACCAGCATATCCCCGACTATACTGTCGAAATGGTTGACGGGGAAATGATTGTCTTCCGAAGTCGTGTCACGGCGAGAATCGTTCCAGCCAAGTTCTGATACGGGAACTGTTTCCACGGCGAATCTCCGACTCGTCAACGATCCGGTCAGCCACGTAGTCGACCCTATTGTAGAACGATTGTCCCAATCGTTTATCTATTGTAGAACGATTGTCCCAATCGTTTATCTATTGTAGAACGATTGTCCCAATCGTTTATTTGAAGTGAAGTTTGCACCTGCTTCTGAAACAGTTGAGGACAACTGTTCTACACTGAACACATCGTGTCGCAGCAAAGTGTTCAAGCAGCAATATGGGGACGCAGCGCTGCGTCCCCTTTAGATGTTGAGGCGTTGTGCGACTCTCAGGCAAAGAGGGCGATGGCCAAGATTGGAATCGCCAAAAAACAAAGAGGAATCGGCATCCGATTCCCTCGTTTTCACAAACTGTCAAAGCGGAGGGCACGGGGATCGAACCCGCAACCCCTTACGGGGCACTTCATTTCCAATGAAGCCGCTAGCCATTCGCCTACCCTCCAGACAAACGTCACCCAAAAGGATACCTTAGAGGTTCACAACGGCAAGTCGAAGCAGACGCTTTTCCAGAGGATTCTCATCTCATGGCCTACCAATCCTGGGTTTTTCGTTCGAATCAGGCCTCCTACAACCTAAAACTCGAACCTGTTCCTGACATCTCCGAATCCCAAATACCCCCCGACTGCGTGCTCATACGTGTCCGTGCTGTTGCACTGAACTACAGGGACATTATTGCTTGGAAAAACCTGGCGGGGCGACATGTGG
>JAIPFP010000155.1 GCA_021736575.1 Pirellula sp. | reverse complement strand
GTTCATGTTGAACGGCACCAGCGAGAGCCGCTTGGTGCACACTAGTTGTTGCTCCACTAGCAATGGCTGCTCCACCGGCTGCCGTTCCGCCGGCTGCTGTTCCACCGGCAAAAGAAGCTCTCGCCCTCGAAAGCGAATTTGGATCGATCAGTTCCGAAACCGAATGTGTCACCGGCTCGGTCTTTGTGAAGCTGCCCTGAAAATTCGGCTCAATTCGCTTGATCCGCACAGGCAGCGGTGGATGAGTCGCAAACAAGAACGACGCGACTCCCTCACCGAAGAACATGTGACTCGACTCACTAGCCCGAGCATTCGTGAGCCGAGCGTGTTGCTTCCAACCACCGATTCGTTTTAACGCATCGGAAATTCCATTCGGGTTGCGAGTGAATTGGACAGCCGAAGCATCCGCTAAGAACTCGCGTTGACGCGAAACTGCGGACTTAATCATGTTCGCGAAGAAAACCCCGACATACCCAATGACGATCAATGCCGATCCGAGTAGGAACAAAGCAGCAACCACCCCAGCCGCTCCCTTGTTATCATCGCTTCTCGAAGAACCTCTCATCGAAGCAAAACTCAAATATCGAATAAATAAGTAACCGATTAGAGCGATTAAAAGAATCCCGTGTAGCAATCCCATCAAACGCAAATTCAGTTTCATATCGCCGTTGAGAATGTGGCTGAACTCGTGAGCAATCACACCTTGCAACTCATCGCGGCGAAGTGTTGTGATCGCACCTCGAGTGATACCGATCACAGCGTTTTGTGGGCTCGTCCCCGCTGCGAAAGCGTTGATACCCGATTCGTTTTCCAGAATGTAAACCGGTGGAACAGGTGTCCCTGACGCGAGAGCCATCTCTTCGACCACGTTTAATAAGATTCGCTCTTCGAGTGCCGTCGTGTTCGCAGGGACTTTGACACCACCTAAAGCAATCGCTACCGTCTCTCCATGCCCACCCAACATCCAGATCTTATAGAGACTTCCAGTAGCGACAATGATACCGACCACGACCACCACGCTCCCGAGCAACTCGGGGTGCCAGCCATTGAATTGAATCGGTTGCTCTGTCCCATCCGTGGCAAAGACGAGTATCCCAAGGACCGCCAAGTAGACACACGCGATAATCATGATAATCGCGAGCACAAAGTAAATCGTCAGCAACACCGTGTTTCGGCGAGCCCGCTCTTGATGATCAAAAAAGTCCACAACGAATCCTCGTCAAAGCAAAAGAGTTATTGCGCTACGAATCAAACTGCGATCAAAACTTAACTTTGACAACTTCTCGCTCTTGCGGTGCAGTGATCTCAAAGAAGCTGGCTTTTTCGAATCTTCCAAAGCCAGCCATCACGTTACCGGGGAACGATTCGCAGGCGGTGTTGTAGGTCGCGACGGCATCATTAAACGCCTGTCTTGCAAACGAAACTTTGTTTTCGGTGCTCGTCAGCTCTTCTTGAACTGCCAACATATTCTGATTCGAACGCAATTCGGGATAAGCTTCTGCAAGTCCCAGAAACTTGGTCATCGAACCCGCCAAGGCAACTTCCGCAGTCGATAAATTCTGCATCACGTTTGGATCGCCAGGATTCGCGGCGGCCTTCTGACCTGCGGACATAGCTGTGTTACGTGCATTAATCACCGCCTCCAGTGTGTCGCGTTCGTGAGACATAAACGCTTTGGCGGTTTCAACGATATTGGGAATCAGATCGTACCGTCGCTTGAGCTGAACATCAATTTGCGCGTACGCGTTCTTATATCGGTTTCGCAACGCAACCAAGTTGTTGTACAAGGAAACAAGAAAAAACAAGCAAAGTACGACTATCCCAAGAAAAACTAGCAGACCAATACCTATACCCATGTTTGTTACCTTCTTAAGGAAAATGAATTCTAAACCGCTGACGCCTCTGACTTTTAAATTCAACCGGATTAGCGTCGTTTCTATTACCAGCGTTTATAATTGATTGTGGCTCCGCTGTCGATCGGGTGCGACGCTCGACACGAATATTCACACGTTCTCGCCTGGTACAGAGCAGGTCGCCAAGGCTTCACGCTCTGACTCGCTTGCAGATAGCCTGCTTGCAAGTCATCTTGCGGACTGCTTAACTATAGAGCAAGCTATCGTTCTGCCAGCGACCTCGTCAACTCGCACCAACAGAAACTTGTCTATGCCTATTCCCGTAACCTGCCCTGGCTGCCTCACAAGATTTACCGTCAGCGATAAATATGCGGGCAAGACGGGTCCATGCCCGAAATGCAAAAAGGAGTTGGTCGTTCCTGACAAGTCTCAGGAAGTTGTTGTTCATGCACCGGAGGTGAGCGGCCCCAAAGATTCCAAAGGGGTCTCAGTTCTCAAGCCGCTCAAGAGGGCTGAGTTCAAACTTTCGAAAAACGAAATGATTGTCGCTTCGATCCTGTTCGTGCTTTCGATTGGTTTTGCGATTTTTGGTCGGGTTGGATTCGCAGAGCCCCCTTTGTGGCTATTGGTCTTGGGGGTGCTAGTATTATCTTTTCCTCTCGCTTGGATTGGGTACACGTTCTTTCACGATGATGAACTGGCTGAGTACTCGGGGCGAGAACGACTTGCTCGTGTGGGCACATGCGCTGCGATTTTCGCGGCTAGCTGGGGCATTTACTGGTTTTTGGCCTGGTACCTGGGCAACAAAAAGCTTGCAGATATCGATTCGATTTGGTTTGCGATTTTCGTTCTAATCATGTTTGCGGTCGGCACAATCGGTTCCGTGCTATCCATGGAGCTGGAGTTTGGTCAGTCTCTGATGCACTATTCCATGTACTTTGGAGTCACCTTTCTGCTCGTGCTTTTGATGGGTCTGCAGATCGCCGAACCTCTGTCCATGGAGGACTCCAATTCCCCATATCCAGGCCTAAAAACAAAGGTCAAGCCGAGTCCGAACCAACAACAGCCACCCGCAAACAACCCACAAACCAGGAAGCCATAAAAAAAATTTCAAGATTCCTAGGTTCAACCATGTGCTAGGTTCATTGCTGCTTTGGTCCAGGTGGTTTAATCTACAGATCCGGAGTTTGCGATTGCAACCACTATTGACGGAACTGCCCTCCCCTAATTAGAGATTTTAAATGTCAACCCACAGGCGAATTAGCGTTACTGATGATGTTTCTGGTGTCAGTGTTGTTCGCTTCATCGATAAGAAGATCGTCGACTCAGGTAGTATCGAACAGCTTGGTGAAGAGCTGAATTCGCTTGTACTTGTCGAGAAACGCAACATGATTCTGCTCAATTTTGACTCCGTCGAATTCATGTCGAGCGCCGCATTGAACAAGCTGATTTCGCTCAATTCGAAAGTCAAAGCAGCCGCAGGTCGGCTTAAGATTTGCTGTTTGCGTGCCGAAATTAAGGAAGTTTTCACCATAACGCGACTTGACCGCGTTTTAGATCTTCGCAAGACGGAAGCAGATGCAATCGCAGCCTTCAAACTCTAATCGAGCCCGGGGGATAATGTATGTCGTCTGATCAAGAGCATTGGCATTTTGATAAAGTCCTTTCAAGCGACTTAGACGTTGGGCACGCAGCAATCGAAGAATTGCTCTCTGCCCTCACGGCATCCGGCTGGGAGGGCTCGGACTTATTTCGTATTCAGATGGCGATTGAGGAAGCGATCGTCAACGCAATCGAGCATGGCAACAAGCGAGATGAGTCGAAAAAGGTGCATACCGTGTTCCGTGTGACTCCAGAAAAGGTCTTGATGGAGATCACCGACGAAGGAGCTGGATTCGATCACCGTAACGTAGCAGATCCAACAACGGACGAATTGGTTGACAAACCGCGAGGGCGCGGCGTCATGTTGATTCGCGAATTAATGACAGAAGTCGTCTACAACGAAATTGGCAACCAAGTCACAATCGTCAAAATCCGCTCGGCTGCCGTTGTAGAACCGTCGCAGTAATTCCTTCCCGTTTTTCACCTTCAAGTGAATTCAAAAACGCTCTTGATGCAACCCTGTTTTTGATTGGCGAAAATGTCGTACGCCCTTTTGCAATCGCTGGGTTGAAAGCGATGCGTAACCATTGCGTCGATGTTCCACTTTTGTTGAACCACTCGTTCCGACAATAGCCCCATGTAGTAACGAGCCGGACACCTCCCTGTTCGATAGATTAGATTCTTGTCGTATGCTTCCGATGGGGCAAACGCAAACGTTGGGCTTGAGTGACAACCGATCACCGACATGGTTCCGCCCGGTCGAATGATGTCGTATGCAAGTCGTTGTGCGTCCGGCAACCTTCAATGGCTTTATTTGCTCTTTTTTGCATTTTTTTGAAATTTTCGATATGCACGGATTTTTTATGCTCTAATCCGATTGGAGAGTTGTTTAGAAACCTTTCATCAAAACAAGGTCCATGGACATGCAGGCTCACCGGCTCTTTGCGGAACGTTTTGGGGTTTCGCCGAAACCCTGGATGAGAGTGTTTGCGTTTGTTGCACTAGTGTTTTTTTTCGCGCGTCCGCGATTTGTTCAAGCTCAAGATAAACCGGTCGATGCAAGTGGCAGGAGCGTTCTGTTTCGAGACGATACGCCGCGGGATTTAGGTGTTGTCAGTCCGGGAAAAATTCTTCGGGTACCGCCGAAGACGTTTCAAGAGTTGATAGAGCGAATTGCAATCGAGAGAGAAAAACTAGTACAATTTTCGGTAGAGTGCACATTGAATGGTAGTCTTGAATTACTTGGGTTTCCAAACGTTGGAGAGCAAGCACGTGCCGTTGTAACAATCGAGTATTGCAGGCCGGAACAGCATTACTTGGTCAACATCACCAAGGGAAATGTAACCAGCTTTAGAGGAACGACTGGTCAAATCTTAATTTCTGGGGATTCGGACAAAATAATGACTTTAAGTCCGAAGAGTTTTATGCAGCCATTGCGTGCACATCAAACACCATTAATTTATTTTGATCCAAGAGTCACTGGCATAACCAGCGTCGGCGACACTAAACGGAGCACATCATTTGAGTCCGCAATTTCTAACTTCTTGGCGTGGAAGAGTGATGCTAAAAGGGAAGTGAAATTAACACGCGACGGTTTACTGCATTTCGAACATCCAGACTCCGATCTCGAGCTGATTGTTGACTCCAAGGACTATTGGCCAACCTACTTTTGTTTCGACCCCCACCCGAAAAACAATGCTCAGATATGGAATGTGGAATTGGCAGAGGTACATGGGATGCGGCTGCCATGTTTCGCAGAATTGCAGTACAACGGCAAGTCGTTGACGATACAGTATTCATGGAATCAGGTGAATCAGCCAGTCGTTGCTGGTGATGTGGCCGCTCAGCGCATTGCTGAGTTATATAATGTCGCAATCGAGAGGCCATTGCTAGGGGTTAAGTAGCTTGTCTGTTCAATCTCGCTGTTGTTCTGTGATAAATTCATATACGTATCAACAAGGATGTCCGAAATGCATATGCGTGTTGTTCCGACTGCGGTTCAGTACGGATACGAAAATGCTGTCAATTTACGCCTTTCATTTCGGAATGGGGAGGCCTTCGGCGAGTGGTCTCCTCCTTTGTGACCTTTGTGTTTAGTCTAGTTATGCCCTCCGTGTACCTTCAAGTGAATTCAAAAACGCTCTTGATGCAACCCTGTTTTTGATTGGCGAAAATGTCGTAAGCCCTTTTGCAATCGCCGGGTTGAAAGCGATGCGTAATCATCGCGCCGATGTTCCACTTTTGTTGAATAACTCGTTCCGACAATAGCCCCATGTAGTAACGGGCCGGACACCTCCCTGTTCGATAGGTTAGATTCTTGTCGTATGCTTCCGATGGGGCAAACGCAAACGTTGGGCTTGAGTGACAACCGATCACCGACATGGTTCCGCCCGGTCGAATGAGTTCGTACGCAAGTCGTTGAGCGTCCGGCAACCCGACCAATTCCATGACGCTGTCCGCTCCTCGGCCCGACGTGTTTTGCATCACCCAGTCGAGTGCGGCTGAGCCAGGCTCGAATGCGACGACCCCAAGTCCAATGGCCTTGTGCCGACGTTCCTCCACTGGGTCGATGGCCACAATGTTTCGTGCACCTTGAAATTGAGCGGACATAATGGAAAGCAGACCAACCGAACCACAACCGATGACAGCGGTCACTCCGTTCGGTTCAATATTCGCCATCTCGGCACAAAAATAACCTGTGCTAAAGTTATCGCCTAGCAGCAATGCGGACTCGGCGCTGAGGCCCACAGGGACTCGCACAAGCGTGCCATCGGCAAGTGGGACACGGATCAATTCCGCTTGCCCTCCATGCAGACCTTGACCCTGTTTTCGCCAACCGATCGGCTGACCGAGGGTGCATCGACTTGTAAGTCCCCCCAAACAATAAAAGCAGTTTCCGCAGCTCGTCGAAAACGGCGAATAAACTCGGTCACCGACGCTGAAGGTACGGACAGACGAGCCAATCGCAACAATTTTCCCAACAAATTCATGCCCCATGACCGTGCCTGGATCGAGTCCTTTCTCGCGACCAAACAAAGGATGCAAGTCCGATCCACACATGCCTGCCATTTCTACTTGAACAACCGCATCCCGATCCGATTCAATGGTGGCATCCGGCAGTTCCAGCCACTCAACCACTCCGATGGATTGATAACATACGCCTCTCAATGAAAACCTCGTCTTCCACATTGCAAACGGACAGTTAGGCGAGTGGCAGATTGCAGTATCCCAACCCGAAGCGTAAGCGAGGGACCATTTCGCAGGTCCCTCACTTACGTATCGGGTTATGATTGGTAGTTTCCGGTCTGCCAAATCGCCTTATTGATTAAATCATTCTAACGTTGCTTACCATGACCCTTCGAATAGCGATCGCTTTGCAAGGCTAACTGCGGGGCTGTAATAGGTTCCAAGTTACATGCACCTCGGATGGCGTTGGCAAGCAGCAGGCAAAATGCCGGTTCATCGAAATCGGTCGGATGTCCGAGCGAAGTATAGAAGCTACTGCCGCCGTCTGCGCGAACGAATGTCCAAGCCACAGGTTCCTCAGCCTGCCCCTCCACCTTGCCGTTCCAAAGAACGCGAGTTCCTGATTTGAGTGGGCTCACTTGGTACAAAGAGCCTTTGCTCATGAAGACCGGGTCGGAGGCGTTTTTATCGCGAATCGTTGCAACTAGATCGTTGGCGTAGTGGTTTGTGTAACTTCCGCCATGTGTGTAGGCATCGTATTCGGGCCATTGCTCCAATCCATCCACTGGTTTTCCATTTCGCAAGCAAAATGCATGGCTGGCGGTTCGAATTCCAACGATCGGTCTACCCGAAGCGACAAAATTCCGAATGCGATCCAAATCGTTTTTTTTCATCGGACGACGACGAACGCTCACCAGCAATGCGTCCGCGTCGTCGATGGCTTCTATCCCTGGTACCTTCGATTTATCTTGGCTATCGCCGAAAACGAAGGAGACTCGCATTTCGGATTGAAGATAGGTTGCGGCAAATGTAGGCAACGTGGTCGCTGTTTGGTATTCGTCTTCTGCCATCAGGATCGCCAGGTGCGGGCGCCGATCCTTGGAGAAACGAAAGGGTGTCGCAAGCTTTGGATTCGATCGCAAATCTGCGGATCCGAACAGTTGATCGCTGGTGAGCGTTGAACAAACGTAGCGTTCAACATGATCGATAACCAGATCCGTGCCGCTGAAGTGATTTACGTATGGCCACTTCAAGGGATCATACATCGTGTCCGTCAAGTCACGGATCAAGGCGACATGTTTGCCATGATTGGCGAGTTGCCTCAACCCAAAGGGGCGTCCGAGGACACACATATTGGTATGGACCCCGCAAATCACAACATGCTTGATTTTGTTAGCCTCAAGAATATTCCAGACTTCATTGCCTGAGTCGCTGATAAAGTCACGATTTGCTTGGATATCGATGGTTGGGATTTGTTGACGCCACGGGAGTTTCGGGTTACGTCCTTCGGCGACCAAGGTTTGAGCCCACTGAGCATGTTCAATAAGATCGTCGTCCTCGCCCCCCTCGGACTGATCGATCGGATAGGCGGCTGATTCTTCGCTTGGAATTCGATCGCACCAACGGTTCAAATCACTAGGTAGATTGCTCGCAGTTGGAACGGCTTTTGCTCGCGCCCTGGCTGGATGAGACTCGTAGAACGGCATGCAATCGCTAGGTGCATGGATAATCGTCGCTCCTTGGTATCGCAAGGATTTCGCCAACGCATCAATCCGAGGGGCTAATTCTTGCACGCGTCGAACCGCATTGACGCAATGGTGTGAGTCCCAGACATCGCAGATGATGAGTGCAACTTCGTTTGGGTTCCAGGTTTCTGCCGAAGGAATCCGATGGAATCGGTTTGGAAATTCGTGGACGGGCAACTGTCGCATCGTTTTCAATTCCAAATCATCTGCAATGGTCGGCGAAGATGGAGTCAGAGATGAAATTGCCGCAGAACACAAGAAAAACAGAACGGGCAGTCGGGAGCAACTTGGGATGGTCATTTGAAATTCCAAATGGGGAGTAGACGGGTGACCCTTAGTATACACAACCGACCAAAGTAGCAGGCACGCTCCGCCGTGCCGTATCCAACAAAAGAAGCAGGCACGCTCCGCCGTGCCGTTCGCAATCAAGCTTTTGCCAGGATTCTAGGTGGACGGCACATGGAATGTGCCTACTACTTTGACTTTGTCATCTGTGTCTTAGTATACGCTTTCATCCTTCTCTGGGCGTTCGGGAATGCATAAAGGGGGCGAACAGGTTAAACTTAGGGGTAGTTAGCGATTGTTTCGTCATTCCAAGAAATTACTCGGACGCAAGAAAATGCAAAACCAACGGATGGGTTCCACAATGCAGTTCCCCTCAATGCAGTTCCGCACACTGCGGTTTATGGTACGCCTCGGTTCAGTCTGTCTGGTCGCTCTCGCGTTAACATGCTTTGGTGGCAAGCCTCTGGTTGCGCAAGGTCGATTTCCTCGCGTGAATCAGTTACCGACCGAAGGGATCTTGATGCCAATGCCACGCGAAATTCAAGTGCTTCTCGATGAGGCACAGGCAAATATTGACAACGCTCAATGGAGCGAGGCAACGTTGACGCTTGGCATGCTACTGGGGTTGGAGGATTCGAAAAATGACGACCTTACCGGCATCGATTTCTTTTTGGTCTATCCGCCTGCGACGGTCGATCCGCTTTCGTCGAAAGAAACTAGCGTCTTTCGACGAGCCATTGCGATGATTCAATCGCTCCCTTTGGAGGCTACCAAGTTCATTGATCTACGATATGGAGTGGGGGCGAGTCAATCGCTCGAAAAAGCGATTGAAGATTCCGACTGGGAGTCTGTGGAACGGGTGGCTGGCCAATTCAGTTTTACGACAGCCGGACAGGATGCTTGCGTAATCCTAGGCGAGCACTGGCTTCGTAAGGGGGATGCTCGCCGTGCGGCGCGTTTTCTCCGGATGGCTTTTGACCAGAAAAGCGCTCTCACGCGTCTTGGACCTGAACTGGGTGTCTTTACTGCGGCTGCTTTTCAATCCGCAGGGGCGCAATCCACAGCACATAATATTATTTTTTACACTCGACAACAGTTCGCCAAAGTTTCACTGAATTGGAACGGAGCAAATCTGGGCTGGGATGACTCATCCACCAACTCTAAGGATGCGCGGGAACGCATTCAGGATGTGTACGACAGCATCCAGGATGTGCTCAAACGCATCGGATCCGACGGAAGTCATTCGATCGAACGGATTGTCAAACAGCCCTATTATCTTGGCGGAAACGCGTCCCGCAACGCGGATACCAGTGCGGGCTTGCCTCTGCCTACTTTAAGATGGCATACGGAGCTGCACGAGTCCAAGCAACACAAAGAGAACTTGGAACGCACTCTAAAAGAGAAGCAAGTGGATGGGAAATCGATGTTTATTCCATCCCGCTATCCGATCAGCGTGGGGCAATGGATCATCACGTCGACCTACGATCAACGCATCGTTGCGATCGATTCGCAAACTGGCAAGTTGGGTTGGGAGTGTTTCTTTAGCGGAATGCCCTTGGGCTTCTCGATGGATCGATTTCCGAGCCGCGATAGTCATTCGCTGAGCTTGGCGGCTCCCGACTACTTGGCGAAAAGAGTCTGGGGCGAGACCGTTGTCGGTATGCCGAGCAGCGACGGCCAGCATGTCTTTAGCATTAGTGAACTTCCAGCCATCGACATCGCGGAGAGTTTTGCCCTAGGCCAGAACGCCAGAGTCACAAAGCCGCAAGGAACTCGAAACTTTAATGTGATGCAGTGTTGGAGTGTGCAAGAGGAGGGAAAACTAAAATGGGAAGTGGGTGGACAAAAAAGTCTAACCGAACCCAAGCTGGCAGGTGCCCTGTTTCTTGGGGCACCATTTCCACACGACAATGAACTGTTGGTCTTGGGTGAACTGAATAGCGACGTGTATCTCTTCGCATTGGCCCCTAAAACGGGCAAGCTCCGATGGCGGCAGCCGCTTGTTACCAACTCTAGTTCCATTGCTGCCGATCAAATGAGGAGAAGCATTGGTGTCGTTCCAGCCGCGGACGGATCCATTATCGTTTGTCCAACGCTATCTGGTTTTGTTGTCGGGTTTGATGCCGTCTCGCATGCGTTGCTATGGTCATTTCAATATCCAGTGAAGATCACGCCAGGCTCATCCAGTCAATTCAATCAGTTCGGGCAAGTTGAGGTTGGTGATTTTTCCCCGCTGCTAGGTAGGTCGGCAGACGTGTCGGTGCTCATCCATGATGGAGTCGTTTTAGTTGCTCCGCCGGATGGCGCGGGAGTCTATGCTATTTCAGCAGACACGGGGAAACTACTTTGGCAAACGGGGGCAAATCTTGAACAAGTTCGTTACGTTGCATGCGCATGGAATAATATGGCATTTATTGTTTGCCAATCTTCCTTGGTCGCTTTGGATCTGAATACCGGTAAAGACAAATGGCCAGCAGTTGCATTGCCTAATGGCAATCAAATCGTTGGGCGTGGAGTGCGCAAAGGGGACAACTATTACTTGCCGACCTCAGGGCAAGATATCGTTCAGATCCGACTCGAAACAGGGGAGATCGTGGAAACGGTACGCATGGAACAACCGCTTGGTAACTTGGTTTCCGTTGGCGACCGCCTGATATGCGCAAGTCCATTCGAGCTGGACTGTTATTCGGTGCGGGAAGCTTTTCAAAGCCAGTTAAAGGAAGAATTGCAAAAGTCATCGGTTTCTAAGTCCGGCTTAACCCGTCAAGCCGAATTAGCGTTGGCGAAACGCGATTTCGACTCCGCTCTGAGCTTCCTGGATCAAGCCAAAGCGATCGATCCCAATAGCGCTGAGGTTCTCATGTTGATGAACAAGGCTGGTATCGCTGCGTTGACGGCAGATTTCGACAAGTATGTGGATCGTGTTAGTCTTGCTCAGGATTTGGCTTTCGACCGCGAAAGATCGCCATACTTGCGTCTGCTGACCCAAGGACTGATGAAACAAGAACGATTTCAAGATGCACTTCTAAAACTCTTTGAATTGTCGGACCTTCGCACTTCGCAGCGTCAGGAGCAAATGTCGAACATTGATTTCGTCGAACAATCACCCCAGTTGACTGTTCAAGAGGATCGGTGGATCGCAAGCCAGATCCGGCGATGCTATGAGAAACTTACTCCGAGCCAAATCGGTGACTTAACGCCAAACATTGCTCTACGATTGAACGCAATTCGCGGACTTCCCCCTAATGTGAGACGATTCAAACTCGAGCATTTGGATTCGATTGGTGCGGCTGAGAGTTTGCGGTTCGATTCCGCGCGCGAACTGATCGATCAAAGGGACTTGTTGCAAGCCGAACGCATGCTGATGTCGGGTAGCTTTTCAGACAAGTCAGATAAGTCGGATAAGTTAGACCCAAATTCGGAATCCTCCTTGCGGCGTCGTTCCTTATTGGCGGAGATCTATGCAAGAACCGGACGATTGGACGTGGCCTTGGCCTATCTGGATGGGGACTTGTCGAAGCTGAACAAGATGCTGGAGGGAATGAGAGACATAACGTCGTTTAGCATTCCCGGGGGAGCGGCGCTTGCACCGTTTGTCAAACAGCCACAAACAAAATGGGATTCCGCTTGGCCCATGGGCAAAATCAAAGTAACGGCAACGGCACAACCGGATGTACCTTTGTTGCCGAACACGCCTGAATCAACGACACCCTGCCGCTGGAAAATGAGAGTTGGCAAAGCTCTTGCTAACTGGTCGGTTCATTTCGAACAAGGGAACTGGACCTTTTCCAGTCCGTCCAACGAAGAAGAGTTTCGACTATTTATCGATCCAGGGAGCCAAGAAAAGGCAACCATTCCAATCGTACATTCCGTTGATAGCATCGTCTTCATCGAGATGAATCGACAAATCTTCGCAGTTAATACGCTTTTGGCTTCGAATGACGATCAAGACGGATTGCTTTGGCGAGAGAGTTTTGAAGGTGCGTTTCCCGAGAATGAACGCGGTCGCGGGCGAAGCATGTCTACTCCTATAAATCGATGGGGACTCCCCTCCACAAAGGGTTCCTTTCGTGTCGTATCTGTTTCTAGAAGCGGCATCATCGCACTTCACGAGGATAGGCTCATTTGTTTTGATTTAACCAAAGGGACCAAGATTTGGACAAGTACAGGATTTAAGAATTGTCAGTTTGTAACACAAGATGACATTCTGTATGTGCATCGCAATCGATCGATCCTGCACTTGGATTGCAGAGACGGGACACTCATCAAGGAAATCCAGAATCCTGACGTAGAGGGTAATTCGGTTGGCTCTATCGGCAGATTTTGGTTGATGGAGTCGAACGTTCAAAAGAAGTATCCTCTGCGATTGATCGACGCTGTCGATGGCAGCACGATATTCAGCAAAGAGTTTTCCGCCGACACGCGACTCTCACTTGATGGCGAATCTGGCGTAATCGCGTTGCAAGCATCCGGAGACTTAACGTACTGGAAATTGGACGAACAAAAGGAGTTTGTCACCCGTGTCAAAGTCGAAGGCAATTTCGGGTCTATTTCGGCCCAGAGATTCGGCGACACGATTCTTGTATTACCAAACGCATCGTCGCAGAGTTTGGACAACATCGAGGTTGGTCCCGACGTTTCGGATCCCAACTTTGCTCCCATCGCCGGCCGCATGATTGCAATCTCCGCGAAAGATGCAAGCCAAGTCTGGAATCAGAACAACCTTGTTCGGCAGTTCTTCTTCCCGATCGCCCAAAATAGAAACGTTCCCATTGCAGTTTTCGTCCGAAGACTGACTTTATCCAAGATTGTCGGCATTAATGTCGACTTAATGTCGATCGCCATCGTCGACATTCGTGACGGTCGAGTCCTGTTTTCCCAGGACGATTTTCCTGCGGTTCGCAATCGTGGCTTTGTTCAAAAGATCTTCCCAGAGGAGAACACCATTTCCATTGATTACTTGGGGATGAATATCGAACTGGTGTGGTCAACCAAAGAAGCTGAGACGCTCGGAAGTCCTGCTCCCATCTTCGATTTCGGAAACGTAGATTATAAGCAATTCAAAAAAACCATCGAAGCGAGGGTTAGGCAGCAACAGGCGGACGCACTCAAGCCTGAAGCACCCAGCGATAGCCCCAACATTAAATGAGAATCAGTGCTCTCCCACGCTACTACCGCAATTTGCGGCGCTGGCAAGAAATCATCGTCGTTTTGCGTCGTTATGGACTCGCTGATTGGCTGAGTCGATTGCGAGTCGACTTTATTCGCGACTGGCTAAAAGACGATCGAGGCGTTCCGCTTTCAAGCTATTCGCGTGAAGCTCGCGTTCGCATGGCTCTCACGGAACTTGGCCCAACGTTTATCAAATTGGGACAAGTGCTGTCGTTGCGTCCCGACCTTGTTGGTTCGGAGCAAGCCGCTGAGTTGCAATTGTTGCAATCGCAAGTTCCAGCCGATCCGTTCGACAAGGTCAAATCGATTGTTGAGATCGATCTCCAGAAATCGCTGGCGGATGCATTCCTCGATTTTGCAAACGAACCCATCGCTTCGGCTTCGATAGGACAAGTGCATGCGGCCACACTGGCTGATGGGTCAAGCGTGGTCGTCAAGGTTCAACACTATAATATTCGAGACAAGGTGAATGAGGATCTCGAGGTACTCCACGGACTGGCTCTGATGGCCGAGCGAATTCCCGAGCTAGCGGTATGGCAACCTCGCACCATTGTCGAGCAGCTATCGCGAACCCTGAGACGAGAGCTCAGTTTTTCGAGAGAACTATCGAACTTGCTCATGTTTCAGGCGGCCTTGAAAGATGCCAAGGGGATTGTCGTTCCAAAGGTGTTCGCGAAGTTATCGAGCGCTCGCGTGCTGACCATGGAGCGGATCGAGGGGGAATCCATTCAATGCTTGGCATCGCCTGGAACCCTCCATTTCGCGGAGCGCGCGTCGATTGCACGCCGAGTTGCAGAATTGTATATCGAGTCAATCTTTGTGCGTGGACTCTATCATGCGGACCCGCATCCCGGAAACATTCTCATTCAAGAGGATGGGACCATTGGTTTGATTGATTTCGGGATGGTCGGGCGCATT
>JAIPFP010000154.1 GCA_021736575.1 Pirellula sp. | reverse complement strand
CGAATTCGATAGCTACTTGCAATTCAGCATGGTAGCCGAATCGGAGCAGTACTTTTCCGAGCTTGTACGCCATAACCTGAGCGTAAGCAATATCGTGGACAGCGATTTTGCAATGCTCAACGAACGCTTGGCGGAACATTACGAACTGGCGCAAGTGTTCCACCGCCCCAGTTGCGTTTCTGTGTCTGACGGTCGATCCGCATCCGACATTTTGTCTGTGACCGACAATCCACCTGTATCCGAGAGCGCGTTTCCACCAGAGAAGTCGCGGCTGGTAAAAGTACTTCTGCCACCGGAATCAAAACGCGGAGGCTTTCTAACGCAAGGTGCGATTCTCAAAGTCAGCGCCAATGGAACGACCACTTCCCCTGTGGTTCGGGGCGCTTATGTGCTCGATCGTTTTCTCGGTACCCCGCCGGCACCTCCGCCCAGCAATGTCCCTTCGGTCGAACCGGATATTCGAGGTGCAACCACGATTCGTCAGCAGCTCGCGCAACACCGCGACCAGCCTGCATGTGCTGGGTGCCATGCCAAACTGGATCCGCCTGGATTTGCACTAGAAAACTACGATGTAACCGGACGTTGGCGTACGCATTATCGCGCCATACCTCAGACCGCAGGCGATAAAAGTGTTAAAATCCCCGGCAGTGGAGAGCGTTTGTACTCTCAAGGACTTCCTGTCGAATCGAATTATGCTTTCGCGGATGGGAGAGAGTTTGCAGATATCCATGGGTTTAAACAGATTGTGCTCGAGGATCCAGAGCAGTTAGCACGATGTGTTGTGAGTAAACTGATTACGTATTTGACTGGTGCGACGCCAGATTTTGCCGATAGAGAAATTGTGGATGAAATTGTTTCGAAGGCCCATGGTCACTACGGCTTGCGGGATTTGATCCACGGAGTCATTCAAAGCCGCATGTTCACACATAAATAATCACAGAGTCCTGGTCTGAAAGCCACAAAGATGAACTCAATCAACAAACGTCACCTTCCGAGACGCACCTTATTGAAAACGGCTGGAATATCTTTGGCGTTACCGTGGCTGGATTCCATGCAGCCAGCTCTTTCGGCGGAAGCTGTACAGCCCAAACGATTTTTGGGGGTTTTGAATTACTTTAGTTTTCATACCCCATTTTTCTTCCCTGAGGAGTCAGGCTACGACTACACACCCTCACCCTATTTGGAACTTCTTTCAGACCACAAAAGCGAATTCACGGTCATCTCGGGGCTTAACCATCCCGATGTTCGAGACGGCCACGCGTCCGACAAGTCCTTCTTTACGGGAGCACCTCATCCAGGGTCGCCATCATTTCGAAACACGGCCTCGATCGACCAAATTGCTGCCGAAGCGATTGGGCACGCGACGCGATATCCATCTCTTAACTTTTCGACAAGCGCCTCGTACAGCTGCAGTTATTCCCGAAATGGAGTGGCGATCCCTCCCGAAACCAGCCCGGCGAAGGCCTTTTCCAAGTTGTTTATCAATGGTACCCCGGCACAAGTTGCGGAAGAAGTGATGCGAGTCAAGGAGGGGCAGTCCATTCTTGACCGTATCGGTTCGGAGGCGAAGCGATTGGAACGTGAAGTGGGCCCGACCGACCGTGATAAGCTAGACCAGTACTTTTCCAGTGTAAGAGACTTGGAGAAACGGATGGTCCGCGCCGAGAGTTATGCCAGCCAGCCTAAGCCAGATGCGGGGAAGCCACCCATCGACGATCCTCGCCCCGGAGAAGATATTGTTCGATTCGGATTGCTGCTCGAGGTTGCTCGTCTTGCCATGCAAAGCGATCTAACACGTATTGTGACGCTGTACTATGTAGGGAGTAGCAAGGCACCATCTCAGCCCGGGGCAAACTTTGCTTACCACGATCTTAGCCACCACGGGCAGAATTCGGACAAGATCGACCAATTGGCGATACTTGAGCGGGATCTGTTGCGACAATGGGGCGACTTCCTGAGGCGGATGAAAGAGACCGGTGATGGCGAATCTCGGTTGTTAGACCATACGTTTGCGGTGGTCGGCGCTGGGATGGGGAACGCATCGAGCCATGATGCCACAAACCTACCTTTGATCGTGTCAGGTGCAAAGTTCAGACATGGACAACACCTTGCTCTCGACCCAAAGAATCCACCTCCGCTTTGCAATCTTTGGGTCAATGCCTTGCAACATCTCGGCGTGGAAGCGGATAGATTCGGCAGTAGTACAGGCACACTCCGTGGATTGACCTAGCAGCACACGGAGAAAAACGTGAATGTTTCTTGTTCCCAGAACAACGTCCTCGATCGCAATCGGTGTAGGCGTGGGCTCGATGCCAAGTCGTTCCAAACTCCCATGCAAAATCCGCGGTCATATAGAGTGAGTAGCATTGACCTACCAGTCCGTCACCACCCGATTCATCGCCTAAGTCTTCAACATCAAGCGAAAATGCAATCATTGCCTTACGTAAGCGATGCAATAGTTTCCGACAATGATATCCGACATGCAGTTTCTCGCCGAAGCTGGATGTCACATCAATAAGGCGCCTCGTTGAACGTTCGTCATCCCACTTGAATCTGTATACTATCTCCAGGTCATTGTTTGCGTGCCAGTCACGCAAGTTGTTTACTTTGAATCGAAAACACTCGCGAGCCGAAATGCGACCCGCAGGCTTAACAAAGCGAGCCATTGCATGACTGCCGGCGCCCCACCCGAGCTGTTTTCAGGCCACCAGCCAAATCGCTCGAAGCAGAGATTACAATGGATGTACAGAATTGATGTCGAAGTGTCCCTCTCAACTGGAGTTGTCTCGATGAAGAAGTCTCTGCTTGCACTTTCCATTGGCGTAATGGTGTTTGTATGTGGTGCCAATGCTGCGGAACGACCGGCACCTGTTTTTCTATGGCCGGAAGGTGCACCCGGCTCAGTGGAGCGGATGAAAGAGCCCGAAAAAGAAGATGTTGGGCCAGGCAAGTGCAATGTCTCCAATATTCATCATCCGTCGATCACTCCGTACCTCGTTCAAGCCAAGGATGCTGGCAATGCCAAGCCAAGTTCGGCCATTCTGATTTGTCCAGGCGGTGGCCACAGAGTTCTCTGCTTGGGACACGAAGGTTATGATCTGGCCGAATGGTTTGCTGCGAACGGTATCGCCGCCTTTGTTCTTAAGAATAGACTCGCTCGGGAACCAGGCTCAACCTACACGGTCGATGATCATGCGATGGCAGATACGCGTCGAGCATTGCGAATGATTCGAAGCAAAGCAAAAGAGTGGAATGTCGATCCGGAGAAGTTAGGAGTCCTCGGGTTCTCGGCGGGTGGCGAACTTGCTGCCCTGGCCGCGATGCAATCCGATGAAGGCAAAACCGATGCATCCAACCCGGTCGATCGAATGAGTTGTCGCCCCAATTTTCAAGTGCTGATTTATCCAGGTAGCTCCAATCGCTTTACCGTTGAAAAAGGAATGCCTCCCGTTTTTATTGCCTTGGGGGCCAAAGATCGAGACGACATTTCTCTGGGAATGGCCAATTTGTATCTCAAGTATAAAGCCGCAGGCGTTCCTGCCGAGCTGCATGTCTATTCGAATGCAGGTCATGGTTTCGGATATCGACCCAACACCAAGGACGCTGCCGGCAACTGGCCTATCCGTTTGAAAGAGTGGATGGTCGATAGTGGAATTTGCGATCGAGAATAACGAATCGAGAAGTGCTAACTGAAAAACTCATTCGCGTCTACATAACGTACGGCGATGCCTCGCGCAAACGCGGCATCGCTGTCCATGTCGCCAACCATGACCGATTGATCGAAATCGAGTTTGTATTTTCGCTTCAGATAAACGCCAAGACCGGGTAGAGGTTTGCGACAAAAGCATCCGACGGGAAAGGCTGGATGTGGACAATACGTCACTTCCGTAACCGGCAAACCCAAAAGCTCAACCGTGCGTTGAAAG
The DNA here is from genome assembly GCA_021736575.1 of Pirellula sp. Classification (GTDB taxonomy): domain Bacteria; phylum Planctomycetota; class Planctomycetia; order Pirellulales; family Pirellulaceae; genus JBKCUI01. Next base: position 10,742 of record JAIPFP010000154.1, on the reverse strand, counting down.
GCTGCTTCCGCATCGGTCTGGCTGAGCTTGCCGGAAGCGATTCCGCTTTGATTTGACAAGAAGAAAAGCAGGAAGCCATCGTCAACCCATCGTTGTAACGTCTCTCGCCGATTCGGCAACAGCACCACATCCTCCGCCGAGCGAGGATAGATCTCGCCGCTTCGCGTTGTTCTCAAAGTCCCATCGACATCGAGCAACAGACCTTTTTGCTTGTGATCGTCAACCGTTCGTCGAACAAAGGGAATCGAGTCGATGGCCGAGAACCCTTCGTCTTCTTGAGGTCGTTCCAGGGTATCGAGCCAACGTTGCAGAGCGACTGGAGGGGGCAAGTTTGGATCTTGTTTGGCAAGCTCTTTTAACTCGGACGGACCGAGCAGTCGTTCGTATCTCTCCAAGACACGGTGCACGACATTGATCCGCGCGTCGTCGATTGAGGTGTCCAAGAAACGACATCGTACGGGCAAACCAGCCGCGTGAGCCACACGAACAACGCTCGCCCGCGAGATGCGTGTTGGGTAAGTATTGTCGAGAACAACCCTTCTTTGACCTTGCTCAAGCACTTCTCGAAGAGGCCCGATCAGATCGTCTACCTTGCCACCCAACAAGTCACGATTTAGCCGTACGTATCCTCGATCGACATAGGATTGTACCAAGTCGGATTTGCCTGCTCCTTGAATCCCCATGAGCAAAACCACTTCAGGTTCGTCGCCGGGACTTTGATTAGGTTTGAGGGATGGAAGTCCCGCTGGCATCGTAGTTGGGCGGATCGTCGCGGCGGCATCTTCGTCTGCTTCAAAGGAGTATTTGATGCTCAAAGCCGTTTGGTCGCTGACATCCAATCGGATTTGCGTTGCATGAATCGACGACAACAAACTCGTCCGTTTGGTTGCTCCAACCAGCGGCACCACATTGGGAGCTGCATTCAGCAAGGCTGCTAATGCGATTTCGTGCGGCGTCGTTTGATGTCGTTTTGCGAGAGGTACTAAAACTCGATTCGACTCGAGCTTCTCTACTTTGGCATAGCCACCCAAGGGTCTGTGAGCAAGGAATGGAATTCCAAGCTCTTGCGTTAACAACAGCATTCCGTCGCTTGCCGATTTGCGAGCAAGAACGCTCAATTCACATTGGATCGAAGCAACTGGAAAGAGCCGCATGGCTTGTCGTACTTCAGCAGGCCCCACATTGCAAAGACCGACGTGCTCAACCTTTCCAGCCCTAACAAGCTCGGCAAGTGCAGCCAGTGTTTCTTCCAATGGGACGCGAGAATCTCGGGCGTGCAATTGGAGTAAAAACAATCGTTCCGTGGCGAGTTCCGTTAAACTCTCGTCGACTGACTTTGCGATATGCTTGGGTGCTCCATTGGGAATCCATTTTCCGTTTGGACGCACCAAGCCAACTTTGGTTGCAATTCGCACTTCTTCGCGTGGACCTTGCCAGGATTCGATGGCTAGTCGGGCGAGGCGTTCACCGTAGTGGAAATCTTTGTTGTCGAGACAATAGCTGTCGGCCGTATCAAGCAGCCGAATACCGTGGTCAAGGGCCGTATGGATGAGCGAGATTGCTTCGTCGGCTGAGGGTCTGCCCTCGGTCGACAAACGCAGCAGGCCAAATCCAATCGGGACTTGAAGCCGTCCAAAAAGGCCAGCAATTCGCGGAAGTGGTGACATGAAGAATACGAATCAGAAACCGGAATCAAATTTCGGACATGGCAACGTCGGACTCAACGTCGGACTCAACCTCGGAGCTTGCGTAGTTGGCATGAGAAGACGTTGCGCCCAGTGCCATGATACCCATACTCGCCATATGCAACAGCCAGCATCCGTCATTCTCGACGACGGTGCGAAGCGTGACCGCTGCCACAAGCAACATTGCCGCAAAGTAAATGCGTTCGGCGATTCGCTGAACGAAGCAGTCGTCCGTGGCCTTGGCAACCCAAAGTCCGATCAATGCGATTGCCGGAACAATCCAGGGAAGACAAGGCGCAAACGATTCAAACCAATAAGGGTTGTACGGCATCGGTACGTTGCTTCCTTGCTTTTTTGTAGACTTCGTCACTCATACAGGGAATCCTTCCCCGCCTGTGATCAATCGATCATGACTTTTTTTCGAAAAAGATTCAAGATCGATTCCCTTCGCGAAATTATTTGAATCCCACAGGCTTGACCTGTGGATCGTTCACGTTTTCCGGCTAGAGTCGGCGTTTGCCCAACTTCCCCAACACCCCAAGACTTTCCACTAATGCGAAGGAGCGGAAATGGACACATCCTCGTTGCCGCTTTTGGGTGGGTGAAAGAAGATGGCAAGCGCGATTGCAGCCACCGTTGCAACAAAGCATGGCACAAGGAATAAACCGCGGAAATCCGTTTTACCATTCTGCGTGAATACTTCCTGAAACAACCAAGGGCAAATCGAGTTCGCAACCAACGCCCCGACACCCAAGATCATGACATTGAACAATCCTTGGGCGCTGTTGCGAACATTCTTTGGAAAATACGCATCCACAAAGATGTACACGGTCGCGAAGAAAAACGCATAGCAAATTCCGTGAAGCATCTGCACAACGATGATCACCACAGGAAATTGCGGGAGAAATGCGTAGACAGCAAATCTCGCGGCGTGCCCAAGAATGCCAACGATCATGGTCGTTCGCCATCCCAGATTTTTGAGCGTCATGCCGAGAATAAACATCGTGAGAATCTCGAACAATTGACCAACGCTCATGACAGGCATAATCCAATTGCCAGGGATACCTACACCACCGGACTCCTGTGGCGTACCAAGGAATTGGCCTGTCCAATTGAAATAGCAGTTATGCACAAACGAATCCAGGAACGTTACCAACCAAAGGACAAGCACGAATGGATGCTTCAGGAGTTTAACAGCCTCGAACCAAGCAAATGTTTCCTCTCCCTTTTCCGCTTTTTTTGCTGGGGTGTGGGGCAATACAAGACTAAATGCGGCTAGCAACAGGGAGGCAATCCCTGCGACCACAAACGTCCATTTCGTCGCACTCTTCAACGCTTCACCTTGCAAAGGGTTTGCCAGAGCAGATCCAATCCATGCTACAATGCCCCCGGGGTTGGCTGCCTGAACCGCTTCCCAATTAACAAAGATAAACGTAAATGGCCAAGCGGCCAAAATCCAGCCGATAGTCCCTCCCATGCGTACAATCCCAAATTCGTTTTGGGCATCTTTCATGTTCGCAAATGCAATCGAATTGGTGATCGAAATGGTGGGGACGTAAAGTAAGCAGTGAACCAGCATCAAAACAAAAAATGAGGCGAAATCCGTAACGAAACCACATCCCAGAATCGCCAGTCCTCCAACCAAATGGCTAAACGCCAAAAACTTTTCGGCCGCAAAATTTCGATCTGCAAATTGATTGCTGAAGAACATCCCGACGATTGCCGCTACGGGAAACGCGTTTAGAATCATGGACTGCTGCCATGGGGCAAATCCAAGTCCCGGCAAATAACCGAAAATCAGAGGTAGCCACGCGCCCCAGATGAAAAACTGCAGAACCATCATCACGAACAGTTTCAGCCGCACTCCCATGAGTCTCTCCGCAAACGTATTAAATGAATGTTTAGTCGATTGGTGACCGTAGCGTAACCAATCCCCCGGAGAAAACAATCGACCATCATCGCTCTGTGCCTGGATTATTCGACCACAACGTCAGTTCTATCGCAAATTTCTGCAATTGCAGGCTCCCTCCGAACCATTCTCAAACCAAACGGATCAACCGCAGATTCCAGCGTGCAGCTGTCGAGAAGGAATTGTTGCAAATGCGACTCAGGTGGTAGAAACGCGGGTCGATATGCCTCATCAAGCACGGCAATGCGTTCGAATCGAGTCAGGTCCTGGGCGATTCTTTGCTGCTGTTGGGCCGATAATAGATAGGGCCAAAAGGTGGGAGACTGTGGCGACAAGGGGGGCAAATTCGACCAGCCATAAAAGCTATTGCGATTATGCCATGTGAACGCAATGGATTCTGCGCCGCTCGATTGTATCGCTCGTACCACTCCTCGATAGAGATGCGTTTCCTCCGCATCTAGCCGCAGCGACTTTGCACCGGTTAGCCCCAACGACGCACGTTGCGACCATCGCAACCAAGCCGGCATCAACGCCATCAAAACAACGGCAAAACTAGAAACGAACACGATGCTAGGACCAGTCCCGAACTTTGTTTCCTTTGCGGTCTGAAAGACGATAGCGCCCATCACGATCCACAAGCCAATGGTCCCTACCGCCATTTGCGTTCCAGGTGTTGGAAAGGCGGCCAACGGGGCTAGCACCGCAACGCAGACTAAAGAAGGTACGGAACTCCTCACACTCGTATTCACCGAATTTTGGAAGTTCAACACTCTCCAAGCCAGCAAACATGCAACTCCCGCTAACATGCCAGCCGCGCCGCGTGGAATGAGTCCATGTTCAAGTTGCGAGCCACAATCGAGCAGCAACCATCCAATACAACTAATCCCGAGACAGATGGTTACCATATCCAGCCCGCGATTCAATTCAGCCTGGCTTGGGAGTGGTAAAGAGGGAAACTTAGCGGCAAGCAGACAATACAGCAGTGGGAGGGCAAGCAGCCAAGCCACCGTCGGCAATGGCGCAACATGATAAAACTGCCGAATGAAGTCGCCATGCTGCCCAAACAAGCCGCGCCGCAGTCCGCCGAGCGAAACTCCTTGCGACAGGGCGATTGCGATGCTTGTCGATGCAACCACCGCTGCTCCTGCACCGAGAGACAGCAATGAAACAAGTGCCTCACGGTTTTTATCTGCGTCGACCGACATGGGATTGAGGCACTGCTTTCGTACCCAAAGCAACGACACGCAAGTAACAAATGGAACTAGCCACGCATTTGGATTGCCTAGGACACTTCCAAACAACACCCACGGTCCGATAAGCAATAGCAGCGTAAAAAGAGGTTCGACAAATCGACCGAGGATCGAATGTCGATCCAATTGAGTCCAGACGATGCCAGCGATTACGCCGCCGAATGCAAGGCCACCTACATTGAGTTTGATCATTGCTAGGCTGCCACACAATGCACCCGAGATCAACCAATAGGTACCCAATTTTTTTGAGGAGGGCGATTGCGACAACCAACACAGCAAGAGTGACGTAATCAATGCGCACCACATCTGTGGATGCCCAGGCTCTAACGCCAGTCGATCCAAATGCACAAAGAGGACCAGTCCACCCGCGATTCCGAAACGGACATTGCGGGTGAGTCTAGCCAAGGTGCAGCCCCCCGCGATGGCGGTAAAGAGCCAAAAAACCAAAGTCTTCCAACGCTGCCCATCGCTTGTCAATTCATGTGGAACGCACCATCGAAGAACGGATTCGAGCTGATAGAAGGCTGGACCATACTGAGTGAAGATATCGTCGTAAAGTTTGAAACCAAGAGCGTAATGTTGCAACGTCACCAGCACGTAGCCTTCGTCGTCATACGGCGCCCATGTGGTGAAGAGTTTGAAATAGCCGATCAATGCGCATAGTCCTATCGCCAAGACAGCAAGCGGCTGACTGTTAAACATCATGAGCCTTGTGCCACTTGCTGCTGAGTTTGGTCTGCCAAGCCACCCAGTGAATCACGTAGGTCCTCTAGTTGCTGCCAAACCTCCTCGGCCTGATCTCCATTCCTTTGCACCATGTGTTTACTTTGCACCACGCTATCGATGACAAAGGTTGGGCGATTCCGAACTTGATCATGAATCCTCACAACGTACTCGCCGAGGATGGCAATACCGAATGCGTTTAGCCCCCCGAAGAATGCCGCGACCGAAGTAACCGACGCCCAGCCGGGAATGGCCATTCCGGTAATCCATTTACTAGCGACTGCGTATCCAACACACGCCACGGATATTCCCATCGAAGCAAGCCCGATCGCATAAAACATCGACAATGGAACTCGCGAAAATCCAAAGATCGCGGTCTTGGCAAGTCGAAAGAGTTGCTTCAGTGTAACTCTCGGCTCATCATCGTGGCGCGAGCAGCGTTCAATCTCAATTCCCGTTTGTCGGAAACCCACCCACGCTCTTAGGCCAGGAAAAAATCGATCGACTTCGCCCAACTTCAATACTTGTCGCACAACCCGAGCGTCCATCAGGCTGAACGCACCGGCGTCGAGCGGAATGGGCGTTTCCGACATGCGATTTAGGACTCGATAGAAACCATCAAAAAGCCACCTCTTCCACAGTGATTCTTTGCGTTTTTCTCGGATAGCATAGACCACATCATATCCGTCGCGCCATGCATCGATCATGTCGACCAGACGTCTTGGATCATCTTGCAAGTCGCTATCCATGACGATTGTTGCATCCCCTTTGGCAATCGTCAGGCCCGCATGGATCGCAGGTTGATGGCCGAAGTTTCGCGACAAATGAACAATCTTGATCGCATCGTTGGAACTCGACAACGCGTTCAAAAGCTCGCCACTGCCATCCCGGGAACCATCGTTCACATAGATGATCTCCCAAGCAACCTTGGCCGCCGTCAGCCCAATTTGAACCTCGCGCGTTAGCCGGTCCAATATCGCAACCTCATTGAACACAGGCATTACGACTGAGACCAAGGGTTGCTTGGGTCTTGCTGACGTATCTCGATCCAGTATTTTTCTCGGCGAATGATTCATGAGGATGACTTTCCAACAACAGCGATTAACGAAAGTCCAGTCGGCAACGGACAGCGACGAAGAAAGGCCCGCTCCCAATTTGCAACCGTTGAGAGCAATCGATTGGTGATCGGCGAAACGCGAGGGAACTCAGCGGCTCGACTCTTGGGCAGCCAACGTTGCCACAATCGGAGCACAATTGCGGGGGGTAAACTGAACGCGTTCCAGAAATTGAGCCATCGCATCGTCAAGCCAGCGCTGTGGACATGCTGTTTGAGCATCGCCGGCGTGTAGCGACGGAAATGCCCCAGCCGCCGATCCCACTCGCCGAACAGCGACGGCCAAGCGGGAACCGTCAACAGGATCGATCCATTCGGAGCCAATGTGTTCTGAGCATGCTTCAACGCTAACACCGGTTCAGCTAAGTGTTCTAAAACATCGAGCATAACGACCAACGATGCCGAACCGGGATCGATCGGCCACGCGCGACATAAATCATGTACATCCGCTCGTTCAATTCCTCGTCGATGGCAATACTCGATGGCTTCCGGCATCAAGTCGAGGCCGTGAACGCGATATCCAAGGCGTTGAAACTCAAGCAAGTTACGAGCACCACCCACTCCACCTTCGACGATGAGGCCAGGCGGTGCGGCGAACTTGCTAGCGACGTCCATGGCCAATCGCCGTTTGGCAACGTGCCACCAATAGCTTTCCTCAAGCTTTGCAAGTTCGTCCAAGTGAGCAGGATCCATTACACGATCGTCCTAGCAACATCCGCAGTTTGTTCGATACCAGTCGCCTTGATTTGTGAAGTTTCAAACCCAGAGACCGTTCCCAAATGGTTTATCGGCTAACGCGTTAGGGTAACTGCGACAAGTTTGACGAGTTGCGATGGAAAGCTAGCGGAGTAACGTCGAGATTGCCGGCTTTTCTGATCTTGCGATTTGGTGCGAATACTCGGGGTGAAAATGGAGTTGTCGATGCTAGAATAGCGATCCTATGTTAATCAACGAAAATCCGCCGCTCGGCATGATATCGCTACGCGGTGCCCATCAGAATAATCTACAAGGCATTGACCTGGACTTTCCGCTCGGGAAACTTACCGTCATTTGCGGCGTTAGCGGTAGCGGTAAGACGTCGTTGGCGTTGGACACGCTGTACGCGGAAGGGCAACGACGTTACATCGAAAGTTTTTCCGCATACACCCGCCAATTCCTGCAACGTATCGATAAGCCTCAATTCGACTCACTCACCAACCTGCCACCCTCTATCGCAATTACGCGAGAACAGCGTTCGCGAAACAATCGAAGCACCGTTGGGACTGCAAGCGAAATGCTAGAATACTTGCGGATCGTCTTCGCCAAGCACGCAGAGTTGAATTGTTATCAGTGCCATCGCAAAATTGAGCCGCACACTCCCAAAACGGTAGCCGATTTTTTTAGCAATCTCGCGGAGAGTCGGGCGATGATCGGTTTCGAGATTTCTTGGAACACGAAAAAGGATTTGTCCGAGCAACTCTTTGACTTGCAAACCAATGGATTTGTGCGTTTGGTGACGCGCGGAACGACGATTCATCTCGCAGACGACGATCGACAACGCTTAGCAGAGCATTTCACCGAGGATGGATTCGCATTCGTCATTGTCGATCGGGTGAAGTTGGGTGGCAATGTCGCGCCACCCGATCGAGTCGCACAGTCGTTGGAAATCGCGTTCGAACACGCAGATAGTCATGGCAGGCACTGCGCGATCATCTTGAGCGAAGCTGCCGAAGCAAGTTCCATTTTTCAAAGCTCACCAGCAACCGTTGAATCAAGTGAGCAGCAAAGCATCGATGGAACAAACTATCGCGTTCATCGATTTTCCGCTGAACTTCGGTGTGAGCACTGCAAGATCGATTACCCAACCAGCGAGCCAAGGCTCTTTAGCTTTAATAATCCGATTGGAGCATGTGAAACATGCGAGGGATTTGGTGAGACGATTTCCATCGACATGACGAAGGTCATACCAGACAAATCCCTGAGCTTGCGTGACGGGGCTATTGCCGTTTGGCGAACCCCTGCCTATTCGCATGAATTGGAGGAACTGCTGGCGATTGCGGCTCAATACTCGATTCCCGTGGATGTTCCTGTCTCGAAGATCAAAGACAAGCACTGGAAGCTGATCCTGGAGGGAGTGCCAGAAAAAAACTTCGGTGGACTCAATGGATTCTTTGCGTGGTTGGAACGCAAGAAATACAAAATGCATATTCGGGCCTTTCTGGCTCGATGGCGCACCTATTTAACGTGCTCAACTTGTGGTGGCCAACGACTTAACCGCGGGGCGCTAGCGTATCGTGTAGGAGGTAAAACATTTGCCGATCTTTGCGATTTGACGATCGACGAGTTAGGAGCCGTTGTTTCGAATTTAGCACCCAACAGGCCAAAGGGTTTTCCGCAAAAGGTTGAGAGCGAAAATCAAAAAACGAACGGATCGTTCGCGTTGCTGGCCGCCGAGGATAAGTCCCAGTACATGGCATCGGAACCAATGCGCCAGGTCGCTTCCAGGATCGAATACCTTAAATCGGTTGGCTTAGGGTATGTTTGTTTGTCGCGTCCGATGCACACCCTGAGCAGTGGCGAAGCGCAACGAGTGATGATGACGACTTTGCTTGGTTCAAGCCTGGTGGATATGCTTTATGTATTTGATGAACCAACCGTCGGTCTGCATCCGCAGGACACGGAGCGGATGGCAAACGCGATCTTGGGGCTGCGAGATCGCGGAAACACGGTGATCCTAGTGGAACATGAACCGTATCTGATGCGGATCGCAGACCTGGTCATCGAAATAGGTCCACAGGCTGGCGAACTTGGTGGGCAGGTCACATTTCATGGAACACCGTCAGAGCTTCTCAAGAGCAATTGTGAGACGGGTCGCTTTTTGAGTGGCGAACGAACAACGCGGAGACATTTTCGCAGCACAAGCGACCGATGGGTTGAGTTGTACGGCGCGAGTGGTCGCAATCTCCAGAGTGTCGATTTGCGGGTTCCGCTCGGATGCTTGACCGTGATGGCCGGGCCTAGTGGTGCCGGCAAGAGCACGTTGGTCTTAGATACTCTGTGCCCTGCAATCAACCATGTTTTCGGGGACAATTCAACCGAGGCTTTGCCATTCGTTGGGCTCAAAGGTACTGAGCAAATCCTCGGTTGTGTCGCGATCGATCAAAGCCCCATACAGCGTTCGTCGCGAAGTTGTCCGGCCACGTATGCCAAGGCCATGGATGACATTCGAAAGGTCTTTGCGGAGACACCCGATGCAAAATCGAGACGATTCGGTGCCGGGCACTTCAGTTTCAACAGCGAAATCGGGCGATGTGCGACGTGCGAGGGGCTTGGATATACAACGGTGGATATGCAGTTCTTGGCAGACGTGCAATTGCCTTGCACGGATTGCGATGGCAAAAGATTTCGTTCGGAAGTACTTGAGGTTCGCTATCGCGACGTCAACATCGCCGAGGTCTTAGATATGAGTGTAGCGAAAGCCCAATTGTTCTTTCGCGGTTGTGGAAACGTTCAAAACAAGTTGAAGCCGTTGCTGGATCTTGGGCTAGGTTATCTGCCGTTGGGGCAAAGTCTGGGGTCAATCTCCGCTGGCGAATCGATGAGGCTCAAGCTTGCGAGCTATCTGGAATCGAGGACGGAATCGAACGCATTAGGTAGTTTGATCGTGATGGATGAACCGACGACGGGCTTGCACTTCAGCGATGTGGAGCGACTGATTGTTTGCATCGACATTCTTATCGATGGAGGGAATTCTGTATTGGTCATCGAGCACAATGAGCAAATGATTCAATGTGCGGATCATGTTATCGAGATGGGGCCAGGCCCGGGTGTCCATGGCGGACGCATTGTGAAGACCGTAGAGAACTACTTCATTCCAGCCAACAAGCCTTTGTTGTAACCTACCGATTCCGCGAGTCCGGGGATTGGGTCCTTGCTATCCTTTTCGTATTCAAAGCCAACCAAACCCTGGAACTTGATTTTGAGAAGAGCGGCAAGAATGGATTTCGAGTCGAGGATTCCCCGTCCGGCTTCGATCGGGGTGTTCTTGTCACCCATGGCAGAGATGTCTTTCATGTGCAAAT
>JAIPFP010000153.1 GCA_021736575.1 Pirellula sp. | reverse complement strand
GGTCGCTGTGAGCATCGCGGACCGGCTCTAATTTGTTTCCTTGGCACATCGCAGCGGTCATTACGGTAACTTTGCGGTTGCGGTCCATTTGGCTGAGGATCGCATCGCGAGCATAGTTGGTGAAAGCAGGTTTTTCGCCAACGCTCAATGGCTTGGGGCACCCGGCTTCGTCTTCGAATGCCGGAGGGGTATGGAAGTAGACGGGGTCTTTTTCGGCTGGTTTGTAGCCCCGGCCTTTTTCGGTGACCACATGAAGAAGCGTTGGGCCCTTCTGATCTTTGACCATCTCCAAGTATTTTCGGACTAGCTGGATATCATGTCCATCGATCGGTCCGATGTACCGGAACCCGAATTCTTCAAAGAGCATGCCGCCTACCATTCCGGCTTTGACTGCTTCCTTGATTTGTGCCAACAAACGTTCCGTTGGATCACCGAACAAAGGGAGCTTGTTTAGAACTCGCACAACTTCGCTTTTGAATCCCGTGTAGAACGGATTGGTACGTAATCGGTCCAAGTAATTTGCAACCGCACCAACACGAGGGCAAATCGACATCTTATTGTCGTTGAGCACCACAATCAAATCTGCATTGAGTTCGCCAGCATTGTTCATGGCTTCGAAGACAATTCCGGATGGGAATGCACCGTCACCAATGACGGCAACGCTTCGTCGACTAGGTTCGTCGTTTAGATCATCGCCACTCTTGAGGCCTAACGCGGTGGAAACGCTGCAACCTGCGTGACCCGTCATGAACAAGTCGTATTCGCTCTCGGCAGGATTCGGGTATCCCATGAGTCCGCCTCGTTCGCGAATCGTTTTGAACTCGTGATAGCGGCCCGTGATTAGTTTGTGGGGATAGATCTGATGCCCTGTGTCCCAAATCAACCGATCCTTTTTGAAGTCGAAGACGCTGTGCAACGCTAGGCACAACTCAACAACACCCAAATTGGATGCAAAGTGAGCGGTACGCGTCGCAAGTAAATTGCAAAGGACGTCTCGGATTTCGGTAGCGAGTTGCTCGAGCTCCTTGGTAGACATCCGCTTGAGGGGTTCCGACGACTCTAACTTCGATAGCAGTTCATGCATGAAGGATCAGTGACTCCTAGCCGTGATATAGTGTGCAAGTTGCTTGAGTGGTCTCGCTGCCGGACCAAAAGCTTCCACATTGGAAATGGCCTGTTCAACAAATTGTTCGGCTCGCTCGCGGCTCGCCTGAACACCATAGATGCCAGGAAAGGTCAATTTGCCACGTTGGTGGTCTTTTCCGGTTCGCTTTCCAGTGTTTTCGGAGGAGCCTTCCACGTCTAGTAGATCGTCCACGATTTGGAACGCAATTCCAACGCAATCGCCATAGTTTGCCAACTTTTCAAGTTGTTCCGGGGAAGCATTGGCCGCAATTCCCCCCAAAACGACCGACGCCCGAATCAAAGCACCTGTCTTGCGTGCGTGTATTGCATGCAGAAACGTTGCATCACCCCCGTTTTTTTCGGCTTGCAAGTCGTCCACTTGTCCGCCCACCATTCCCTCGGCACCTGCGGCTTTCGCCAGCACCAAACAACTCATTGCCGCAGTCGTCGGGTTGATTGCGTCCGCGAGAATGATTTCAAATGCCAACGCCTGCAAAGCATCGCCAGCCAAGATCGCCATCGCTTCATCAAACTGGATATGGCAAGTGGGACGCCCGCGTCGCAAATCATCATCGTCCATCGCGGGCAAATCATCGTGAATCAACGAATAGCAATGTATCATTTCCAAAGCCGCAGCGTTGTTGATTGCCATCGATGGAGAACACTCTAGGGCCTCGGCGCTTAATAAACAGAGGATTGGGCGAAGGCGTTTACCGGGTGCAAGCAATGAATATCGCATGGCTTCTCGCAAACGATCTGGGCAGTCCGCAGTTCGCCTTTGCAAGCAATCGTCGAGTTTCGAGTCCACTTCGAGCTTAAGCGCGTTCCACCTATCAAGCAAGTCGGCCAAATCAAGCGTTGGATGTTTCGAGGTATGCACAGTGAATGGTTGTTTGTCACAAAGCTGCGGCGGATGACTTTCCCAGCGAGTTGAATTGCGGAATCACCGCACGAATCCCAATCCCTCGCGAGGAGTCGCATTGTAGGGAACTCCAGCAATAAATGCTATTCGGGAATGGACCGGAAAGGGGGTTTTCGTCCTCCTTTCGTGCAACGTATACCGCACCACAAGCATCTGGCAAAATCGCGCGGAGAGCTCTGCCGCTTGACAGCCGGGATGCCTTTCCTCGATGAATATATTCCCTTAGGAATGGAATTTTCTAAAAATAGTGCTTTCCTTGTGAACCTTATCAACGATATTATGCTCTGAGTTCGTAGCTTGCCGAGACTCATCCTTTCGGTGGGCGAACTGGACCTCGGTCCAAATTTTGTGGAAAGAACAGTTTAGTTTCTAAGTCATCTCTCGATCTGCGCTTTACGGTGCTGGGAGTAAGTCATGCGTCAACTGAATATTGCTCAACGATCTGCCAATTTTGTCGCTTCAGTGCGAGATTGCGCGTTTGCAGTTGTCAATCAGGTGCGCTTGCTCCTCACAGACCTTCTACATGCGCATCTAGGTACGTCGAACAAGCGGACGGGCTATGAACGCCCCGATTCTTATTCGTGGTCCCAAGGATGGATAAGGATCATGCGGCCGGAAATGTCACCGGCAACATGTTCCAAACCTTCCTCGACCTTTGACAAACGCGGCAGTTAAAGCCGTTTTGTCAGAAAAAAAAGAACTTGCTTAAGTCAATCGCCAAGCAACTTCTTCGAACCGTACCCAAAGGCGATTGGCACGCGTTAAGTCTTTGTGTTCTGCACCTAATATTGCACTCGCTGGCCTCGTAGTGGTTTTGCGATTGAAATGAGTTGCTGAGCAAAATTCAGAACAAACATCGTCACAGCCCGTCCGCTGCCAAACCATTTTCGTTTGCGCTGTTGTGTCGAGAAGTCGATAGATTGTTTGCCCTGTCAAAGATCCATCGCGTTGAACCCAAACCAATCCGAGCGGCCTAACGTACCACAAAAGGTGTGAGCGGTCGGCGGGTTTCAACGAGAGATGAGTTGATGATGACCCTGACTGCCGACAGAAGTTATACTTACGACGATTTGACTGAGACGAACATCGTTGATTTGGTTTCCCAAGCGCAAGCGGGCGATCGAGCTGCGATGGATCAGATCTATTGCCGATTCCAACAACACGTGTTGTCGATCGCTTACAAGAAATTGGGGAACTGGGATGAAGCCCAAGAGCTCAGCCAGGACGTCTTCATTCAAGCGTTTCGCCGATTGGATCAATTGCAAGCGCCAGAAGCGTTTGGCGGTTGGTTGCGCCAGATCGTCCACCGAATGGCCATCAATCGAGCAACGCGTCGACCTACGCCAACTTCGGTAGATCATGAGATCTTGGAAGCGACGGTGACATGCGATAGCGATCCGTTGGAAGCGGTTTTGACCCGAGAGCAAAAGATGCAAGTTCATCAAGGCTTGAACCGACTGGGAGATCTCGACCGACAGACGTTGGTCGCATTCTACTTGGACGGGCAGAGCTTGAATCAGATGAGCGATGCGTTCGCTGCACCGATCGGAACGATCAAGCGCAGGTTGCACGTTGCACGTAAGCGATTGGCGAAGGAGTGCGAAATGATGCAAGCCGTTTAAGGATTCTTTTCGACATCCCGGGCACTCGGTGGCGGCGTTGCGAAGGGGTTCGCGTTCTGGTTTCAATCAAGGCTCCACGCGGGCGAGCCACGTGGTGGCCTTTGATTCTTAGTCTCGCCTTGGGGCGTCGTTCGTTTCGACGGGGCTCGTCCCCGTCGAACGGCGGTGTTCGTTTCGACGGGGCTCGTCCCCGTCGGACGATAATCGCAACCAGCATGCGAACGCGGCTCGCTCGCCATCACGTCGGGGTTTATCCCCGTCGGATGCTGATCAGATGGTGGCGTGTACGGTCTGATCATCGCCCCACGTGGGCAAGCCACGCGGTGGCGGCGTTGCGTATGGGGTTCGCGTTCTGGTTGCGATCAAGGCTCCACGCGGGCGAGCCGCGTGGTGGCCTTTGATTCTTAGTCTCGCCTTGAGGCGTCGTTCGTTTCGACGGGACTCGCCCCCGTCGGACGGCGGTGTTCGTTTCGACGGGGCTCGTCCCCGTCGGACGATAATCGCAACCAGCATGCGAACGCGGCTCGCCGGCGCTCGGTGACTCGCGTTGCTCCGCGTTCGGTGAAATTGAGCTCAACGGATGCGTGGCGATCGTTGCTTGAGTAGAATTGCAACGGTCGGAATAGGGAATGCGTCCTTCGTAAGGAATGAAAATAATGAATGAACAATCGATGCGAGTATTTTTGAATGCGAAACCGTTTGAACCCTTCGTTGTGGTAATGTCCAGCGGCCAACGCTATGAAGCGCGACATCCTGAAAACGTCGTCCTGACGAAAACCAAGATCGTAATCATCAATCCCGATGCAGATACGGTCGCAATCTGTGGTTTGCTCCATGTTGCAACCGTGGAGACTCAACAAACGGCATAAGCAATACCTTAGTATCGCGAATCGTTATGCAGTTTGATGTGGCGAACAATGGATGCCCGAATGTCGTCGTCCATTTCGCAGGCGATCATGTATACCTGCAAGGCTGTTTTCAGTCGCAAAACTTGACTCAGCAATGCATCGCTCCTTCGATCCCTGTTGCGAACGGGAAAGATTTTGACATCGAGCAAAGTACAGATTTTGACGTTGTTCTTTTTTCCCCCCGATGGCATTTCAACTTCGGCAGTCGTGATCTCAAGCCTGAACTTTCCGAGACGTTCCTTTTTGATTTGCGGGAGGGGTGAGTTCCTGCAGTCGACTTCGAGAACTGCCTTGCCCAACTCCACATGCACTACCGTCGCATGAAATTCCTGTACGAAGCCCTTGAGTTTTTCGAGAGCGACGCTGTGAGGAACATTGGTAATCAACTCAAATTGCTGGACGAGTTCATTAGGAGGCGTGAGCCAACTTCGCCAGCCAAGACAACTGTTCAACTTGTTTAGGTCGGATTTGCTGTCACTCCCTTTAGCGACCTCCATTCCAAGTCCTACTACGCGGTCACGACCTGTTTTTTTCGCGATGAGCAACCCGCGGTCAGCACGTCCAATCAAGGATTCTTCAGTATCCTCCGGCAAGATTGTGCTTACACCAAAGCTGGCAGTCATGCATGCATTCCCCAAGGATGCGATGGGAGTTCTTTGCAAACGCTTTCGAATCGATTCCGCAAGTTTTTTGGCTTCGGCATAGTCGCATTGGCCGCACAGTATCACAAATTCCTCTCCACCGTACCGAGCCACAAAGTCGGTTTCGCGGCACGAGTCTTTCAGAATACTTGCGAAGACAATCAGCGCCTCGTCACCAGCTTGGTGCGAGAAATCATCATTGATGCGTTTGAAGTAATCGAGGTCGCAAATGATTGCGCTGCCAGGTCGGCTGGTGCGTTGATGATAGGCAACGAATTCCGGAAGTTGGCGATTCAACTCGCCTCGGTTCGCGATCTTGGTGAGTTGATCTTGCGAAGCGCGTTCTCGCAGATGTGCAATCTTTTGTTCAATGTCGGCCGTCTCGTTAAGGTCTTCGAGAATGAGAACTCCGCCGCAAAGGGAGCCTCGTTCATTGTGGACTGGTAGGACTTCCACTTGTACATGGATCGTTGGCGAGCTAGGGTCGCGTCGAATGGTCAATCTCTTCTGAATTTTTTCTCCGGTTTGCATCAACGCCAGGAAAGGACACTGAGATTCGTCGATTGCAAATCCTTGGGCATCGCAAAGGCATGCCAAGGAAGGGATCCAGTGTTTATGGAAAACGGATTCTGCTGTTCGACCTGTCATCCGTTCTGCAGCACTGTTCCAATCAAGTACTCTAAACTCGGAGTCGATAAAAATCACACCATCCTGTGCATGGTCCATCATGCGTCGATAGAACGTCTCGTTTAGCGTATTTACCAACGCGCTGGTCTGGCATTCACTTTGTGTTGGTCGGTTTTTTGTAGGATCGTGATTCAACCCAAAAAAGCGACTGTGCCCATTGCTATCAAGTTCTGCGAGCCAACGACTATGGGCACAGACGTGAAGTTCGGGTTGTGGATTCAATACGATTTCGGCAAACGACCGGACAAGCAGAGGATCGTATTGCGATCCGCCAAGCCGAAACAATTCGGCCAAGGCAGTCTCATTGGAAACTGGCTCTCGAACCCCTTGCCGCATCGTCATGGAATCGTATGCGTCGATGATATTGATCAAACGACTTGCGAGCGACGCGATCTCATTGGAATGGCTCTCGCTCGAAGAGCCAAAGCTGGTGCCGATGCCTGCAATAGCAAGCAGCAGTTCACAAGACGCACCGGCAGCCTTAAGAATTTCCAATCCGACCTGAGTATGCAGGTCCATCATGGCTTGTTCGTTTTCGTTTAGCATCTCCGGCTTTTGCAGAACGCGATCAGGGATTCCGATTTTGCCGATTTCATGCAATAGGCCGACCACTTCGACCAACTGCAGTTGCTCTTCCGGAACTTGGTTTTGAACCCCCCATGCGGAAGCCCAGAGTGCAACTCTCAATGAGTGGGAAGCTGCGGGCCCATGCTTGGCTCGCAACGAGGCGTACAAACTCGCGACAATGCCCGACTTTGCATGAGCCATAGCCAATTCGGTTTCGGCCTCTGGGAAAGTGTCGTTTCGTTGCACGCTCGGCGCAGTCCCATCCGGCCACGGGCGAGCATGGGAAAAATCGACGTCGCATTGGGTTGGATTGTTTGTTTCCATCATTTCCGAACATTCCGAAACGAAATTGGGTGGGCGCGAGTCTGTTTGGGCTTTGTTCTTTCCTGCGTTCGTTCGCATTTTTGACCTTGAAGAACGGTAGAACGGAATCCGGTTGCAGGCAAATCAATCCCCTTCCACTTCTGCGAATCGTCCTAGAATCCAACTCAAATTCAGACAATTGCGGTTGTAGGGATTGTGCCACTAGGGTTCGCTTTACCGAATGAGGATTCTTTGATTATCATGAGTGGTTCGTGGTCGGTCTTGCAAACGCGGCCTCCATCCTCACAAACAAAGGTAGCCAGTTGATGAATTTCTCTCGCGGATTACGTTTCGGTATTATTTGCTTGGGTCTGATAAGCCTTGAAATGCAACTGAGTTCCGTTTCTAGTGCACAGCTTCCAACGGGTTGGAAAGCGCACGATTGGGATCGCCAACGACCGCAAGTCGTTACGCCAGGCTTGTCCAATCTGCCGCTTGCGCCTCCGTCCGACGCGGTCGTCTTGTTCAACGGCAAGAATCTCGACGAATGGCGTGCCGTCGACGGCGGACCTGCCAAATGGATCATCAAGGACGAAGTTATGGAATCCGTGCCGGGCAGCGGTTACGTCTTTACCGCGAAGTCCTTCGGCGATGTGCAACTGCACGTCGAATGGGCCGCCCCTGCTCAAGTCCAAGGAAAAAGCCAAGGCAGAGGCAATAGCGGTGTCTTTCTACAAGGCCTATTCGAAGTCCAAGTGCTCGATTCATTCGACAATGTTACTTATGCAGACGGGCAAGCGGGAGCCGTCTATGGCCAGTACCCTCCCCTCGTCAATGCATCTCGCAAGCCCGGAGAGTGGCAGGCCTATGACATCATCTATCGCAAACCCGCTTTTCAGGACGACGGTAAACTCTTGCAACCGGCGAGAATCACAGTACTTCACAATGGCGTTTTAGTCCAAGACAATGTGCGACCGCTTGGTCCAACTTCCTGGATCCAACATGGAACGTATCAGAAAATAGCCGACAAATTGCCTCTTTCATTTCAAGATCATGGCAATCCAGTTCGGTACCGAAATGTTTGGCTCCGCGAGTTGCCTGCCGAAACCATTACGCAACCGGACAAACCGTATGACCCTGTCATCGTAGCTCTCACTCCTGAGCAACAAGCCAAAATCGTTGGCAAGTACAATCGCAACTCAGGCGGGCTATGGGAAATCTCGCAAAAGGACAACAAATTGTTCTTTTCGATGATTGCAGCCCCGCTTGAAATGATCCCGCATAGCAAGGAAGAGTTCGGGCTAAAATACACAGCGGGCAAACTAACGCTAACATATGACGAATCAGGAAATCCGTCGGAATTGCAGTTCTACATGGGTGGTGAAATCATGAAGGCGACGCGAGCCAAATAATAATCACCCTTTTCAATAAAGACCGTTAGCTCCCTCCTTTGCCCAAGAATTGATCACCATGAATCCAGTTGTCTTTACGATTTCTCTCGTGCTTGGGTTGTTTGCATTCGTTTTCGTGATCATCTTTTTGGCTATCTTTTCTAGGTACTTCTGGCTTTGGATCCAGGCGGTTATGACCGGTGCCAAAGTCACCGTGATCGACCTGTTGGGTATGCTGTTTCGACGCGTCGATGCTCGCACCATTGTTCGCAGTAAGATCATGGCCGTTCAAGCAGGTATCAAAGACGAGGACCTAACGACCAAGTCGCTTGAG
Source organism: Pirellula sp. (assembly GCA_021736575.1). Classification (GTDB taxonomy): domain Bacteria; phylum Planctomycetota; class Planctomycetia; order Pirellulales; family Pirellulaceae; genus JBKCUI01. The sequence continues at coordinate 6,275 of JAIPFP010000153.1, read as the reverse complement.
GCACATTATCTTGCCCGAGGCAATGTCCCGTTGGTGATTAGGGCTCTCGTGGCTGCTCGCAAAAGCAAGCAAATTACGTTGTCCTTTCGTGAAGCATCCGCCATCGATTTGGCTGGACGAGATGTGTTGGATGCAGTTCAAAGGAGCGTTTATACCAAGGTCATCGATTGTCCGCCCAAAGGAAGTGCGGTTGCTTTTCTCGATGCCATTGCCAAAGACGGCATCCAACTCAAAGTGAAAGCCCGCGTAACCGTTCGTGCCAATCTTCAACGCCTCATCGGCGGTGCAACCGAGGAGACAATTATCGCGAGAGTCGGTCAAGGGATCGTCAGCGCTATTGGGTCCTCTGCTAGCCACAAGTCCGTCCTCGAGAACCCAGACGTCATTTCGAAAGCCGTGCTCGCAAGCCGATTGGATGACCAAACTGCATTCGAGATCGTTTCCATCGATATCGCGGATATTGACGTTGGAGAAAACATTGGAGCTCGATTGCAAGCGGACCTTGCGGAAGCGGACACTCGCGTTGCCAGGGCCAAAGCCGAAAGTCGACGCGCGGAAGCTGTCGCGACCGAACAAGAAATGATAGCCAAAATCGAAGAAAGCCGTGCTGAAGTCGTCGCCGCCGAAGCGTCCGTCCCCAAGGCGATCGCGGACTCTCTGCTCAGCGGTCGACTAAGCATCATGGACTACTATAAACTTCGCAACATCACGGCCGACACCGAAATGCGACAAAGCATCGCTGGTACGAGCACCACCGGACCATCCAATCCAACCCGATCCAATTGATCTAAGTCCCATTGATCCAACAAGGAACTTTCAACGATGGCTGATGACCTAGATGACTTTCTGAAACAAGCTGCCCTTCGCAGACAGCAACGACAGCAGCAGAAGCGGCCCGTTGCAAAACCTGCGCCGCCACCGATAAAGGAACCGCCGCGCCTTCGTCCCGAAGTACCCCGTCTTCAACCGGAGTTGCCGACCGCTCAAGTGGTTGATTATAGAACACCTTACCAGCCGACGGTTGGGAATCTGTCTACCAACCTTCCTTCGGGAAACCTAAGCCGGGGTATTCGTCAAGCGGACGAACTCGGCCAAATTCGAACTGCGAACTCAGTGACAGCCGCCGGCAAAAAGCGGGACCAACCATCGAACCTTTTGGAAACACCGACTGCGGCTGCCGAACCTCAACAGTCCGCCAAGGTTTCCTCGGTTTCAATGATCAAACAGCTTCGCGATCCACAAACACTGCGGATGGCCATTATCGCTCACGAGATCATGAAGCGACCTTGGCAATGACCGGGCCCGATTTTTCAAAAGGAATCAACGGGCTCTTGCCTGTGATTGCTCAAGACGCATCGACGAATCAGGTGCTGATGTTTGCATGGATGAGCCAAGAGGCTTATTCGGAAACCATCGCGACCGGTTTTGCTACCTATTTCAGCCGCTCGCGAAATCGGTTGTGGAGAAAAGGGGAGGAGAGCGGACATCGCCAAGAAATGGTCGAGCTTCGAATCGATTGCGATGCGGATTGCATTTTGTTGCGAGTGAATCAATTGGGGGCCGCGTGCCACGAGGGATACGCAAGCTGTTTTTTTCGCAAGTATGCAGATGGCGAGTTTTCGATCGATCAGCGGCGAATGGTCGAGCCGGCGTCCGTTTACAAATCGCGACACCCATAAGCCATGCCTGAGCTGCCGGAAGTTGAAACCATGCGACGTGGTCTGCTGCCGACGATCGGCGGGACCATCACGGCGATTCTCGAACCGATCATTCCATATCGGCCGATAAAAATAGAACCTAGCATCCAACAATTTCGCAAACGAGCGATCGGCGCGAGGGTTGAAGCGGTCGACCGAATTGCAAAACGAGTGTTGGTGCGATTGAGCACGCAAGATTCCATCGTGATGCAACCCAAGATGGCAGGTATCGCCATGCTTTCGGATCCGCCCAGCGAGCAACATACGCGTGTCATCTTTGAACTCAGCGGGGCCAAGGTAGACCGGTTTCTCTATTGGGACCGTCGCGGGCTCGGAACAGTTTGCCTTTGGAATCCGGAAGAAGTCGAGTTGCATCTCGGCCCAAGCCAACTAGGACCGGACGCATCGATCGTTGACTTCGAAACCTTTGTTGAGAGGTTTCGCGACGTTGATCGCGAAGTCAAAGTTGCATTGCTTGACCAAAAGCGTATTTGCGGAATCGGCAACTTGTATGCGGCGGAGATACTACATGCAGCAAAAGTCCATCCCACTTCGCGATGTCGTTCGATAAGCAAATCGGTTTGGAAACGCATCCATAGTGAAACGCTTCGCATCTTAAACGAGGCGATCGAAAAGGAGGGCTCCACGTTGAGCGACGGTACTTATCGCAACGCCATCAATGGAGAGGGAAGCTATCAGAATCAACATAAGGTCTACGATCGCTTGGACGAACCCTGCCGAACTTGCGGTAGGGGAGTCATTGAGCGGATTGTCCAAGCTCAGCGAAGTACCTTTTTCTGTCCGCAATGCCAACGGATGAAGGAGTCCGGGAAATAGCCTATCTTGCCAACGGTCTGGGAAATAACCACGGTACGGTTTTTTTACAGTTTGCACCGTTGGGATGGTATGTTGACGGACCGATGGCAAGCCAGTAAACTCGTATTTGTACATGGTGGTTGTAGCTCAGTTGGTTAGAGCGTCGGATTGTGGTTCCGAATGTCGCGGGTTCGAGTCCCGTCTTCCACCCCTATCAAAAACCCTGGTTTTCCTTGTGAATTCCAGGGTTTTTTCGTTATTCGGCTCGATTTTGATTGCAATCGCTATGGCTTGATTCTTGCCACTAATTGACATGTTTTGACATGGTTTGCCGAAAGTTGGTGCAACAATTGGAGCAACATTTCGCGCGGGTCCTTCCGTTCCGGTCGCTTGCATCCGTTCCGACGGTCGAGAGTTCGAAGCGGATAGGCTTGGCAATGACTCAACAGCCCCGGCAACATCCAATAATTTTGGATCCGTGTAGACGTTCATCGTCAAATCGATTCGAGAATGGCGCATCGCAGCTTGTGCCGTGCGCGGCGAAACTCCCGCTTGGCTCAACATCGTTCCAAAAGTCGTTCGCAATGCGTGAACGTCCAGGCTTCTGCCCCGTTCATCTGTCTTGGGAATGCCGGCGGTTGCCAAGTCCCGGTCGAGGATTCGAATCAACCCGGCGGGAACATTAAAAAGCGGTCGCGATTCCATCGGCTCGCCAGTCTTCAAAACGTGTCGTTCCGTCAATGACTTCGTTCGCTCGACCCAATCGCGTAACTCGCTTGTCAGATCGCTACAAAGGGCAACGTTGGACCCCTGGCGGTTCTTTTCGTCCCTCGCATGCAATTCGATACTTGGCGTTTTGTCGTCAAGGTGCAATTGTCCAAGTGTGATCGATCGCAGCTCGTTGCATCGCAGTCCCGTTAGGATGAAGACCTTGTAAACCAACATGCGTTCATAACCGCGTTGTTCGAGCTCGTCCAGAAATGCGGCGTTGTCGTTCAGTCGCTCCCTTGCCCGATCGCAGCATTGTTCCAAGGTTTCGAGGGTAAGCGCTTCATAGGTCCAATTGGATCGCTTCTTGGTGGAATCGCCGGCAACAGTCTTACGGCCGTATTCGGCAAGCGGTCGCCACAATGCAACTTGCAACAATTGGCCAATCTCGGTTTCGGTCATCGCGCGGCGGGTTTTGCGTTGGTCGCTTTTTTCATCCGCCTTGGCAACTCTGGAAAGCGGGTTGCTGTTTAATCGGCTTGTTTGAATGCACCAATTAAGAAACGTTCGAAGCGCCTGCAGGTAGCCGTTCCGAGTTCTGGCGGCCATTCCTTCGGTTGTTCGTGCAATCAACCAAGTTTCCATTGGCTCCCGTCGAATGTCGCTCAGTCTCGCAAATTTACATTCCAAAATAAGACGTTCAATCTTTTGTTGATTGTCTGCAATGTGCTTGGCTGTCACTCCAGCCGATTCCATCGACTTGACGTAAGCGGCAAGATGAACATCCGTTGTCACCTGTTGCTGTTTGGCAATCGTCGATTCATCCGACGTGATGACTCCCGCCTTTAACAACTCCTCGCGCCGAAGAATTTCCTTGAGGACATGTTTCGCGGCGTCTTCATGCCGGCAACTTGTCGCAACCTCACGAATGATTCCCAAATGGTCGCGATACTTGGCGGTATACGTTTCCGCCTTGGTGGTCATTCGCTCTTGACCATCTTTGCCGAGAACAACCCGTGCCGTTTTGCGTTCGCCCTTGGCGGTAAATCGAACGAATAGAACCCCTTTGCGTTCGATACGTTCCACATTGTCGGGAATCGATCGAGTAACCGTTTTGCGGTATACAGTCGCCATTGCTTCAACCTCCATCTAGTTGCCCATCAATGTAAAAGACCACGGAAACCGAAGATGGAATTCGGCTTGTCGCCTGGCCGGGCTATCCGTGGTCAATGATTGTATCAGCCGGTTTGGCTGTTGGCTCGCATCGGATCGCAGTTTGGGCAACCCTTTTCAATCCAGGCTTGAACGTCCCCTTTTCGCCAACGGACGGACCCGCCCAGCTTCAAGGGCCTTGGCATTCTGCCCAAATCGGAAAGCCGAAATACTTGCCGAGTTGAGATAGCAAGCATCGTTGCAACGTCTTCAACCTTGAGCAACAAAGGATCATTTTTTGCATTGGGTGCAATCATCGCATTGGCTCCGTGGCAAGTGTTCCGAAAGGGTTCTTTTGCTGATTTTCGAATTCAGCAAGTTCGCGTTCGTAGATGGCATCGGCTTTTGCGTCGATCGTGGCATTGTCCAATTCGCAAGCACGCTTTCCCTTCGATTGCATGGCACGGAAAACCTTCGTGCGAATGAGTTCCCATTTTGGTTGCTTCAACTTCGTTGTTGGCGTCGGCAATGGCTCAGGCGTTGGCGTGCAAACTTGGTTGCAGACAATCCCGCCTAGGTCTTTCCCTCGGTGCCTGGGATCGGCCACCGTTCGTTCGATGATGCGTAGAACATCGTCCGGGCTGTCACCGCGTTCCTTGGCTTTTGCGATCGCTTTTCCTGTTTGGGAAACTCCATTCTTTTCAAGAGAAACAACAACCCGTTTCCATTCGTCGTTTGTTGTTGTTGTTTCTATTTCATTTGCTCTTCTATTCCTGTCCGCGTGAAACCTCACATTGGTATCGGGTGAAACCTCACATTGGTCAGGGGCAGAACCTAACATGGGTCCCCCGTGAATCCTCACAATGGTATCGGGTGAATCCTCACATTGGTCAGGCTTCTTTGAGTCGCTTGAATGACGTTCCAATCTTCTCGCTAATTCGGTCCAGTTCAAGCGATGGTGATTCAGTACCCTTTGGTATCGATCGCTCCATTTGCGTTCTTTGGTAATGAGGTCCAATGCGGTTAGCCTCTTGATTGCTAAACCGATCGTTTCCCTACGTACGCCGAAAACCCTTGCCAAGGTCTTTTGAGACTCAGTACACTCGCGCATAGAACCGAATCGATTTAGAATCGATTTCAACAATTGTTTGCCGACTCCGTTTCGTTCGCTTTTGTTGAATGTCGTTGCATCCAACATTCGGCGTTGATCAACAAACTTGGGAATGTCGAATTGGGTTTGAATCAGCCGTGATGGTTGCTTTGGTTCGTTCACGATACCTTAGCCCCCTTTGGGAAATGCTGTTGAGCATCGACAACCACGGAGGCAAGCTTGCCCCATCGCGTCGGGCGACATTCGGCGGTTTCGATAATTGCCCCATCGTTCAGAAGATCGAGAACGGGCCGGCATACGCTTTGAACGGGCCTTTCGATTGCGATCGCGATTTCGTCCCGTGTTGCCCCGTGTGTTCCGCAGCTCCGAACCAGCTTCAAAACGGTTTCAATGAGCGGTTGCCGTTTCGCGGTTGCGGCCTGGCTTCGGGTTGCGCGAGCATGTTGCCCGTAGTCATAAAGCAAATCCAATTGCTTGGTTGCCGTGTACTCAGTTTTCTCTATCATAGAATAGACCTCCATCGTTTTTGGGGAATGGTTTGGTTGCTTTGAAAATGCGTTGGCGTTGGTGCCACGTTCGAAAGATTCGAGAGGGCTGTAGATGGTTGAAACGTCTACAGCCCTTCGGCGTTCTCGGCTTGGCTATGCCGGCATAGATTCGCGACTATTGGCGGCGGGCTCGTTTTGTGTCGCTTGCCCTTCAAGCCAATCGATAAGCCAACTACCGCGAAAGAATCGCCGTCCAGCTCGTTGGGTATGTCTTAGTTCGCCAGCTCGGCAAGCATCGCCGAT
>JAIPFP010000152.1 GCA_021736575.1 Pirellula sp. | reverse complement strand
GATGCCATGCTTCGCGATAAAGCCCGCACGAAGATCCTACGCACAAGCCCTTTCGGATTAATCGAAATGACGCGTCAAAGGATTCGGCCGAGTTTCAAACGAAGTGTGTATGAAGATTGCCCGTGCTGCCGCGGTCGAAGTTTGGTGAAGACCGCAGAGAGTATGTCGATCGAAGTGACGCGATTGTTGATGATGGCCTGCCAAATGCATAACGCCGCGAAAGTTATCGTCAAGGTGAACGAAAACGTTGCGTCGTATCTCAACAACCGCAAACGTCGTGAAATCATCGAGCTGGAGGAATCGTCCAAAGTCAGCATTCAGATCCTTGGGAGCGATACGCCCTTCCCCGAGTTCTTGGAAATGGATTGCCGCGACAAGGACGGTTCGATTATCCCCCTCTCGTTTTTGAGCGAACGAAACTAACGAATGCGTACCCTGGCTTTATGCTAGGGGTATTCGCTTTCGGTACGAACAATGCGGCCGCTCCCCTATAGGCGAGCGGCAGGATGAGATAGTCCCGTAGTACAGGCTGCTAGTTTTGTTTTGCATGTCGAACCAGGCTGGCAGCCTGTACTACGCGGTAGTTTTTGCGCTGCCGATCGCCTAGTAGCGGCGCGAGCAGCCGCGTATTGCCAAGTTAGCCAAAAAATTGACTGACCCTTTACCAATCGTTACTTACGCATTCTCAAACCCAATCGGATCCAATCAGAACAACGTCGCAATGAACACCGCTCTCTTGATCCTCGTCATTCTATACTTGCTTGGCACGTTGGCGATCGGCGCTTGGGCCGGGTCAAAGATAAAGAATACTGCCGACTTTGCCGTTGCCGGCCATAGACTTCCCTTAATCATGGTTGTTACCACCAGCTTTGCCACGTGGTTCGGTGCAGAGACAGTCTTGGGCATTCCAGCCAAATTTGTCAACGGGAGCATGCGGGAAGTCATCGAAGACCCTTTCGGTGCATCCATGTGTTTGGTTTTTGTAGGACTCTTTTTCGCACAAAAGCTCTACAAGATGAATTTGCTGACGATCGGCGATTACTTTCGCAACCGCTATGGCATCGTGGTCGAAATTCTTTGTTCCACACTGATTATTTTGAGCTACCTCGGCTGGGTGGCGGCACAAATCACGGCCCTCGGTCTTGTCTTTACCATCCTCTCTGGAGGCGCAATCAGCCCAGCGGTCGGAATGGTTATTGGAACTGTCTTGGTGTTGATCTACGTGATCATGGGTGGAATGCTCGCCGTCGTCTACACGGACTTCATCCAAATGATCGTTTTGGTCATTGGTTTGTCGTACATTGCATGGATTTCATCGAGCCTAGCCGGCGGCACTAGCAAAGTGCTGGCCCTGGCAAACGAAAAAGAACTGTTCACGATATTGCCGGAGCGAACCGTAAAAGATTGGCTGTTCTTTGTTGGTGCAGCCATCACCATGATGATTGGATCCATTCCCCAACAGGATGTGTTCCAACGAGTCATGTCTGCCAAAGATGCCAAAACAGCTCGGAACGGAGCTGTTATCGGAGGCTTGTCGTATTTGGCCTTTGCCTTTGTTCCAATGTTTATCGTTGTCGCCTCATTGATCATTATGCCGGTGGAGTCGAAGGAACTTTTGAAGGACGATCCGCAACGAGTCTTGCCAACCTTGATCTTAAACCATATGCCGTTTTTTGCCCAAGTGCTTTTCTTTGGGGCTTTGGTTTCAGCCATCAAGTCGACCTCTTCTGCGACGCTGCTAGCACCGTCGACAAGTTTTGTGGAGAATATTCTACGACACTTGTGGCCAACGCTCGACGATCGGCATTTGTTAAAAGCGATGCGTATTTCCATCTTTGTATTTGCCTTTTCCGTCTTGACGTATTCCATCGTGTCGCACGGAACACCGATTTATGACATGGTTTCTGCCGCCTACCAAATCACGCTGGTTGGCGCTTTTGTGCCTTTGGCTTTTGGTCTGTATTGGCGGAGCGCAACAACCCAAGGCGCTATCGCAAGTATCGTGTTTGGAGTTGGCGTATGGCTCTTGTTCACGTTGGTTCCGGCATGGGGGAAAGAGTTTCCTAGCCAGCTCGCAGGCTTGATCGCCAGCATAAACGGGATGGTCTTCGGCTCAGTGCTTCCGCAGTGGATTGCGCACTCCCCAGCCACCGAAGAAGCCACATACAAAGTTCACCCAGCCGGTCATTAAGTCTTGGGCAGAATATTGGCGCGGATCATTGGGAGTCGCCCTCCCCGGCTTGCGCAGGGAATTGGTAATATTTTGCTAGCTTTGACTGGAATTCCTCAATAGGTCGTTGGGGGATAGGATTTTTTTAAGTTGCGTTCGCTCGAATTCAACCGAACTAGAGCAAATACTTCATGAGAAAAATTTGAATCGTCGAAGAAACTTCAGATGGATCGATTATGCGGATTTCGCGGGTGGCAACGGGTATAGGGCTCTCGGAGTATGGCTCAAGCAATCAAAACGGTGCTTCAGGGGCGGACGGATCCTCGAAGGATTTGTGCTTTTCGAAGATGCTTCGTAATTGGATGCTTTTTCGTTGCATCTTCAGTGATTTTCGAGCGGCATGGAATTGGGCAGGGATCGCCTTGGCAAGGATTAAAGGCGCCCACTGAGCCATCCGTTGCTCCAGTTCTTCGGGCTGCTCCACCTGCTCCACCTGCTCCACCAGCACCAGCACCACCAGCTCCCCGAGAGCCCTTCGGAATCCCGAGAGTCGTTCCACGAGTGATGGGCATTGTCCCGGAAAACGAGCTCGAGCCGGTGGGGCGTGCTACGGTTATGGAGGTAGTCAAACCGCTATCGAGTGTCGATGCGAAGTTAGAACTGCTGGTTGGTCAGGCGCGGACATTGACTTTAAAGAAATCCGTATCCGATGGAAAGCAAGTTGGTGTTATCGCGGTTGGAGATCCGACAATCGCTGACTTTGAGGTTCTACCGAATCCGCGAATGTTACGTGTTTCTGGGCGTCGTGCGGGTGTGACCGACCTGACGGTCATCCTTGGAGATGATGAGGTCGTCACCTTTGAGGTGAGCGTACAATACGATTTGGAGCTGTTGCGGAAAGAAATAGCAAAGCGTTTCCCGGACAGCCTTGTGACGGTAACGCAGTTTCGAGAGAGCATCCTTTTGGAGGGCCAGGTTCGAACAGCGGCGCAAGCGTCGCAGATAATGAATATTGCTGAAGGTTGGTTGGGTTCTGGACGCAGTCGTGTCGCTGGAGGTTCGGCCTCGACGAGCAATCAGATAGCGGGACGAATTCAATCGATTGAGGATCAAGCCGTGGCGCAGGCCGGGTCTGGAGATGGTGCGGTTGGTGAGCAGGCTGGCTTGGAGGTCGGATCGCGCGGTGCTGGAGCAGGAATTATACCGAGTGGTAGAATTATCAATTTGTTGCGAATCCCTGGTTCTCAACAAATCATGTTGCAGGTGCGGGTGGCTGAGTTGAATCGCACCGGAATGCGGGAAGTCGGTGCAGACTGGATTTTTGGCAGCAGCAACGGAAATGTGGTTGGAACAAATATTAGCGGGAATATGGTTACCGCCAAAGGGACCATGGTAAACGGTGGATTGTCATCGGCTGGAACCGGAAATGTTTTGGGCGGAAACGGAACGGCGTTTGGGATTTTTCCGAGTGCTAACTTCGACGTCTTGCTCCGCGTGCTCAGGAAGAATGCGTTGCTCTCGATTTTGGCGGAACCGAACTTGGTTGCGATGAGTGGGCACGAGGCAAGTTTCTTGGCGGGAGGTCAGTTTCCGGTTCCGGTTCAAAGTGGGCTGGGTGGTCAAACCTCGATCCAATACAAAGACTTTGGTGTGCAATTGCGTTTTACACCGACGATCGTGGATGAAGAAACCATTCGACTCAATGTATCACCTGAAGTCAGTACGATTGATGAATCCATAGGAACTTCCCTTGTCCCGGGAGGCTCGCCGACACCTGGGATTAACACTCGAAAAGTCAATACGACGGTGGAAATGCGGGAAGGTGAAACGCTTGCACTGGCAGGCTTGCTTGAGGTTGCACTCGATGCACAGACCACTAGGATTCCTGGGCTTGGGGATCTTCCCTATTTGGGACCTTTCTTCAGCAATACGACTCATCAAAGAGTAGAACGAGAATTGCTTATATTAGTAACACCCTTTTTTATTTCCGCGACGGACAGGTGTGAAGAGTTGCGTTTACCGGGGCAAGACCTACAAGAACCGAATGATCTTGAGTTTTATTTTTTGAATCGGATTGAGGGGAAGACTGGAAGGTCTTTCCATTCGGTGCAGTCATGGGAGGACCCGTGGAACTGCGTGGAGCGATTGAAGCTAGAGCGGCAGTGCATTCATGGCCCGATCGGGTTCTCAAGGTAGAAGATCGCTTTGCTGTTAACGAGATTTGATTACCACGATCCATCGATTGTTTACGGGGAGTATCAAAATGGCGGATTCTTGCGTTGGTTGGTATAGGTATGGATTATTCGTTGCGTTACTGGTGATCTTCGCCGTTGCACCAAAACTTGCCTTCAGTCAAGAGCTAAGACAGCTAGGGCCTAATGCTATGGTTGGTCCGGATGGAAAGTGCCTGCCGGGATTGGTTGATTACCCTGCATATCAATCAAAGTATCCTAATCCGTATCACATGAAGGAGTGTCGATGCAGGGAGTGTAAAACGCATTCTAAAAATCGTTGGAAGTCGAATTTGCAGGAAAATCATTGGGGATACAAAGATTATTTTCGGCAAAATACGTTTGGGCATGCGACGCGTTCAGCGTTTGCATCGAACATACGTGAAGCTGCTGTCGAACGCATTACACTTTACCAGATGGATTTCTATTCCGAGGACTCTTCAAATGCGCAGATGCTTAATCCTACAGGGCTCGAGCGTCTTGAGAAAGCGATCACGATCAATCAAGCGTATGGAAAAGCTCTACGAGTGGAGATGTCAAGAACGCGTCAGGAGATTAATGAGCAACGTGTAGCTTGGTTGCTCGAGCATCCGAGTGCGCTAGCCGCTGGCATAACGAACGATTCTATAATTCTTGTTGGAGACGTAGCATCAACCGCTGGAACGGATGCGATACGGTGGTACCAGAGGGGTATCAACCAAGGTGCCAGTTCGACGCCTGGATCGAGTTCAAGTGGCGTTTCATTGCCCACTAATTCCCAAATTGGAATTATAGGGACATCTCAGCCGCCCTCTCAATAAGCGAACAACGCAGACCAAATCGATTAAGGAGAGATCTGATGGTGCTTCAAAAAAGCAGAATAAGGATACACGCAAGGCTTTGTCAGGCCTTGTTATTTAACGCGTTTTTTACAGGTTTAGGTTCTATCGGGTGTGGAACGACGAAATTTTTTTGGAATGATCAGAATATTTCCAGCTCAACAAAGAATAAATCCCCCTTGATGAATAAGGGGACAAGTAAGCAGGTGGCAGCAGCTACGGGGTCTCATGGAAACGGAGAGGATAGCAAGCCAAATACCAAGCAAGCCCGGATCGATTTTATGGTAGTGTCTGCGGAGCAATATGAGGCGATCGAGGATTACCGGTCTGCGATGAATAAATACAAGGAGGTTTTGAAGTTGGATAAGAATAATCCGATTGCTCATCATCGCCTCGCCCTTGTGGCCATTCATCTCTCTGCAAACCAACAAGCTGAAGATCACTTTAGGGAAGCGATCAAATGGGCACCGCATGACGAAGATGTTTGTGCGGATTTCGCCTATTGGAAGTATCTCAATGGGGTTGACAAGGAAGCCATGGACGAGGTCTTACATGGGCTTGCGGATCATCCAGATTCGGCTCGCTTACATGGGATCAAAGGATTACTTCATTCACGCAACCAAGAAATTGATTTAGCGATTCGCGAATACCAACTTGCGGGCTGTTCCACCGAGCAAGCGATGGCAAATTTGGGGCACATCGTGTTGATGGATGGAAACACCCAGACTGCTGCATATTGGATCAACAAAGCAGCCGAGGGTCCTTCGGCCTCAACTGCCGCAGTAAAAACGCAGAAGTGGCTCGGCAATGCGATGCTAGAGCGTACCTCAGGGGACCCAGTATTCCTGAAATAGCTCCGATGTCGATCGACTTTAATGAAACAGGCGCCACAGCTCGACACAGCAAACAGCGATAGCCACCGGGGCGGCATAGGGTATCAAACGAAGTCGGTTCTCAGGCTCAAGAAAAACTTCATCAACGTTTGATTTGCGTGCATCTCTGTCGACATGCCTATGACGAAATTTAGGGTGCAGAGCAAGACCGAGCGAAATCATCCCGAGGAATAAACCGCTGATGAGGAAAAGTGCCAAAGTCCCGCGCGGTCCATACCAGGCTCCCAATGCTCCAAGCCATTTGACATCACCTGCCGTCATTCCGCCGAGCATGTAAAGAGGCAACAAAAGAAAAAAACCACTTAGAACACCCTGGAATGAGAAGACTCCAGCATGGTAGCAGCCATTCCATTGAGCTTGATTCCATCCTAAAGACACATTGAAAAGCAGTCCGGACAGGCAAGTAAGCGTCACCATTTTATTCGAGATGCGTAGTGTCCCGACGTCTGATCTAGCAGTGAGAATCACGATCGCGATTAGGACTATACTTTGAATGTCGCTCGCCGCTGGCATCTTAGATAATTGAATAGGGATAGATAGTCGAGGAAATTACTCCACTAAGAATACCGAATTGCCTTTCGCCTTGGGAGTATTGTTTCCTGCGGTGACTTCAACGGTACCGTTACCGGTAACTCGCATGCTATCGACGACAAATTGAGCATCATATTTGCCTTGACCAGAGATATCCAAAGGCATCCATTTGCCATAAAAAGTCCCCGATAAACTTGTCTGCGAAGTGTTACCAGTGATTTTCAGTACCTGCGTGTTGTGACGGCGTTGATAAAACATCATCCCGTCAAAGTCTTTGGAAATGGATTGCGCACCTGAGTACAAAGTAGCGTAGTTGTAAAGGCTGGTATTTATCGGCGTGGTTCTAACGGAGGCATTAAATTCGGCAGAGCCGAACAGCGTCGTTGCTGTTCCTGGCGGTGGGGTCGAAAGATCGAGTTTATCAGGATTTCCGCTGTAACGTCTGAAGCTTTCGCCAGTATTGTAAAACATCAGACCTTCGGCTTTGATGTTGCCACCGGTGACTTTCAGGGTGGCCTGGTTGGCCTTCTGAGCCCGAATTACGTAGATTCCTGGGATAAAGTAGACCGTTCCTCCTGTAATCGAAATACTATCATAGATCCCCGGGTGCAAGATCACATCACCTGACTGCACTGTATACAATCCTCCTGCGACGGCTTCTGTTTTTGTCGCACGGCGGTTTTGTTTTGCGAAATCGGTATTCAAGCCCGTCGCATTCTGATTGGTTATATTAACGCTTCCTCTGTATGTTGGATCGAGCCCATTGCCAAGGTAGGGTGTAACCACGTTGAGATAGGGATCTGGTTCCGGTAGGCTTCCGGTTTTCAACGGAGGGGGTTCGTTTGGAATCAGAGGTTTGAAGACGAGGTAATTATCGACGCCACCCACCGAATCGACGATACGAGCGAAAACCCCTTTATCCGAATTAGGAGTACCTCCAGAAATCGCAACCCCGCTGCCTTCATTGGCCATTGGAACTCCGAATTCATCCGTTCCACCACCTTCGGAGTTCACTACAATTCGCCCGTTGACTTTTAAGGACGAGGAGCCGCCGACAGACAAACCGGGTCTTGCATTCGGATTGAGTGCAATTACGCCGTCTTCGGGGAGAAACGCTTCTGCACCGGCCACTGCGCGCGCGTAGACATAGACGTAGGGTTTTCCGAATGGAGCAAAGCGCAGAAACATTGTTTTTACGCGTTTTCTAGCAAAGATTTCGATATACCCTTCGACCCCTTGATACGGCCCGCTCATCGGAGGAGTGTGGATATCATCAATCGTTGAGTCGGTTGAGTTCCAAAGAGTTAAATAGTCTAACGACGTATTTTTAGCACTTTCCGCAGATTCTCCTTCCATAAGTCGCTTACCACCCGCAAGCGCCGTTGAGTCAGCGACATTTTGGCAATATCGCGAAGAATAATTGATCCACGCCAAATCGATGAGAATCGCAAGCACACCGACGAATACAACCAGTGTGACGCAAAAAACTGCGAGAATACCCCCTGCTTCTTTACTGTGATTGAGTGTGCTTGTTCTCATGGATGTCATGCTGGTTTGATTGTGTTTTAATGTGCCAGTTGGAGGACGACACTGGCCGAGAGATCAAGCGTACTCGGGGATAAGACGACAGACGGATCATAGGAGGATATCGTTATCTCGACTCGGTGACCGCTGACCCCGTTGTTTCCACCGTCGGGCCATATCAATTGATAATAAATATCGAGCGGTTTGCCATTCGAATACTTGTCGGCCAATAACGTTCCAATTTCCGTCCCGTCTCCAATCGTTCCTGCCATAGTGCTTGGGCCCCAACTACCAAGTTTTTCGGCCATCGCTCCCCGCACGATTGCTTTGCGTCCTAAGAATTTCGCAATTGCTGCATATTGCTGTGTTTGATGGATCCACATTCCTCCGAGAAAGGTGGAAGTGATTATGAGAATAAAAATTGGCATCACGAAGGCAAATTCGAGTGATACCGCGCCGGTCCTGGTCCGAGTAAGTTTCCTGATACCTGAGCAGTGCATTTAGCGTACTCCAGGAATCGAGACTTTTGAGGAAACCATGCTTGCGCTTGGTAAGCCGGGCCACCAAAATTTCGGTTGGAATTGATAGTCAACCTGTACAGTGATCCGAATATCATTCGGGGGTATTTGGTCGACATTCACTGGTTGCAAACTCATTCGGCTCGGATCGATCCACATAGACCCCCTACTCGATGCAAGGGCGGCTTCTTGAATGCCTTTGACCCAAGTATCCAATGATCCGGTCGGCATTGGATGAAGCGCCGCAAAACGACTGGCCGCGCCGGCAGCGTCGGCGACCACTAAGCGGACGTAGGCGATTTTCGCGAAATCGAAAACAGCAACGCTGAGTAATCCTAGGATGGGTGCTGTCAAGGCAAATTCGATAAGTGCGGCACCACGGCGATTGGCAGCATGCACTCGCTTGGTTCGTTGCAGTGGTTTCCGAGTTCGAGAGTTTGCCATCTTTTTGGGTCGTTTTGTTACGTATTTGCAATAAAGGAGTTGAGGTTGTCGCGCGGATAATCCAGTTCGTTTGATAATTAATTGTTCGCCAAAGCTCGCATAGTCATGATGACCGCAGGTCCTAGCGTGACGACGAAAAGCGCCGGGAGAATGCATATCACTGTAGGTATAAGGATCTTGACAACCGCTTTTTGCGCTAGAGTTTCGGCCGCATACATTCTTTTTACCCGCATGGAATGCGAGAAAACTTCCATTGCGTCCACTAGGCTCGATCCATATTTCTCAGCTTGAACGATCACCGTAGAAATGCTTCGGAGTTCCTCTATGTCGAATCTTTCAGCAAGAGACCGCATAGATTCGCCCACGCCGCGTCCCATTTTAGTCTCCCGGTCTACAATGGCTAATTCCAAAGCCAATTCAGGATGTGCCGTTGCAAGCTCCTGCGAGATCTTGGCCAGAGAACTCGGGAGGCTCATCCCTGCCTCTAAGCAAATACTCAGGATATCCAAAGAGTCAGGTATCGCTCGCCGAAGTTTCTTCTGTCGCGCTTTCTTGAGTTTGTCCAACACGAACGAAGGACCAATCATTCCCGCGATCGCCACAGCCAGAGCAATCAACGCCATAATGCTAATAGGCAAGGCGGTGATGTAAGTAACAGGCAAGGCTACAGCAAGCGGGATGATCACGGAGAGTAGTTTCGAGGCCGACATCCAAAAAATGGCGTGCTTTCCGTAAAAACCCGCTTGAATCAAACGACGTCGCTGTTGCGATTGACTCCGATCTTTGTCGATTCGCTTGCGAACATTTTGTTGAAAACCGGATTCGTTGGCTACGCCAGACTTAGAATCTTCGGTGCTGGAGTTCTCGCTGCGTTTGTCGACCAAGACGTAGAAAACAACACCAAAGAACAGGATTATTGAAAGCGAGATAAAAGAAATTGCGGTGAGGTCCATGAGGCCGATCCCTTATTGGTCTTATTGGTCTTATTGGTCAAAATTGATAATACGCTGCATCCAAAAATACCCCACGCCCATCCACATCAAAATTCCAATGATCAAGGCTTTGTAGTCGAAGAGGGGGACCAAGTAGGTCGGATTGATCAAGCTCAAGACACCGGCAAGCCCAATCGGTAAGGCGATCATCATGTAGGCTTGCAATCGACCTTCTGCTGTCAAAGCCACTACCTTCTCCCGCATCTTTTCACGGTCCCGAATAATCTGAGATAATTTGTTGAGCAATTGCGACAGATTCCCCCCAGAAGTCGAATTGATCGTCAGGGCAACCACAAAGATTTTCACCTCAAGCAAACCCGTGCGGCGCGACAACTCTTTTAGGGATGCTTCGGGGGTAAGACCAAGGTTCTGCTGCTCCCAGCAGTAAGCAAACTCTTCGGCAATAGGTGACGAAAACTCGTCAGCAATTGCTCTCATCGCTTGGCTGACGGTTTGCCCAGAGCGCAGGACTCGAGACAACATCTCGTAGGCATCTGGCAACTGACTCAACAACTTCCGTCGTCGTTGCTTTCGTTTGATCGCAACAAAAGCAAACGGGGCAAGGCTCATGCCAACACCAGCCAAGACTCCGATCGACCAACTTTGGGTTGGGATCGCAACAATCCCTCCCCCAACCAACGCGATGCACACGGCTACGACCAGAAGTGTTTCCGCCCGAACTCCGATCACCCCAGACTGGGCGACCATAAGCTTCCAGCTCGCCCAAAGAGTGGGGTTCTCGGCATACTCCGCAATTTGCGATACCGCTTTCTTTTGGATCTCCTTATCGAGCAACTCGGCCCTGGCTCGTTCTGCCAGGCGCAATCGCAACTCTTCCTTAGCCTGCAAGTGACGATGCTTACGTCGGTCCTCAACCACTTCGACCATGAAAAAGTTCAGGCCGGCGACCAAGGCAAAGCCCGCGACGAACGCCATCGCAACATAAATTTGTAGCACAGAACCCCTCCTGAACAGTTTCCAGCGGCGAGCGATCGCAAAAAATCGAACACAACCAAACAACGCAAATGCCGTGCCGAGAAAAGCAACGAGTGAACTGGGTGTACCCGTGCAATCTAGACTCTTCCCTTGCAGTCCATAAGCAACCGGTGCTCGAAAAGTTCGACGGGAACTTCTACCCCGTAGGATGCTAGCCGGTTTAGGAGCACAGGACGCAATCCCGTTGCCCAAAACTGCCCTTGAGCTACCCTCTCCGCATTGAGTCCTGTTTGCCGAAATTCGAAAATATCATGCATGCTGATCACATCCCCCTCCATCCCGGTGATTTCTGAAATGCGTGTAATCTTACGTACCCCGCCTGGTAAGCGATTGACCTGAACCACCATTTGAACAGCCGATGCAACCTGCTTGCGTATGACCCAAATGGGCAAATCAAAACCAGCCATCCCCACCATCATCTCCAAACGAGAAACAGCGTCGCGGGACGTATTCGCATGGATGGTTGTTAAGCTTCCGTCATGCCCTGTATTCATAGCCTGAAGCATATCCAAAGCCTCAGATCCCCGGCATTCCCCAATGATAATTCGGTCCGGCCTCATTCGAAGTGCGTTTTTCACAAGATCTCTAGCCGTGATGGCTCCATGCCCCTCCACATTCGCAACCCGAGTCTCCATGCGAACCACATGCGGTTGTTGCAGACGCAATTCGGCAGCGTCTTCGATCGTCGCGACTCGTTCGTCTTCCGGAATATAACCAGACAAGCAATTCAAAAGTGTGGTTTTTCCGCTCCCCGTTCCTCCAGAGATCAACATGTTGATGCGCGCTTTGACGCAGGCTCGCAGGAACTCAATCATTTCCGAAGTAATCGATTGATTTGCGATAAGCCTATCCGCCGTTAATGGCTTTGCACCAAATCGCCGTATCGAAACCAAAGCTCCGTCGAGCGCAAGTGGTGCTATCACCGCATTGAGCCTACTTCCGTCACGAAGTCGTGCATCGACCAAAGGGGTTGTTTCGTCGATCCGCCGCCCCACCTCGGCTACAATCCGCTGAAGGATCTGAACGAGATGTTCATCATCGTGAAACATGATTGGCGTTCGTATCAACTGCCCCTGGCGTTCCACATAAATCGTCTTGGGGCCATTGATCATTATGTCCGAGACCAGCGGGTCGCTGCGTAAAACCTCTAGCGGCCCCAATCCAAACGCTTCGTCCAACACTTCGTCAACCAGTTCCTCGGACTGAATGTCATATTCTTTCAGGTCAATGGTGGCACAAATCGCTTCCACTTTCCTGCGGACTTCCAGTTTTAGCGTTTCTGGATTCCACTTCGTCATCGAGCCAATATCCAGCGAGCTGATCGCCCTCTGGTGCAACTGCCGCTTCAGGGCTGTTAATCTAGGATCCGCTTTTTTCCGGAGTGATTCCAGCCAGCTGGCGACCTCACTGATCGGTTTCGCAGGTACCTTCGTTGTCTCCAAATCACCAGTTTGATCTTGCTGCGTATTTTTCCTAGGCGTGTCGATGGAGGGGGCCGGTTCATTGCCGGACGCTTGTGATGGCTTGTCGACTAACAGCCCCGGTTTTCCCGGCGATTTAAACCAATGCATTCAGGTTGTTGTCATGGTAAGAGGATTGGCCAGTCTTGCTTCTTGGATACATCTTCGAATCCTTTCCATTTCGAGAATCCGTCAAGGTGCAGTCACCGAATGGATCGGGATCACTCCCAATCGAGAACCGCGGATGGTTCGAATCGCAGAGAACCTGCTACGCGATTTGGTGGCTAGTGACGGAGCATTCAAAAGAACCTGCATCTCCTCGATGGTTAACGTCATCACCTCCTCTGGGACCTCACCCTGAAGCTCGTTTTTTGTTTCCGCAATAGCTGCCTCGTCCGATCCTTGGTCAAGCCCGTCGGAGCTCTTTGCGGCACTCAAAAGATCTGTCTGATCCATCAACTCCGATTCCGAAACATCCGTATCCTCCGTGATCGTCGTGTCCTCAGGATTACGCAAGGCCAAGGACAAGATTCCCTGTCTCTGCCCTAAACCCAATACGGAGGCTTGCTTGGGTGTGACCAAAAGAGTTACTGTCGACGTTTTGGCCTCCGGTTTCGAACTGGTGCTTGCGGTGCTGGACTTATTGGTTGCCTGCTCGATGTTTCTGTCTATCGCCAAGACTTCGACGTTCTGGATCAACGATTCACTCTTAGCCGACGATTCGCCATTTCCAGATTGCCCGCCGCGAGTCAACATCACATCCACTCGATCTCCCGATTGAAGTAAACCTGACAAACGATTCGCCGAATTGGTTGCCTGAATGCTGTAGGCTCGCAATCCTGATGGAATCAATGAAGCGATCCCACTTCCCCGAGAACCCGCTTTGACTACCCTCTGCGCTAGGACAAATTCGCCTTCCAGCAAACTGGTTGTCGCAATTCTTCCGACAACCCCGTTGAGGGTCTTTACCATCGTTGGACTGGCAAATTCCTTGGGAACCGAAAGAAGCTCAACGCTCTCAGCAGGTATGGTAAAACCACGCCCAATGCTCTTGCGTACGACGACTACGGTGGAGGTCTCCTTGGAAGCTTGCCGTTGCCGCAACTGAAAAATTCCTAAAATTGCAAACATCCCGCTTGCAATCGCAAGCAAAAATACCAGCCAAGTTCTCAAGGACATTTCTAACCACCAAAGTTTCCTCTCGCAATGCTGAACCGCCTGTCAGGCAGACAGAAGCATGCTGAGAGGGGGCATTGGAAAAAAGCCCCTCCCAGCATTCTTCAGGGATTCGTTACTGGCCGTTGGTGCTGACACCACTAGTTGGTGTCGACATCGCCAGCCGTATCCGATAAACCGTTGAACATCGTGTTGATCGAGCCGCCGAAGGCGGTCATTCCGGCGATTGCGACGATAGCGATCAAGCCGACGAGCAAGCCGTACTCAAGCATCGTTGCTCCACGCTCATCACGAACAAAACGGGAAACCAAGTGACGGACAATGAATCGAGTGATCATGAAAAACCCTTTTAAAAAACGGATCGTTCGACTTGTGCGCTTCTGCCCATTCGCCAGCGGTCCACTAGTCTGAACGCAACTCGAATGCTAGCGAACTTCGTACCAAAAAAACCGGGAGTAGAGTTTTACGGGAGGCTTTTTTCGTTCTGTGTGAAATACCAATGTTTTCTTGGTCGGGATCCGGGTGGGATTTCCCGATGAATTTTCTGGAGTTGTTTAGGGAGAGATTGCCAAATCAGGCGGCGGAGGGATTTGAAGGTCATCGCAGTCTTGAATTGCGAAGTCTGAGACGACGAGGGAGCCAAATCATCTCGTAGTGAGACTGGCTTTCATCGGATTGATCAATTTGGAGTTTGGAACACGTTCGATTTTGCGGTACATCGTGGCGCGCGACATCCCGATCATTTCGGCCGCGAACGGAATATTCCCTTGGGTCTTTTTTAGCGCAGCCTGAATCAACCGCTGCTCCCAAACTTCGACATTGAGGGTGTCGAATCGTTCGAGGAGTTCTTCTGGGGTGGAGCCATTGGAATTCGGGGTACTTGTTCGGCTGGGATTGGGGCTCCCATTGGTTCCCTCGGATGACGCGTCGGAATCAGATCCGCGCCGATGGACTTCATGAAGAGCCAGGTCTTCAGGGCGGATTTCTTGCCCCTCTACGAGAACGACAGCGCTATCCATGACGTTTCTGAGTTGACGCACGTTTCCTGGCCAGGGGTAGTTTCGTATCAATTGCCGGGCTTCTGGTCCGATTTTCAGAGTCCGTCGTCCGCTTTGCTTCTTGAAATGCTCGAAGAAGAAATCAGCGAGTAGATCGATATC
>JAIPFP010000151.1 GCA_021736575.1 Pirellula sp. | reverse complement strand
GTATGTGCCCAACCGAATCGCCGTCTCGACGTATTCGTTTTTCACGTTTCGTGACGGATCGGAGCTCACCATGCCGCAGTGCATCGATGCAGCCGCCGAACTTGGATTTGATGGTGTTGAGTTGCTGTTGGTTCAGATGGAGGATACTTCGGATAGCTTCTTACAAAAACTCAAGAGGCGCGCGTTTGTCCATGGGCTGGACCTTTGTGGCATGTCAACGCATCAAGGTTTCCTACGCCCCGATCCGGACTTCCGCAAGAAGAACGTTGACGACACGATCGGCTTTATTGAAACCGCCTACAAACTCGGTATTCCGACGATTCGCGTCAACACAGGGCGTTGGGGAACAACCAAGAGTTTCGAAGAGCTGATGAACAATAAGGGAATTGAACCCAATTTGCCGGACCACACCGATGAAGAAGGATTCAAATGGGTGATTGATTCTTTGTCGCAATGCTTGAAACGGGCTGAGGAGTGCGGAGTGGTACTTGGTTTGGAGAATCACTGGGGGCTCGGCCGAACAGCAGCAGGTGTATTGCGAATTGTAAACGCAATCAATTCACCGTGGTTACGAGTCACGATGGATACGGGCAATTTCTTTGAACGGCACTATGAGCAGCTTGAGAGCTTGGCGCCAGAAGCTGTCTTCGTGCAAGCGAAAACGTACTACGGTGGTGGAGTTTATTATACGATCGACATCGATTATGATCGCATAGCCAAAATCTGTCAGAACGCCAACTACCGTGGTTACATCAGTCTGGAGTTCGAAGGCAAAGAGGATCCATGGGTAGCAGTCCCGAAAAGCTTAGCCATGTTGCGAGCGGCATTTGGCAAGCAGCAAACATAGGGCATTAGTGATTGAACAAGAATTCGCGTGAAGTGATAAGGCTCCACATTAGATCTTCAACGACCAAACGGCGCTCATCCTCGTTTGCTTCCGTAAGCTCTGTGACGAGTCGCTCTTGTTCGGTTTGCGTAGGGTAACGCGATAAGCAACGGGCATACGCTGACTTTACCAATGCACCGTAGTCGTTTACGTGCAAAGCTATCAACTGATCCACGACACTCCCTTTTTCTGCCAATTTATCATTGAGCATATTTCCATTGTTCAGGTTAAGAACCTGGATAATGCTCGATTCATCGCTTCGTTCGCATTCACAAGTGATTCGACGTTGATTTCGCCCAAACGTTTTGAGGAAATTGCTATCTACGCTCGAATCGAAAAGTTGAATCGCTCGCGTTCCCTTTTGGTAGAACTTCGTCGGCGTCTTGTCTCCGCCGAGAAAAGCGACTTTGTCGAATACGGTCGGGACGGACGAAACGGACGCAATGGCATCATGAATGACTTCCGCCATCAGTCGCTTGGGATAGTAATGTGAGAAGTACTTTTTGTCGTTCCTGTTACCCTCGGTGGTGCTACTGCTGCATTGATAGGTTTCTGAGTTAAGAATTACTCGCATCAGTTCCTTCAAGTCGTATTTGTTCGCGACGAGATGATCGCCAAGACTCTTCATCAAAGCCGGGTTGCTCGCCGGATTGCTTAATCGCAAGTCGTCAACCGCGTTGACAATGCCGATTCCAAGAAAGGCTGCCCAAATACGATTTACGATGGCTCGGGTGAAATAAGGGGTCTCTGGTGACGTGAGCCAATCTGCCAAGACCTCACGGCGATCCGCCGTCGAATCGATGTCGAGAGGGCTGGCATCTAAGGGAGCGGGTAATTGAGGTCTTCCTTTGGATGGCTGAATCAAATCACCGCGATCCAAAACAAGTAACGTACGAAGCGAGTCTCCGTTGCGTGGGTCTCCACCCCATCCTTTGGCTCGCACCCGAGCAAACATATTCGCCATGGCATAGTATTGGTCGTTGGTCCACTTCTCAAGCGGATGATTGTGGCACTTGGCACATCCGATCGAGAGCCCCATGAACGCCTGGCAAGCGTTTTCAGTCATTCCCTCAGGATCTTGATTGATGGCGTAATAGTTTGTTGCGCCGTTCTCAAGAGCTTCGCCGCGCGCCGTAATGATTTCTCTGGTGAACTGATCCCACGGCGTGTTCTTTTGAACGTGACCACGGATCCATGTGTAATATGCTTTGATGCCGTCGGCTCGAAGCAGATTGCTATTGAGCATCAACAGATCGGACCAACGGTAGGCCCAATAGTCAACATACTCTGGGGTTTCAAGCAACGAATCTATCCAGCGACTGCGTTTGTCGGGCGCCGTGTCCGCCAAGAACGCAGTCACTTGTTCTTCGGTTGGCAAAGTACCTGTTGTATCCAGAGCCGATCGGCGAAGAAACTCGCTATCGCTACAGCGTACTGCTGCGTCTAGACCGAGCGACGCGAGTTGAGCAGCCACATCATTGTCGATGAAATTCGCGCGAGGCAATTGCGCCAATGCACCGGCTTCCCGCTTTGAGAACGGTACACTGATGCGAGACGAAACAATGCGGCTAGCAAACCAGGCATTGATGGCGCCTTCGCCGGGGCCGATCACCGTCGCAATTCCATGCTCGTCTACGGTCGCAATCGACTCGTCCGTCGCGTTAAATTTCGCCCAATGCGTGACATCTTCGACTCGTCCATTCGAATAGTGAGCCCGAACGACGAGCGGCTGCGAATTTCCTTTCTCCAATCGGACCGAATTCGGCAGGATCTCGATATGAGCAAGTGTAGGGTCCGTTGCTCGAGGGCCAACAGCTCCTGCTGCGATCCATTTTGCCAGCATTGCATAGTCGTTGGATTCTGTAGGCAACCGAAGTCCTCCTTTATGCTCGATGCCCCCACTCGGTTTTGCGATGAACAAAGACTTAGCCGGCTCCGACAATTCAACGCGTCGTCCGCGATCTTGTCGCGTGATGTTGAAGTGATCGGCCACGGGGTCATAACCTCGTAGGGACAGTCGAAATCCTCCCTTTCCAGCAAGAGCGCCGTGACATGAACCCATATTGCACCCACTGCGTGCGAGCACCGCTTGCACATGGTTGTTGAACTCGATGTCCAATGGCTTATCGACATGGTTGCATGTAATCAACGCGGTCGCGCTGGCTGATTTGCCGTTGGGCAAAACACATTGGACAGTCAGTTTCGTTTCGCCCGATTGGGATGCGAATAAGGTTGCGCTGGAGGGCGAGTTGTTCCTTTCCAATTTGACGATTGCCGGGTTGCTCCACTGGAATTCTAGTTCCGAGTTGACCGCCGCGCCGATTGTCCCATCGCCCAACTCGTACTGGACTGTCAGACGTTGAGAGCTTTGAGCATTGGTGAGATCGATGTGTTCAGGAAAAACTTTAATCCCAATGGGCTCGGCTGATACCCCGAGGGGAACGTAGCAAAGTGCGAAAAAGATTGCGAGGAATATGGTTCGCATGAAGTTAGGTTTTGATTTTTGAGAGTAAAAGGGTTCGAACCAAATTCTACCATATCACGCAGGCTCGTCCTGCGGATCGTTCGGTTTTTTAGTTACAAACAAAACGCCTCGCTCTATGTCGCTGGGACGCGCGACTCGAGTGGTGGTGATCAGCTAGAAATATCTTTTGTTTTGGGGAAGAGCGGTGTCATTTTTCAATCCGATAGAGATGCGTCCTGGAACGCAGGTAGAGCGATTGGGTGTCGACTGCCGGAGAGGCCATAAATCCTTCCGAAAACTGATTCTCTGCCAGAAGATTGAACTCGCGACTGGCTTCGAAGACATAAAATTTGCCTTCCTCATTCCCAACATAGATGCGTCCGCCAGAGACAACCGGCGAGCTGCTGAAGTTACCTCCCAGACGCTCGGTCCATATGTTTTCACCGCTCGTCGCATCCAAGCAGGAAGCGATTCCGAGATCGCTGATGACGAAAAGCAAATCGCCCACCAGTGTAACGCTCGGCTTGTTGGAATAAGTCTTGGTCATGGACCAAGCTATGCTTGTCTCGTCCAAAAGTCCGTTCCCCCCAAGTTTGATAGCGAGCATACCCGCGCTACCGTGACCCGATGGTATATAGGCAAGTCCATGTCCGACGACAGGCCGCGTGCATGGCGAATGCGAGGAACGCTCTTCGATTCGCCAAAGTTCCTTGCCGGTTCGCGGATCATACCCATAGTGGGCTTTCGAACCGCTGCTGAGCAGAATAGATTGCCCGTCGGATTCGTAAACATGAGGTGTGGCAAACCCCTTTCGCCTGTCACCCTCTGAACCCGGCTTGCCATCCGCGTCGAGATCTTGAAAATCGACAGATCGATCGGTTCGCCATACGGTTTTTCCGGTGGCAGTATCCAACGCCACCATGTACTGCTCGTCGCTGCCGTCGAAGTTCATCAACAGCAAATCCTTCCATAAAATGGGCGAAGAGCCTGCAGCGCGATAGTGATTGCAAACAAAGTCGGTTCGCTCCCAAATCTTTTTTCCCGTAGCTGTATCGAGACAGGCTGTTCCTGGCGAACCGAAAGTAACGTAGATTCGCCCTTGTTCGATCACCGGAGTTGGCGATGCATAGCTATTAAACTTATGACAGAACTGTGGCGTTTCAATCTTAAAAAGTAATTCGTCGTGAATGATCTTGCCAGTCTCTTTGTCGACACACACGGCGCTGAGTTCGGTCCCCTCGTCGTTGGCAGTCGACATCCAAATTTGAGAACCCCAAATGACTGGCGACGACCACGCTCTACCGTGAATCTCGGTCTTCCATCGCACATGTTCGGACTCGTTGAATTCGATTGGCAGTTCCGTCCCGATCGAAATCCCGTCCCCTTGCGGGCCGCGGAACTGAGACCAATTCGAATCAATGGAAAACGCAAATTTGCCGACGCCAAGAAGCATCACGAGAGCAAAAACGATACTGCGAAACGGATTGGATTTCATAATTTCATGAATTGGGTTAGTCGAAACCAGATTCGGGGGAGGTTAGTTACTTGTGGTGGGATAGGCTTCCAGGTTGCCACGCTGAAAATGACATAATATGAGGCGATCCCACTGTGGTTACCACAGTGAAAAGCACAGGCTAGAAGCCTATGCCACTGGGGGGTTGCCACGCTGGGATACCGCGTTCGGCGAGTTGTTTCTCGTAGCGAACCGCTTGTGGCTGTTGCGGAGTTGGAGCGGATTGTTCGTTGACCATCATCGGCAACGCTTCTGCCCACCAAGTGTCGTACGCTGCCCTCAGCGAGGCAATCACTTCTGGATGATCGGCCGACACGTCTTTGGATTCAAATGGGTCGACGCTGATGTCAAATAGTTCTTTGTTGTTGACAAATCGCCAGCGTTGGGTACGAACCGCACAGCTCTTGAACTTGGCCGTATTGGGATCCGCACCAACCTCCCATCGGCCCACATGGACGAACAAATTGCGATCAGCCCAGGCGGCCTTGGGGTTCTCTAACAATGGAACAAGCGAGCGTCCTTGGAGTTTCTGGATGTCGCTTGGAATGGTAGTTCCGCTAAGTTCACAGAAGGTTTTGAAGAGGTCGATGTGTGCGGTAAGTGCCGCGATATCGACACCTTCACCGAGCACGCCTTTCCATCGCCATAGGGCAGGCACATGCGTCCCGCCTTCGTATGGCGTTCCCTTGCCAGTCTTAAAGCCCGCACTGAAGAGGGGGACCGGTTTGTCGTTCAGCTTCCCTTTGAGATTCGACTGTCCGTTATCTGTCATGAAAATCACCAGAGTATTATCCCACGCCTTCCATTGATCCAACTTGTCCATCAACCGACCAAAGTTATCGTCGATATTCTCGATCATTCCGTAACGGCCGGACGTCTCCTCATCGTATCCAAGTTCCGAGAATCGCTTCTTGTACTTTTCGGGGGCAATCATGGGACCGTGAGGCGCATTGGGAGCGATGTAGGTCAAGAACGGTTTGCCGGCGTCGAGCTGTTGTTTGGTCCAGCCCAAGGCCGCTTGAAAGAAAACGTCCGTGCAAAATCCCTTTGTTTGAACGATGGTCTGGTTCTCAAGAATGACGCAATCGTTGTACTTGTTTTTTCGGTTGGGGGGAAAGTCGGCACAACTCCCCGGATAGGATTGTCCGATTCCGCCCGCACCGTGAATGAAGACGTGTTGAAACCCACGATGATAAGGCTGATAGGCCTCTTCGTCACCGAGATGCCACTTGCCAAAGATGCCTGTTGCGTAACCCGAGGATTGCAACAACTGCGGGTATGTGGTTGTGCTCAGTGCCATTCGTTCGCGTTCGTTGATGGTGTGGGTGATACCATTGTAGAATTCGTGGCGACCGCTCATCATCGACGATCGTGTCGGTGAACAGGTCGGGCTGACATGGAAATCCGTGAAACGCGTGGAGAGCTTGTAGAAGCGGTCAAGGTTTGGGGTCTTAAGGACTTTGTTTCCCAAGCAAGAAAGGTCGCCCATGCCTTGATCGTCCGTCATGACCAAAATGATGTTGGGCCGTTTTGCTTGAAGCGATTCGGCAGCGCCGCACGTCACGAATGCGTGCAGCATTACAATCATCGAAAAGGCGTAGGAGACGCGAAGTAGCTGATGGATCATTTCCGTTGGCCTGAATGGAGGGATGGACAAAGTCATTCTTGGGCAAGAATGTCAAAGGCAGGAACAACGCATTTTAGTCGCAAAGCAGCGGACTTCGCCAGTATGCATTCAACGAGGTGGTAGAAATAGACGCTGCGATGCCCTTGGGTTGCTTGCGGCTCGTGTGTTTAACCAGCCGCGCGGTTTTGAGGCATGAACGCTTGGTTGCTGATTTTCGTAGGACAAGCTGCCAGCTTGTCAGCCTGTTAGCCGCTTGTCGGCCTGTCAATGAAAAAACAGGCTGGCAGCCTGTTCTACGGCTTGCACAAAGAAGCACGCTCTGAGAAACGTGCTCTGAGAAACGTGCTGGCACCCAACGTACTCGCCTAATGGGTGCGAATGTTAGCCTCGGGAGCGGGTGCCAGCTTGGCAGGCGCTTCGACCGGCTTTTGAATCGCGGCATCGAGCTCAATTTCTCGTCCCAAACTTTCGTGCTCGATGGAATGATGGAGATACTGGACCGCTTCGTCAATCGTGTCGGCTTGCATCAGCAAGAACTCTCCCTTGCGAATCAGTTTGAGCGCTCGGTCGACCGCGTTTTGCCAGCCTTGAACTTCGTGAATCTCCTTCACACGCTTTCCACCGTCCATCCCCTGCTTGAACAGGGTCATGATCTCACCAGGTTGGCGGCCTCGCAAATAGTTATCTTCGTACAATATGATTCTGTCAAAATGGTCCGCTAGGATTTCGCCTTGGCGAATCATATCCACATCGCGACGATCACCTGCGGCGGAATAGATGACCGTACGACTCGGGTGCGGGAATTGGTCAAGAGTCTCCGCGATAGCCAACAAGGACGATTGGTTGTGACCATAGTCAACCACCACCGTTGCTCCGTGAATCTCCATCAAATTGAAGCGACCTGGAACTTTGTCCATATGCGATGAGAACGACTCGAGCCCAAGCCGAATCTGTTCGCATGGCATACCAAGAGCCCAGCAAGCAGATGCGGCGGCCAGGACGTTTTCCACTTGGAAGCCGATTCGACCATTGTGGGTCAACGGAACTCGATCCAGCGAAAGAAGAACGAAGTCCGTATTTCCTTCAGCCAAAATGACCGCGTTGTCTCGAACAAAAGCGCCCCTGCCACCCTTAACACGGTGAGCCATCAGAACGGGGTCATCGCCATCCAAGGCAAAGAATACCACAGCCCCCTTGCATTTTTCGGCCATTTCCGCGGTCAGCGGATCATTGGCCTTGAGAACGCCGAAGCCGTTTTTGTGAACTGCTTCGATGATGCAACGTTTTACCTTTGCAAGTTGTTCAATGGTTTCGATATCGGCCAAGCCCAGATGGTCCCCTTCGCCAATGTTCGTTACAACACCGACGTCACACATATCGAATCCGAGACCTTCGCGAAGGATGCCGCCGCGAGCGGTTTCCAAAACGGCGGCTTCGACCGAAGGATTCATCAAGACTGCCCGGGCACTTTGTGGTCCACTGCAATCACCGGAATCGATTCTTCGACCGGCGATGTAGATGCCGTCCGTGCAGGTCATTCCGACTTTTTTCCCGCTGCATGCAACCAGGTGTGCAATCAGGCGAGTTGTCGTGGTTTTGCCATTAACACCCGTCACGCTAACAATCGGAACGCGTCCGTTGTTGTTCTCAGGAT
This sequence comes from Pirellula sp., assembly GCA_021736575.1. Taxonomy (GTDB): domain Bacteria; phylum Planctomycetota; class Planctomycetia; order Pirellulales; family Pirellulaceae; genus JBKCUI01. Next base: position 6,859 of record JAIPFP010000151.1, on the reverse strand, counting down.
ACATCATGTCGATGATCGCTTGGCCTACAGGGCGAGGCAAACCCGACGAGGGCTCAATGTGCATTCGCAAGCCTGGCCCTGCATTGACCTCAACGATGACTCCACGTTGGCCTTGAAGGGGTTGAGTGATGTCTTGCGCGACAACGTCCACTCCCGCAATATCCAACCCGATGACTCGGGCCGCTTCGACACATTGCCGAGCAACGTCCGGGTGCACAAGATCGGTCACATCCGCAGCTGTTCCGCCAGTGCTCAAGTTTGCATTGCGTCGAATCAAGACTTTCTTGCCTAAAGGAGCAACGGTGTCGGGTGTCAATCCTTGCTCAAGCAATACACCAAGAGCAACAGCATCGACCTTGATAAAACTCAATGAAGTGCTGTGGCCGTCGCTTCGACGCGGGTCTTTGTTGACGACATCGATCAATTGCTGAACGGTCGATTGTCCATCTCCGAAAACATGAGCCGGTTCGCGGCGAGCGGCAGCCACCATTTTGCCGCCAATGACAAGAACGCGATAATCATCGCCAGGAGCGTGTCGCTCGCAGATAATGGAACTACCTTCTTCGCGGGCAGCAACATAAGCCGCTTCAACCTGCTGTCGGTCCTGAAGATTGGTTGCAACTCCTCGGCCATGATTGCCGTATTGAGGCTTAACCACAACAGGCAAGCCAATGTCTTGGGCGGCTTCCCACGCGTCCTCGGCACTTTCCACGGGCCGGCCTTCGGGAGTTGGAACACCGATGGTTTTCAGCAACATTCGTGTTAGATCTTTGTCTTGGGCAATCGATTCGGCGATAGCGCTCGTACTGTCCGCTTCGGCTGTGCAAATGCGTCGCTGGTTATGCCCATAACCGAGTTGAACAAGGCTGCTTTCATTGAGCCGTCGCCAAGGAATTCCGCGAGCCTTGGCGGCGTCGACAATGGCCTTAGTACTAGGTCCAAGGCAGACGTCATGCGCGAAATCGCGAAGCTTGGAAACTTCCCCCTCCACATCGAATGAACTGTCGTGAACGGCGGCAAGAATCAACTCAAAGGCTTTGTCGATGCACGCCAAGCCGAGCTTTTCTTCCCTGAACGCGACAGCAACTTTGTAAATTCCGTCAACATTGGTTTCGCGAGCTCGACCGAATCCAACAGGAGTTCCGGCTAGCGACTGAAGCTCAAGGGCTACATGCTCTAGGATATGAGCCATGTAGGTACCCCGCCTCAGACGAACGAAGAACCCCCCCCGTTCGCCGACGCTGCACCTGTGTTCGACCAAGGACGGCAACCATGCCATCAGTCGTTCGTTGAACCCCGGAATCATTTCCGAAGAAGTATCCTTGAGTTCTTCCAGGTCTACCCAGGCCTCGAGCACCGGGGAATTTGCCCAGATGTTCGGACCTCGGAGCTTGTTTACCTTAAGAATCTGCATGACTTCCTCTGTGTTGCCTAGGTGAATTGTTTGGAGAGAACCTTCGCTAGCACTCTTATTCTGATCGAGCGAACGCGTTCAGGATATGTCCAGGACCCGGATTTTGCTTTGGTTTGGACTGAGATCACGTTGTTTGCGATGAGGGAGATGAGGGCTTTCGCATGGTCTGAACATAAGATGCAAAAGCCGGGCCAAGGGAATGTAGATTGACGTTATGATACAATTCCAATGGCAAAATCGTGAAAGGTGGTCTGAACGGTCGTTTGTCGAACGGAAAAATGACGTCGATTCGATCTCAATGTTGTGTCATAACGATGTCAGTTTTGCTTTCGGAATCGGAGCGACTCGTTCGACAATCCAATATCGTTCCCACAGGTGTTGTTTCGGTATGAATAGTCACTGCGACCCAAAAACTCAGTCCAACATAATCAAGTTTTTGGAAAAATCCTCTTTTCTTGCTCGAACAATTCTGAAAAACCAATTTTGAAATAGGGTGTGGTAGCAGGCACCCAATCCCAAAACTTCATTCTCGCACGAGTCGGAGTCCATCAGTGCTCACCATTCAAGCTGGCCGGATTTTTTCAATATTGGCCTTTTTTATCTTTCTGGCAACTTTGACAGCACGTAACCGATCGGTTGCCCAGGAGTCCTCTAGTGCGATTCCTAGGCTCGGCGAACGTCTTGCGGACGTTCAAGCCGCCGGGCTGGCGAAACTTGCGATCGCCAGCCTGCAACGCGAGTTTCCCAACAAGCCTGGCAATGTCATCACGGGTCCAGAGTCGATTCTTAGCCCGAAAAAAATGCATCCGGCGTTTTATGGTTGCTTCGATTGGCACAGTAGCGTGCACGGTCACTGGATGTTGGTCCGCCTGCTGAAGACCAACCCGCAACATCCTTTGAATGCAGAATCGCGACTCAAACTCGCCGAAAATCTCACAACGGAAAATATCATCGCAGAAACGGTGTACTTCGATGAAAAGGAGAACAAATCGTTCGAACGCATGTACGGTTGGGCTTGGTTGCTCCGATTGGTTGATGAGCTACATTCGTGGGATGACCCAACCGGAAAACAATGGCGAGAGTCTTTAAAACCCCTTGAAAGCAAAATCGTTGAATTGACCAAGAGCTACTTACCACGCTTGAGGCAACCCGTTCGAACGGGCGTCCATCCAGATACCGCGTTCGCGCTGGGGCAGATCCTCGATTACTCTCGCACAGTCGATGACAAAGACTTCGAGGCGTTGATTGTGTCACGTTCACGCGACTATTATTTGAAGGATAGCAACTACAACGCGCGCTTTGAACCATCGGGCGAGGACTTCTTCTCGCAGAGTTTAAACGAAGCGGATTTGATGCGACGGGTCCTGAGACCAGAAGAGTTTGCAAAATGGTTCAACCAGTTCCTACCGGAGCTCAAGAATCAAACGAAATCGAAGTTGCTGGAGCCTGTTGAAGTCAGCGACGTAACCGATGGGAAATTGGTACATCTGGCCGGCCTAGACCTTTCGCGAGCATGGTGCATGCTGGGTATTGCTCGCGGGCTTCCTGCAGGAGACGGCAGATCCGCATTGCTCTTCGAGTCAGCCGCAGAGCATGCACGGGTGGGGTTGGGATACGTTTTCAGCGGTCATTACGAAGGCGAACATTGGCTTGGAACTTTTGCTGTTTATGCGTTGACTCAATAAAGAGAGCCGAGAGATCCTAATACGTCGCGGTGGGCTCCTGAACGGTGGTTGGTGTGAACTCAACACCCGAGTAGACCTCGTCCAGCGAAAGCGTGCAACCTACCGTTGGCAGAGCGACCACCGCCGCGAGCCCTTCATAGACTTCCCTAAGAAATCCAGCAGGGGTGCGGCGCATCGCAATCGCATTGGGCTTGTCTTGTTCAAGCAGGACGTACACTTGAAGCGATTCAATCGACAGATACGCCGTCAGCTTCTCGTCCAAATCGATCGAGCGCGTCGACTGCGATAACACTTCAATCACGACGACCGGTCGGTCTTGAAACGTTTCTGTAGCTCGATTGCTCTCACAAACGATCGATGCGTCTGGGTAATAAAACCAAGTTGACTCGCCGCGTCGAACTCGGATCTTGGTGTCGGAATTGAACGGACGACAAGAATGGCCGGCAAGTTGACGACCGAATGAAACGAGCACATTGACCGCGACCGTATTGTGACGATTCGTCGCTCCGGCCATGCTGCGGATCAGTCCATTGACAAACTCACTGCGAGTCGTAGCGAGCTCTTCGGCAGCCAAATACGCGTTCACCGAAGTGAAATCAAGCTTTTCTGCGGTGCTCATGGTAGCCTTGCCTGTCGATGGGTTGGGGTTACATACGTCAAACGAGGCTTATTCCATAGTTTAATTTAGGTTCCGTGCGCGGCCCCGGATACGTAACGCGATGTTTGATTCTAAATCGGCTCTCTTTCTGACTCTATCTACGTCGCGGTGGGTTCTTGCACGGTGGTTGGGGTGAACTCGACACCCGAGTAGACCTCGTCCAGCGAAAGCGTGCAACCTACCGATGGCATAGCGACCACCGCCGCGAGCCCTTCATAGACTTCCCTAAGAAATCCGGCAGGGGTGCGGCGCATCGCAATCGCATAGGGCTTGTCTTGTTCAAGCAGGACGTACACTTGAAGCGATTCAATCGATAGATACGCCGTCAGCTTCTCGTCCAAATCGATCGCGCGCGTCGACTGCGATAACACTTCAATCACGACGACCGGTCGGTCTTGAAACGTTTCTGTAGCTCGATTGCTCTCACAAACGATCGATGCGTCTGGGTAGTAAAACCAAGTTGACTCGCCGCGTCGAACTCGGATCTTGGTGTCGGAATTGAACGGACGACAGGAATGGCCTTTCAACTGGCTCCACAGCATTCCTTGCACATTGACCGCTACCGAATTGTGACGATTCGTCGCTCCGGCCATGCTGCGGATCAGTCCATTGGCAAACTCGCTGCGAGTCGTCGCCAGCTCTTCGGCAGCCAAATAAGCATTCACCGAATAGAAATCGAACTGTTCCGCAGTGCTCATAGTAGTCTTGCCTGTCGATGGGCGATCACGCTCTGAACTAACCAACTTCTGGTAAAACGAAGCCGTCACGATATTCGCGTGTGAAAAGCTTGTTTGCGGCTTCACTTGTCGAGAGTTCCGTTTTTGGGTCGATCGTCAGCTCCATTCCCAAGGAGAGTTTTGTTGCTTTGAAATCAACCTTGTTCTCCTTGGTGTATTCGTCAAAACTCGATAGCGTTTCTGCAATGTACTTGTTTTCGGACCACTTGGCGGGTCGATCACTTGGCGAGGTTTCCGTCCCTAGTCGCCAAGATACGTTGCCCAAATGGGCTAGAGCGCTAGAAAGGTGTCCATCTTCAATGTCCAGGTGCAAGTCCTTGTGATTGCGGCTTCGGATCGCCTTAACGAAATTCGCGAAGTGCGCTTTGTATTCGCCACCACTCCACTTTTCGATTTCATTTCCATCTTTGTCAAATGCGACACCCGAAGTGTAATTTGGGGCGACGACATATCCCTCGGTACCGTACCAAAGATTGGAGGCGCCATCGAATGGCTTAACTCCCTTTAGACCGAATGTGACCTTCGACTTGATGTCCAAGCCTCGGACATCGGAGATAAGCAACGCGTCGTCCCATTGATAAAAGGTGACTTGGCTATTAGCAACATCACCGTTATCGAAGTAGCCCAGTCGCCCACCAATGCTCAGAACACGTTTTGGAAGTTCCTGTTTTCCAAGTCCCCAGCGAGCTTTGTCTAATTCGTGTGGGTTTTGATTTCCGAGATCGCCGTTTCCTGTTGCGCCTACCCAGTGCCAATCGTAGTGCAATTTCGCGCGAACAGGCACTACCTTCGGCGCTGGACCACACCACAAGTCAAAGTCCATCCCCGTGGGGATTGGAGCCGGCGTGTCGACGAGGCCAATGCTGCCTCGACGTCGGAAACAAATGGCTTTAGCCACACTTACTTTCCCGATTCGTCCACTGTGAACGAAATCCAGCGTCGAACGCATCCCGGTCATACTGCGACTCTGCACTCCCATTTGGCAAATACGGCCCAGTTTGCGAGCCCATTGTGTCATCACTCGTCCTTCTCGCACATTATGACTACACGGTTTCTCGATATAGACATCCTTGCCTGCCTGCATGGCCCAAACCGACATCAATGCGTGCCAATGGTTCGGCGTCGCGATCGATACAGCATCGATGGTTTTGTCCTCTAACAATTTGCGAACGTCCTGCACATACTTGGGCTGAATCGTCGCGTTCTTGAATTTGCCGATCACTTTTTGATAGGCGGCCGGATCGCAATCGCAGATCGCAACGACATCTACGTCTGGCAGTTTGAGCCATTCTGATAGATGCGAACCGCCCTGACCATTCACGCCGATGGTGGCGACACGCAATTTGTCATTTGGGCCAACGATCCTTCTGGCAGGTTCAGGCTCAGCGGCAATCAGGTAGTTTGAGCTAGCTCCTGCGGCAAGCGCGGTGGTGGCAGCAACAATCGCTCGTTCAACGAAATCGCGTCGCGAGATGTCCATCGGTACGTTCATGGGAGAGAGCCCTTTCAATTGTGCAACAGGTGACTTAGCAATTCATCAAGGCAATATGGTAAACGATCCTCGATAGCAAATACAGTGCTCCGCCGAAAACGCAGTAACGCACGCAACTGGCTTTATGCCAGTGGTACCTGAACTTTGCCCTAGCGTGAGGGTAACAATCCCCTGGGATAAACCCAGGGGCATTCGATTCATGCCACTGGCTTTACGCCAGTGGTAACTGACCTTCAAACCAGCGAGATATTTTTGATCTTGCTCCCTCTGTGCCTCTGTGCCTCTGTGGTTAGTCGTTTGCTTCCTGACCAAAGTTTTCAGGTCTTCGAACGGCCAAGCAAGGAACACGAATCGTAAGAGCAAACAAATCATGTTTTTTTAATGGTGGTTGTTGGCCACAACCCGAGTAGCTTTAGACTGACGCCCGCGATCGCGATCGAAGGCAAGAAACGAGGAAGGTAAGAAAGCGACCTGTCTTCCCCGGGAAAAACGAATGTCAGGCTGTAGCTGATAATACACGTGAGCAGGGTACACGCAATAAAAAATAAACCTGGAGAGATGCGCGGCTTCGCGGCATCCTCTTTCATATTGGGCGGAACATAGGGAGACTCTTCGCTATTAGACATATTGTCAGATTTCCTCAAACACTGAAAGTGCAACGCCACCGATGACCGTAGCGGTGGCAAGTAAAGTTTTAATGAAGAAACGGTCGATCCACCGCTTCGGTCCATCGGATTGTTCAAGTAAGCCGCTAGCGCGGCAGTTCAGTAATCGATGGTGCAGCATTGGCTTTGCCAATGTTTTGGTGCATCACTTCTTTACCTTTGTCTTCGCGAAAGCATTGTGAATTCCTTCTGCTATCGACCGATTTCC
>JAIPFP010000150.1 GCA_021736575.1 Pirellula sp. | reverse complement strand
CCCGCACTGGAGTACATTCGCAGCGATTCCTCGATTCACGAAGTCATATTATCCGGTGGCGACCCACTCACCGTAGCGGACCCGCAACTGTCGCAATTGGTCGAATTGCTGGGTGACATTCCGCACTTAACTCGCCTCCGTATCCATACTCGCGTACCTGTGGTGATTCCACAACGCGTCGATACGCATCTCTGCGCTTGGCTGGAGCGCTCTCGACTTGCAAAGTGGGTTGTCTTGCACATCAATCATGCGCAAGAAATCGATTCGTCTGTCGTCGAAGCGATCAATCGACTCAAGGCGACAGGCACTACGATTCTGAATCAGTCTGTGCTGCTTCGCGACGTAAACGATGACATGAAAACATTACAAGAACTTTGCGAACAACTGGTGGATATTGGGGTGATGCCATACTACCTGCATCAATTGGATCGCGTTGACGGTGCTTCCCATTTCGAATCCGATCCAATCTTTGGCCTGTCCTTGGTGGAGGAGCTTGCGAAACGCTTGCCAGGCTATGCTGTTCCAAGATACGTTTCCGAAATCGCAGGTGAACCCAACAAAACTCCCGTTGCCCTCTCAGCGTTGTCGCATCTCCCGTGACTTCTTTTCGGCTCGCTGTTTGTCTCGAAATCGCTTTAGCTGTTTTTCAGCTTTCTCTTTCGAGCGCTCCGCCTTCTCCTGGATTGCAATCGCGGTGCTCTTGATCTCATGCTCCATCATCAATGGTGTTTCCAATGTCAGTCGGCCAAGCACTCCCGTTCGGAGATCCATAACAAGAATCCGCGATGCTCGATCGATGTCGATGACCTGATTTTTCCCGATACATCCTCGCTTTCGCCCGATCGCTTCGATCAACTCCATTTCGGTGGCGGGTAACGATTCGAATTCGTAACGCTCCCTCAGTCGATCGGGATATTGCGACGTCATGTAGCGAGCACCAAAGAACGCGACATCGGCATAGTCCATCGCCGTCTCTTGGATGGAACCGATCAATGCTAGCCTGTATCCACTGTTGACGTTCTCAACGTTATGCCACAGCATCCCGGGTGTATCACAAAGCGTGACGCCATCTCCAATATCGATCTTTTGCTGTTGTTTGGTGACGGCAGGTGTGTTGCCGGTTTTGGCGATCTTCCGACCTGCCAAGATATTGATCAGTGTCGATTTGCCGACGTTTGGAATGCCAAAGATCATTGCGTTGACCGTCCTTCCTTCGCGATGAGGCACCAATCGCGCAGCAGCGTATTTCAACGATCGAATGGTGGAAATGTCTTGCGAGGTAATGATCCTGGCGCGAACTCCCGGTGACCGTTCCAGATATTCCTGCCAAGCCAAAGTCATTGCCTCGTCTGCAAGATCACTTTTCGCAAGGACTTTGAGACATGGCTTGTTGCCTCTTATCTCCGCCAACAGTGGGTTTTGGCTTGAAAAGGGAATTCGGGCGTCCAGTACCTCGATGACAACGTCCGTTTTGGGCATTGCAGTGCGTATTTCCAGCTGAGCCTTGTGCATGTGGCCTGGAAACCATTGAATTGGCATGAGGAGCAGCCGTTTGATATCTGGTAAATCGGGAATAGTGGGGAAACCATTTTGAGCCCCACCGATCTTATCATTGAAAAGCCTAGTTCGCGTTGCCAGAGTCCTAAAATGTCTCAATCTCTTCGAGGTCACTTAACCCGAAAACCTGAGTTTGACCTTTGCTAGAGATGGGTTCGGGATCGACCGTATCCTGGCAAATACGATGAACTAAAGTTAGAATAAGGGGCTTCGCAAAAAAATTCCGTAGGACAGGCTGCCAGCCTGTCTATTCCAGGACAGGCTGGCAGCCTATCCTACTTCCAATTCGCAGTAACTTCCTAACCTGAAAACGACGATGTAGCCGATTATGAGTCGACACTCCACCGCATTGCAGTTTCGCAGGTCAAACTTAGGTTTCTGCTTCTTTTTGTCGCTAATTTTAGTTGGGCTGATTTCGAGCTTGAGCTCAATCAACGCAATGGGTGAATCCCAGGAACCTAAGCCTGATAGCATCCAATTCATCCTCAGTGTGCGCTGCATCGAATGCCATAATGCACTCGAAAAAAAGGGTGGACTCGACTTGTCGACACGCGAGTCGATGATGTTAGGCGGCGATAGCGGCGTTGTCCTGGTGCCGGGAAAAGAAAGCGAGAGCTTGATGTGGAAACGCATCGCTTCGGACGAAATGCCCCCCAAGCAACCCCTCAAAGAAAGTGAACGCGAAACGATACGAAGTTGGATCTCGAATAACGCCCAATGGCTCGGGGGAAAGTTGGATGCTGCAGAATTTACCAGCGAGACAAGGGCCGGCTATGACTGGTGGTCGTTGCAGCCTATTCACTCAATCTCACCACCTAGCATTACCGAACTCGATCCAAATCCGATAGACGGCTTCGTTCTGGCTAGGCTAAATGCAAGTGGCATGACACCTTCGCCAGCAGCAGACCGCCGAACCCTCGCTCGCAGAATTGCATTCGACTTGACAGGCCTGCCTCCGGCTCAGGCAGATGTTCAGGGACTCATCGAGTCAAAAAACCCAAAGGCCCTCGAGCACTGGATCGATCGCTTGCTCGACAGCCCTGAGTATGGCCAACGTTGGGCTAGACATTGGCTTGATACCATTCGATTCGGCGAAAGCCATGGCTTCGAACGAGACCAACTCCGCACTAATTCATGGCGATACCGAGATTGGGTTGTCAAGGCATTCAACCAAGATATGCCTTACGATGAGTTTTGCCGAATGCAGTTAGCGGGCGATGCACTCTTACCTGATTCGGCGGATGGAATAATAGCAACTGGCATGCTGGTCGCCGGATCCTACGATCAAGTTGGGCAGACACAACAAAGCAAGGCGATGCGAGAAGTGGTCCGACAAGACGAACTCGAGGATGTGGTCAGTCTCGTTAGCCAGACTTTTTTAGGACTGACCGTCAACTGTAGCCGTTGTCATGATCATAAATTCGATCCGATCCCTCAACGCGATTACTACCAAATGTGCGCTGCCTTAGCGGGTGCACACCACGGTGAGCCCAAGCTCAAGACTGAGTTGCTGGTGAATAGTGCGCGTCCCATTACCGAGCGATTGGAGGCGAGACAGATTGAACTGAAAAGAAGTATCGCCGAGCTCGAACAACCGGTGAAAGATCGCATTCTCGCCGAGCGAGCCGTTGCGAAAATCACAGAGGAAGCCCCTGTTCCGATTTCGCGTTGGGAGTTTGACGATCTTCGCGATGCGATCGGAGGATTGGATATCGAACTGCGTTCGAATGCCGTTTTACAAGATGGTCGTCTGATTTTGAAAGACGGCGGATATGCATCGTCCAAAAATCTTAATCGAACACTTAAGGAAAAGACGCTCGAAGTCTGGGTTCAACTAGCCAACGCAACGCAACGCGGCGGGGCCGCAATCAGCGTTGAATCGCGCACGGGAAGTGTCTTTGATGCCATCGTGTACGGCGAAGTGAGTTCCAATCAATGGATGGCTGGTAGCGATGGCTTTACGCGTACTCACCCCTTTCAAGCCGAAGAGATCGAATCGACGACAAGCGAACTCGTTCATTTTGCAATCGTGTACGAACCAGATGGAACCATTCGCGCGTATCGAAACGGTCTGCCTTACGGCGTTCCAATTCGCAAATCGAATCTTATCGAATTCCCGGCGAATACGGCGCATATTTTGTTCGGCTTGCGGCATTCACCTGCTGGCGACGGCCGAATGCTAACCGGTGCACTGGAGCGTGCGCAATTGTACGACCGTGCCCTTTCCGACGCGGAGGTGCGTGCATCCGCAAACATACAAACGACCTTCGTAAGCAACAGCGAGCTCATGGCCGCCCTCGATCTACCTGCCAAGGAGTTGTTGGCGGATTACCGTTTCGAGTTGAATCAAATCCGTGAGCAGCTCCAACGCGTTTCGGACTCTCGCGTCTATGCGATCGCGTCGAAAGAGCCCAGCAAGACTTTTCTATTGGCAAGAGGGAACCCGGGTTCGCCGCTGGACGCCGTCCTGCCAGGTGGAGTTTCCTCAGTGAAGGGCGTCTCCGCTGACTTCCTTTTGGACGACACGGCGAGCGATGGACAACGACGATTAAAACTGGCGGAATGGATTGCCGAACGACGCAATCCTCTGTTCGCGAGAGTGATCGTCAACCGCGTTTGGCAGTACCATTTTGGCGTAGGCATCGTCGAGACGCCCAACGATTTTGGGTTTAACGGAGGGCGTCCATCGCACCCCGAGTTGCTGGATTGGCTTGCAAACGATTTGATTGAGAATGGCTGGAGCCTCAAGCACTTGCATCGACGCATCCTGTCGTCAAAGACATACCAACAATCCTCACAAATCGTTCCGTTAAACATGGAAAAGGACGCGGGGAACAGACTGTTATGGCGCAAGTCGCCATCTAGGTTGGATGCGGAATCGTTGCGAGACACGATGCTAGACCTTGCCGGCCAACTCGAACCTTCGTTAGATGGACCTGGTTACTACGATTTTGCTTTGTCGATCAACAATTCGCATTTCTATTCCATGCGTCAGCCGATCGGTGAGAGCTTTCAACGTCGAACGCTTTACCGCACTGTGGTTCGATCTGCGCGAAGCAATCTCTTGGACGTTTTCGATTGTCCTGATCCGTCAACCAAATCACCCCTTCGAGCATCAACGACAACGCCTTTGCAGTCTCTTTCGTTGATGAACAACGCGCTCGTCATTCGGCTCTCGGAGGCGTGGGCGAAGCGAGCGAAGTTGTCCGCTGGTGAGACTCTGCCGTCGCAGGTCGTTTGCTTGTTTGAGCAAGCATACTTCCGAAAACCTGACGCAACGGAACTAAACGCGTGCGTTGAATTTGCAGACAAACATGGACTCGCAGCAGTATGTCGCGTTCTCCTCAATAGCAATGAACTTCTATATGTGGACTAAAGAATGATGTTGAACCGCAGAGAAGTATTCGAATGGGCAAGTCGAGGGATTGGCAGTACCGCATTGTTGTCATTGCTCATGAACGACGGAATCGTTAGAGCCGAACCTCGACCAACGGATGGGGCGCAGCAGTCACTTCATCATGCCGCCAAGGCAAAACGAGTCATTCATATTGTGGCATGCGGTGGCGTGAGCCAAATCGATTCGTTCGACTACAAACCCGAACTCGAAAAGTACCACGGCAAATCGTTGAGCGGCGATCGACCGGATGTTTTCTTTGGTCAAGTTGGTCTTTTGCGTAAAAACGATTGGGAATTTAGACAACGAGGTGCGAGCGGGCTTTGGATATCCGACCTATTCCCAAATTTGGCGACGGTAGCAGATGAGCTTACCGTGATTCGATCGATGTACGCGGAAACATCCAATCACACACCGGCAACGTTTCAGGAGAACACCGGCTTTCGGTTAAATGGATTTCCAGTTTTCGGCTCATGGGCGTCGTATGGATTGGGCAGCGAGTCGCAAGACTTGCCAGCGTTTGTCGTCATTCCAGATCCGCGTGGCGTTCCGGCAGGAGGTTCGATCAATTGGACCAATGGATTCTTGCCAGCACAACATCAAGGGGTGATCATTCGTAGCCAAGGCACACCGATCGACGACTTGTTCCCAACGCCGGCCCCGACCTTGGCACGCGAATCGGACACGAGGCAGTTGCTGGCGACGCTCAATGAACGTCACCGTCAATCACGAGGCGATGATGATTTGGCTGCCCGAATGCGCAGTTATGAACTGGCAGCTCGTATGCAACGCGTCGTCCCCGAGGTAACCAACCTCGCGCAAGAATCGGCCGAAACGCATAAGTTGTACGGTATCGATGAAGCAGCGACGGCCGATTTCGGTCGGGCGTGTCTATTGTCCCGTCGGATGTTGGAGTCGGGGGTTCGGTTCATTCAGTTGTTTTCGGGCGGGGCCTTTGGTTCGCCGCGCATCAATTGGGATGGCCACGAAGATATGGTTCAGAACCACAGTCAAGAAGCAAAACGAATCGATCGACCAATCGCCGGATTACTTCAAGATCTTCGGCAACGCGGCATGCTTGATGATACGCTGGTTTTGTTTACAAGCGAATTTGGCCGAACTCCGTTTGCGCAGTCGGCGTCTGACGTGGTAGGCAAAGGCCGCGACCACAATCAATTTGGTTTTTCGGTTTGGATGGCTGGGGCTGGGCTCAAGCATGGTTTCGCGTTTGGAGAAACCGACGAGATTGGCATGAGGGCGGTCGAAAACCCTGTGCATTGGCACGATTTTCATGCGACGGTTCTGCATTTGCTTGGCGTCGACCACGAACGCCTCACTTATTATCACAACGGTATCCGCAGACGCCTGACCGACGTTAGCGGCAACGTCGTGCAAGGGATTCTGGCGTAAGGATCGATGGGGCGGACAACTCAGCCCACTTTCCGGTAGAGTTCGATTTCATATGGACCTAAAAACATCAGCAGCAGCGCTCCGTCGCCTGCGTAATTTCTAAAAACTTCTTGCTGAAAAAGATGCTCGCCCGGCCAAGGATACGCGAACACCAACGCATAGTCGCTCAACTCCAGATCATGCTGTTCATACGCACTTTCCACTTGATGAAACAACGAGGCGTGGTTGGATTCTGAACGAGCTAATCGTTCGCTTCCTCTTGGCAAAAAATTACCGTGCAGAATTTCGCCAGCCAGATGGTTTCTCGTAAGGAATTGCTTGGCCCTATCGACGAGAAACGCCTCGGCTTCGATACCTACCGCTTCCCAGCCGAGTTGCGACGCTAACCCAGTGACAATTCCAAATCCGCAACCCCATTCACAAAAAGTATTGCCAATCGCCATTTGGCTCGAAGTTAATTTCGACAACGCACGCCAGACGTCGCGAAAATCGCATGCCACGTACTGTTCAATCGGGCGTTGGTTCCATTGATCCCAATACGCTTGTAAAACCGAATCGGCATCGAGTAAGATCCTTTCTGTTTCAGACGGCATCTCGGTCCCGTCATCCCATTCGAAATCGATCGGTTCCAGTCTTGGCGAAGCATTTGACCGCGATCGATTCATTTGTCTTCAATCGCCTTGATAAATTTTTTGCCAGCGTCCCAAAACTCAGGTGGCCATGGGCTATTGTGATAGAGACTTTGGACGGTAAGCAATTTTTTGGTTTGTGTCGGGCAAGCATCGAATAGCTTCTTGCCGAAACGATACGGAACAACTTCGTCCACATCCCCATGCAACTGCAGGAGTTCACCTGTGTACGATTGGATTTTGTCAATCGATCTGAACTGAGTCTGCATTACCCAGCGGACAGGGAGAAAGAAGTATCGACTGGCTGCTACGTCGACGATCGAGGAGAATGTCCGATCAAGGATGAGTCCATCTGCGTGAAACTCAGTTGCGATTTCAACGGCAGGTGCCCCTCCGAGAGAACGCCCCATCGCGATGAGTTTTTGGCCACGAAATGCGTTCCCATCCTGGACCCACTTCCCCACGGAAACTGCATCCGAAAGGACATCGCGTTCGTTGGGAATTCCGCCCGTCTTGCCATAACCGCGGTAGTCGAATGCAACCACATTGACATTCCATTGATCTCGGATCGCGACAAGCTCATCACCCAACATGCCCAACGATTCGCCGTTTCCGTGGCTGAAGATCAATGTTGTTTTTGCGTCGGGATTCTCAAATGCCCATACGTGAATTCGCGTTTTGTCGTGCCCCTCAATGAAATGCTCCTTGGCTCCAAAGGATGCTGAGTTCCAGTTGCCGTAACTCACTGGCGGTGCGGGAAAGACAAGATACCGTTCGAGGAACATCAAAATGCCTAAAACTCCTACATACAACAGAGCAACGCCGACCGTAATTCGGCCCGCAAACTTGCGACGGTATAACGTGAGTGACTTGGTTGAGACGCCTGTTTTGGATCGGTTCATGGTTTGCAAAACCCAACTTTAAATCATGTAGGACCAATCGCCACGCTCTTCTTTTGCGATCGATTGATTTGGACAGTGTTCGCAACGATTTCTACCCAGAAGAGCATAGGCTTTCTTCATGGACGTTACCGTGCTCGCCCATATCTCGGATTCTTCGCGGAAGATATTTTCAGGCCCGACGATTCGATCGATGCCGACATTCGCAAATGTTTGCGCCATTTCGGCGCGTATTCCCGACAGCATTACGACAATCTTTTTCTCCTGCATTTTCAAAACGAATCGTTCCAAAACATCCATGCAAACCGCATCCGGATTGTTGGCTCGTTTGAGACGCAGGATGACCACCTTAAGAGTGTCCGAGGACTCTTCGACAATCGAGTCCAATTGGCGTTCAAGCTCTGGTGCACAGCCAAAGAACATCTCACCTTCGATGTTGAGCACTCGCAGAAATGAACAGCGAACATCGGTCGACACGATCTCGCGGATGACTCGATCGCTTGTGACGGTTAGTTCGTTCATTTTGATCTTGGCGGCACGAGGCACATAGAACGCAAACGACAGAAAGACACCGATCAAGATGCAAAATTCGATCGAAACTAAGATGGCCGAAAGTGCAGTCGCAATCATAATCCAGCGATCGAATTTGGTCGCGTTGAAGTAATAGCGGAGTGTTTTGAAATCGTTCATGCGGGAGGCGGTTAGAATCAGCACAGCAGCCAACGCAGCTTTTGGTATGTACTGGGCGAACGGGGCGAACACCAAAATGGTGGCAGCTACTCCGAGCGCACTGATGACACCGGACCATTGGGTGGCAGCCCCGGAAGTGTGATTGATGTAGGAACGTGTCAACGATCCTGAGCCAGGAAAACAGCGAAAGAAACTGCCCGCAATGTTGGCCAGCCCTTCGCTCAGGCACTGCTGATTCATGTCCAACTTTTGGCCTGTTTTTGTCGCAATCGATTTTGACATCGCCATCGCTTCGAGCAATCCTAAAAAGGCGATCGCTGCGGCGCTGCTCGATAGGTTGCGAGCCAAACCCCAATCGATTTCGGGCAATTGAAACGAGGGCAATTGACGAGGTACTGCAAGTTGGAGCTTGACTCCAGAATTCTTATCGGGGTCGATTACGGCTAATACCGTAGCCGATAGGGCGATTGCGAGCAACAGTTCAGGCAAACCGGCTTTGTACCGAGTGTTAAGGAATCGAAACAAGAGCGCGGCGGAGATGGTGAGAAAAGCGATTCCTGCGGTCGGCCAATGGATTACGCCACCCCCGGTCATTGTGCTCCAAAACCGAACCAGAAAATGATCGTGTTCCGACCCTTGAGCTTGGAGACCAAAACAATTCTTCAATTGATCCATCAATAACAACACGGAGGCTCCGAGCGTGAAACCAACGATGACTGCGTGCGATATGAAACGAGATAGGTCACCGAATCGCAGCAGGGCGATCGCTGTTTGAATGAGCCCGATGAGAAACGCCATCATGATAGCTGCTGAAACACGTTGTGCTTCCGGAACGATGGCAAGGGCGCTCAGCATAGCGATGGAAATGGCATTTGTTGGGCCGTTGATGAGTTGCTTGGACGAATCCAGCAAAGCCCCGACCGCCGTCATGATAATGGCCGTGTAGAGTCCCATTTCAACAGGCATATGAAAGATACTTGCATATGCCATGGCTTGCGGCACGGCGACAGCGGCAACGGTCAAGCCTGCGAACATATCCCTTTTGAAATGTCCGGCCGAATAGGTACGCAACGAATCAATGGCTGGTACGTATCGAAAAAGGGAGCTTAAAAACGGCGATGGCATTCAGGTAGTTAACGCTTGGATTCGAGGCATAGGGTTGCAAATTGCTGAATTGCTGATACGTAACTCAAGTTTTGAGAAGCAATTGTAATCATTTGCTCCAATCGCTGTTTAGCCCAGAATTTTGGCTCGGCATGCGTTGCCCCGAGGGGCTGAGGAATACCTACCTCATTCTAGCATGTCGCAACCATTGGTCCGTTGCGATCTTCAGCAACGACTGGCTAGGTCTCAATAAGACTACTTCTGCGTTGCCATGAATGTATTCGGACGAACTCAAGTGATCGACAAACTCGATGCGCACTTGGTAAGCCATCGCGTCAATCGACTCTGCAGTGGTTTTGACGGATGGAACGGATTCGCTCGATTGACTCATTTTCGCGATCTCGACCACATTACCAATCCAACACTTGTCCGGGCGCTGTTCAAGTCGGATTCGAACCTCGCTGCCGACCCGGATGCCTGCAGTTTGTTCTTCAACTAACCTGCATTCCACTTTGGCAACGTCGTCATGCACGAACCAGCCGATCAACGTACCGCGTTCAACCCATCTGCCTAACGAACCTGCCTCGGTCCAAAAAGCAGGTGCCCATGCCTCTGCACGCTGCGCAAAACCAAGTGCGAATTCGGTTGGGTTTTCGGGGGTTTCGGCAGGTTTCGCAATCGCGGGCTCAAACAAGCCGGAGCCGGGAGTGGAAATACCAAGCCTACAGACCTCCTCTCTCTTCTGATTAAGCTGCCTGAAGACGAATTCAAATTGCGATTGAAGCATTGGCTTGGATGCCGACGCTCGATCGTCAAAATACGCAAGCCTATCCAATGTTTTGAGTTGTAATTCTAATTTCGATAATCGTGACTCAAGGTCCATGACATTCCTGGTCATGGCTTCGTTGCTCAACTGAACGATAACCGAATCACGCTCAACCAAGACCGATGTTGAGCAATCGATCGATGATTCTAGGCGCCCAGATATGGTTGCATAAACGGGCTGCCTAGCGCCAAATTGAAATTTGCCTAAAGCGTGCACGCGGTTGGGCAACGGCATGTTCACAATCCAAGCGATCAATAATGCCACAGTTGTCCAACCGAGCCAAGCCGCTCGAACCACGTTCTCCCTCGGTCGACGGGTTTGTGCCGAAACAGTCCAAGCACCCATAGCGATGATCGCGGAACAACATGCGTATAGAACAATCAACCCTATGCCCAGGCCTGTCAACTGCCATTGGCTAGCAACGAAGGTTACCAGCGCAACCATGCCACAAGCAATGATGATTCTATTCAAGGTCGACCCAAGAAAGTAAATCGATAAGAAGCAAGACATTCCAAACGACTCGCGTCGTCCGTCTTGTGCGATCATGGAATCGATGGACTGAAAAGATCGTTCACGAAGGTTCTGAGTGCCAAGCAAGTCGCACAAAACGAAATAGCCATCGTATTTCATCAGCGGGTTGGCATTGAATAGCAGCGTGGTCACGGAACAAACGAGCATTGTTTGCATCGCACACGTGTGCAGTCCACCTGGATGTGTTCCCAGCCATACAAACGCGGCCGTGCCAGCCACAATCGCTTCCGTATAGATGCCCGCAAGTGCAATCCCCATTCTCACAAAGCGATTGCCGATGCGCCATGCGTCGGTAATATCTACGAAAGGACATAGCATGCCAAACGAGACAATCAAGCCCATGTCTTTGCAGGCTGCACCGGAGCGTTTACAAACAATCGCATGCCCCATCTCGTGGACAACTCGAGTCAATGCAAAAACGACTCCGAAGCCGATAAGCAACGAAGGCGAGCGAAGCGACTGGAAACTTGGTAACTCCATCATGAATTCGTCAAAGCGAAGCCCCACCAACACCACCGCAAGACTGACGAAGCTGAACCAAAAGCAAACGGCTGAGCCCGAGTAAATCCAATGGAACCAAGGCGCGATAGTTCCTAGCCAACGATCAGGCGAACCGAGTGAAACCTGGAATTGAGTCAACTTTCCGACCACCGACACTAACCACCGCATGACGCTGTGTGCCCAGTTCGTGTTGGCGACATCGACTGTTGGTTTCTTCACCAAGGGGACCGTTGTCAGTCCCGTCTCCGGAAAGAATTCCATGCATGACTCCGCTTGCGAGGTGGCTGGCTTCGCATAATATGCCGGCGCAGATCGAAGCACTCCAGACTGAATGCAACGTGCGATCAACTTTTGGAGTTCGAATGGCTCGATGCTGCGCGGTGCAAACGCGTCGTAGAATTTCTTGACAATGTCGGCAGTTGTTGCGTTGTCGTTTAACCAGTGAAGTATTTGATACTCCTGTTCACCACATCGAAAGATGTGACGAGTGAGGGGGTCATGGGCGATCCAGGATGGTTCCAACGCTCCGTTTTCGCGATGACACGTCCACACTATATCGCTGCGAAGCCGGCAGCCGATGGCATCCATCTTCCATTGCTCTCGTTCATGGTCGATCTGTTTCATTGCGGAGTAGTCAATTGCATGCTAACACTCATTCCAGGCAACAGCAGCCAATGCTTTCCTGACTTTTGGTTTTGAACAATGGCATGCACTCGAATCTTTCCAGCGGAACTCACGTCAGGGTCATACGAGGCGATTTTTCCTGCAAAAAGTGTTTCGGTCGTTCCCCGCTTGGAGTAAATTTTGACCGGTGCTTCGATGAGTTTGGCTGGATCGAGTTGGTCAATATCAACAAAACAATCGACGCGAAGTTCGTTGAGCCGAATGATCTTCATGATCGCCACGCCCGCTTGCACCCATTCACCTGGCCGATGGTCGATGCTTTTTACTGTTCCAGAAATAGGGGACCTTAAGGTGAGTCGATCCGATTTTTGTTGACTTAGGAAGACGCTCGCTTGCGCCAGTCGTGACTTGAGTTCTTTCTGTTGCTTCAGAGCTTTGCTTTGTGTCAATCGAACCTTGGCTTGCGCTAAGGCAAGCTGCTTTTGACGAAGGTCCGCCGAACCAGTCGTTCCTTTGGCGATCATCTCTTCGTATAGATCCACTTGCAATTGAGCTTCTTCAACGAACGCTTCCGCAAGTCGCACTTCGCTTTCGTCATTCGCCTCGGAGGCTGCAACCTGCGCTTGCAAGCCTGCAATGCTTTTTTCAAGATCAGCGACCTTCCCTTCCAGTTTGCCGATGACTTGGTTCGGCTCGACAGCGCCGTTTTCATCGACGTCGATTGAGGCGATTACGCCCGCTTCCTGCGATGGGATTTCGATACTTTCAAGGGCGAACACCGGGCATTTTTCAAAGGTTAGCCAACCGCCCGTCAGGTTCGATCGCTCGCCCGTCGTTTTCCCGGTGGGGTTCGGTATGCTGCGGGTGGAGGCAGGAATTCCCGTGGGAGTTTGTAGCTGTGACTTCTTCGAATTGTCTTGTGCAAGGATGTTTCCACCGGCGCACAAAACGCATAATGCACAACCAAGGAGCTGATGCCCGCTCGGCCTAAGCCAGAATGTCGCTTCTAGGTCGTTGTTCGTTTTGGTCATATTTAGATCCACATCTGGAATTGTGTCCACACTTTTCGAACGAAGTCTTTGCCCAATGCCCACGCGAGCGGTCCGTGCCCCACAGGGATCGTGATGCGAGCCGTTGCACCAGCGTTAGCGGATTCCATCGGCAATGTCGTGCTCTCGACATCGAATCTCACCCGAAGCATGGATGTACTTGAGTCGTCGCGTGACATTGGTTCTGCCGTTTTTTGATCGATGCGAGGGAGCGAATCGGGCTTATACCGAATTTGAACTTTGTTTTGCGGAGTACCTGTCATCGTCGCGATTGCGGGCTCGTTCGGACTCCGCATTGCAAGTCGAAATTCATGTGCGTTTTGTTCGGGCAGTGCGGCCTCAAGTACCCATGGAGAGCCCGATTCATGCAGGGACAACAGCCATTGTCCGGTTCGCAACGGTCGGTCCCTTAGGTTTCCTTGTACATTCCAAGTCGCAACGACTCCATCAAACTGTGCAACGATCAACATCGCGTCCAGTTGGCGTTGCAAGCGGGCCAATAGTGCTGGCTCGAGACTTTGCAAACTTGCGATCGTCTCGCGTTCCCCCTCCAGTTCATCACGTTGTGCCGAAGTAAGCGTCGTTTCACGTAGAAGCCGCGTTTCAATATCGGTCAGCCGTTGGGCGTTGCGAAGTTGTTGAGCGACGGTTTGTTCGTATTCGGCAACCAGAGTCGATGAGCGAAGCCTGATGAGCGGCTGCCCTTGGGTGACGGATTGCCCGTGATCGACCATGATATCCTCGACAATGGAATCTATAGGTGCATAGATGTGTTGTTGAGCCGTAGGGATCAGCACGGCCGTGGCGTGCAAACGGATCGGTACAGGGATTGCAAGAACGAGAGCCAATAATAACATGCCGACCATGCATTGAACCTTCCGAGACCACGTCCCCGGATCGGCGATACCGAATCGATTTCGCCGAACATTCTTGCTTGCGGCCAGTGCGGATTTCCACCATGGAATTTGCAGAGTGGACAATCCCAGCCTGGCAATCAAACCGCACTGTTCTTGGCAATGCGTGAGCGGTTTATCAAGGCCGGACCAAGTTGCCAGGAGAGCGACGTCCAATTCCCAAGAGTGCGTTGATAGGTCCACATCGCGTGGTATCGGTTTTATCCAAACGGCTTGGGAGATAGCAAAGGTTTTGAAAAGGTTCTTCAAATTCGGATCCTGATCGCTGTCAGATCCTGCGAATTCCTTTCGGGGAATCGATCCGCCGTTGGGTAGGATCGAGTCAAGGCCAGAGGCAGCCCGTTCGATTTGTTCTATGCCATCTGCTCTTCGATCGATTTCGACCAGTCCAGCCGCGGCAGCCACGCGCCACCGTCCGAATCGGGTCTCTCGATGTAGCAAGAACATATGTTCGGAGCATGCGTGCTCGCGGAGAATGTTCATCAGACGGGCGAGTCCTTGCTTGGGGTTCACGCAAGCGGACAAATCGTTCATGGTTTGTTCGGCGAGAGACAGGTATTGCCGGTCACGTTCCAAGATGCGCAATCGGTAAGATCGAAAGTAGTCGCTCGCCAGATCGGCCATTTGTGCGACGAACCTCAAGTAGCCGCGTTGACTGGCCAGTCCGCCGCTCGGTGACTGAACCACTTGCAACCAATAACTCCCTTGTTCTTTGGGAATGGGTAAAGGAGCATACATCAAGATGTCTTCCGTCGGATTGACGGGGCGATCGCGGCTTAACACGATGCTGTTGGGTGGAATGAGAATAGGTTGACGCTCTCGCGCGACTGCATTCAGAATCGATAAGTGAGCGGTGGAAGGACTTTCCCGTTTCCCGACCCCTTGGTTCGTCGGGGACGCATCGTCTTTGGAGTCGTTCAATTGAGACTCGAGAATATCAAGTTGCTCAAACGAAGAAATGTCTGGATCCGTTGGATGAAACGGTAACTCAAACTCCGCTCCATGAAGTCCACCGACGAGTTCAAGGGGCAGATTGTGGTTGCCGAGGAGACGCCACTGAGAATCCGACTTG
>JAIPFP010000149.1 GCA_021736575.1 Pirellula sp. | reverse complement strand
GCCGAACGAGCCAAGGAGTGGGATAAACCTGACGCATTCTTTGAATCGCTGAAGAAAAGTCCTTAGTCACCCTAGCGGTTGTCAGTTTGGCGCTTCTTTGGTAATTTTTATTGGTAATGTGTTTCGCATGTCCACAATTTTCATCCGACGGAATGAATGCGTGTGCTGCAAATAGTTTTCTCCCCTCCGTCATGGAATCGAAGAATGATGCGTCTATTTTTCTTGCCTTGTTTTCTGGCTATGGTTTCAGCTGCATTTGGAGCGGATTCCTCAAGCGATGCCAAGGTCACGAACAAGGTTTTTTTCAACATCACCATCGACGGCAAAGATGCCGGTCGAATTGTCATCGGGCTCTTTGGAGCGGACGTACCTAAGACGGTCGAGAATTTCCGTGCCCTATGCACAGGTGAAAAAGGAACCGGAAAAAAAGGAAAGCCCTTGCATTTCAAAGGAAGTATCTTTCATCGGGTTATTCCAAGCTTTATGCTCCAAGGGGGAGATTTTACCGATGGCAATGGAACAGGCGGTGAGAGCATCTACGGCGAAAAATTTGCGGACGAGTCGTTTAAATTCCGCCACGATACGCCAGGCCTGATGAGTATGGCGAACGCCGGCCCCAACACGAACGGTTCTCAGTTCTTTATCACCACCGTGAAGACCGATTGGCTCGATGGCAAGCACGTTGTTTTCGGTCGCGTTCTTGAAGGCATGGATCTTGTCAAGAAAATCGAGAGCTATGGAAGTTCCTCCGGAAAGACTAAGGCCAAGATTGTCATTAGCGATTGCGGTGAACTGAAGGACGCCGCACCAAAATAATCGATAGGGTCGATTAGGATAGTGAACTAAGTGGCGACGCTCCGCCGTCGTGATCCAAGCTCCGCCGTCGTGATTCGCGCGACGCGGAGCGTCGCACGACGAAGCGAATTTGCTAGCGTTCGCCCACGATTTTCTTGCTTTTCGACTTGACGGGACCCCCTGGTTTGGGACACGTTGTTAGATAGTTCGACTGGTCGCGTACTTTCCCCAGTGAAGCATGTGCCAGTCGAGTTTCGAATCAGGATGATTCGAATCCGGTTTACAATTGGAACGCTCGCAAGATCGAGCAGACACACCGTCAGGATGGCAAGGAGGCCATGAGCATGTCTTTCAACTCTCGTTTACAAACGGTATCGCTTCGCCAAGTTTTTCCTTCAGCACAAATCGTCGGGGCTGACGATATTTGCTGCGAACTCTGTTTGGCAAATGCGGACCAAGCAACTTGTGATTGGGTTTTTGCCGCAGGCTTGGATACCGAATCCGATTCTGCCCGGGACACGATTGATGCGATCAACTTGGGAGCCAAGGGGATTCTCACCGAGCAATTTCTGCCGTCGAGTGTTCCGCAGTGCATCGTTCCCGATGTGCGTGAAGCCTACGCACAAATCTGTCAAGCGATTGCGGGCAATCCAAGTGAAAAGATGCTTACGATTGCTGTCGTTGGCACACACGGCAAAACGACCGCTTCGCTCATGGTTGCATCGATGCTCAAGCGAGTCGGCGATCGAGTTGCCTATTACACCACACTAGGTGCAAGCGACAGCAAAAATACAGGCCTGAGCGCTCATCCCGACGCGGATGCACATCAACTCGCACAATGGCTGGCTGCAAGCGAGCAAAACGAATCGCCGGCGGCCATCATCGAATTGACCGATGACATGCTTCGATCGCATTCGGCAAGCGGCATTGAGTTTGATGTCGTGTTGTTCACAGGCCTCAGAAAATCGCAACGCATTGATTCCTTGCAAGCTCGAGGTATTGAAAATGCGATGCACCGAATCATCGGCCAACTCAAACAACATGGTCTAGTTGTGTACAACGCAGACGATGCAAGGCTAAATCGCTGGATCGAACGACATCAGCCCCATGCGATCAGTTATGGTCTGGATGCCGTTGCGGATGTGCGCGGTAAGCGGATTGGTAGTCTGCCAGGTGAACAATCGATGATGATTTCGGCTGGTTCTTGCGTGATGCCGCTGACCAGCCTCATTCTCGGCGATCATAACGCTCGACATATGCTCGGAGCCGTTGCCGTTGGTTATGCATTTGGATTGGAGTTGTTTGAAATCGTACAGGGAGTTGAACGTCTCCAAAAAATCCCGGGCCGGTTGCAACGTGTACCAAGCACCGCTCGTTGCGAGGTATACATAGACAGCGCAGATCAGGCCGATCGATTGGCGGTCGCCTTGCATACACTGGCCAGAAGCGGCAATCCAGTTACTTGCGTTGCAGAGGTTCCCGAAGCTGCCACAGCCGAACAACTTGCTGCTTACGGTCGCGTACTCGAAAGGTCCGCTTCGCGGGTTATATTGACGCAAAGTCGCCTTTCAACACAATTAGGTCAAAAGTCGGTTTGGCAACTGCTTGACGGGTGTGACGACCCATCCTCGATTCAGATAGTGCCAAATCGAGAAGCGGCTATCGAGCTGGCTATTCGCAGTTCACGCTTAGGAGATCAATTGCTTCTAGCGGGTTGGGGGGCCAATCGATGGACGAATTGCCAAACAAAAAAGGTTCGAACGGATATGGAATGTGCCGCTTCGATTTTGGCTACAATTCCAAGCGAGCCATTCCAAGCCGCAGTGCTTGCGGATTTGCCTAGATTGCGATTGTTCGGCGAGGCCGCATGATTTAGTTACCGTTGCGGGCCCATCCTCCTTTCGTTGGAAACAATATGGACCTAGCTTTGTATCATGACCTTGAGTCCTACCATGCATGGGCGATGGGCAAGTTATTTGGGTTGTGTCGTGCCTTAACGGACGATGCGCTCGATGCGCGCTTGCCGCTCGGGATGGGGACATTGCGAGCGACTCTCCAGCACATCGCTGCTGCCGAACAAATTTGGTTGGATAGGTGGGTAGGTAAGTCGACCACAGGCTTGCCCATGATGCCGACTGCATTATCGGAATTGGAGTCGAACTTTGCGCTGCTCGCCCGGGATCGAAAATCGCTATTCGAAGGGGACTCGAACGTATTTCGTGCGAGCGTCAAATACAAAAGTTTGGATGGCAAGTCGCATGAAAACAATTTGGGTTCTCTTGCAATTCATGTGTTCAACCATGCGATCCACCACCGCGCTCAAGCCTTGTATTTCTTAAAAAAACAGGGGTTAACCATCCCGGGTGGGCTAGATTACATCTTCTATTGCATCGCCGTACCAACAGTATTATTAAAATCGCCCGCTGCGGCAGGTTGTCGGCACTGGGGCCTGGAGGTTGGCGAAGTTGCGAAGCCGTATTCATCGCCCGACTTGGATTCGTTGATTCGGTACGGCGAGTACGGCGACTGGGCAATGCAAAGCGTGTTCGAACAGGTGGCTGACTTAAGCGACGAACAATTAGATACAGAACATGGGATGGGAGTAGGTGCGATTCGAAAAACACTCCTGCATTTGCTTGATGCGGAGTGTTTCTGGCAAGCCAATTGGAAGAACCCTGGGTCTCCCTTTCCATCGACTTCCAAAACAACAACCATCAACGAACTCGCCAGCCTATGGAGTTCCACGACGAGTTCAAAACGTGCTTGGCTTGAGCAAGCTGGACAATCAAAGCTTGGCGACATTGTTCGAGTCGATTTCGGAAGTGGTCCGTTGGAATTCCGCTTGTCTGAGTCGGTGATTCAATTGGCGGTGCATGGTACACTACACCGAGCTCAGGTAACCAACATGATACGCACCGCAGGCAAAAAACCAAAATCGCTTGACTATGTGACTTGGTTGCGGACACTGTAGCGGATGTTGAGGATTGTTCGATCTCGCCTTCGGGTGACCGAAATGGTTCGCATTTATTTCAATTTACCTTGGACTGGGCTTTCTTCATGTTGATTCGATGCTTTTGGGGCTTGACGGCAATACTGTTGGCGTCGGTGTTGACGTGCGTTGGTTCGAACGCCGATGATTGGCCACAGTGGCGTGGGTCGCAGCGCGATGGTCGTTGGAATGAACAAGGAATTCGCGATGACCTGCCTGATGGGCAGTACCCTTTGGCTTGGTCCGTAGATATCGGGCCTGGGTATTGCGGACCGACCGTTGCAAATGGTCGTGTTTATGTCATGGATCGCCAAGTGACCGATCGCAATGAGACAGAACGCATCCTTTGTTTCGATTCGGCCAAGGGTACGTTGCTTTGGCAAGTGGAGTACAAAGCCCCGTATGGAAATGTCGGTTACGCGGCAGGGCCCCGAGCAAGCGTCACGATCGATCAGGGACGTGCCTTTGCCGTCGGTTCCCGGGGAAACTTTCATTGCTTGGATGCGGGTTCGGGCGAACTTATTTGGCAACATGATCTCGAAACCGAATACAGTATCAATATGCCCATCTGGGGCATCGCAGCATCACCACTCGTCTACGGCGAGCTCGTCATACAGCAAGTCGGTGGTAGCCAGAACTCTTGCATGGTAGCCTTTGAAAAGAAAACGGGAAAAGAAGTCTGGCGTGCATTGAATGACAAGGCAGGGTACTCGTCACCGATTGTAATTAGGCAAGCGGATAAAGATGTGCTCGTGTGTTGGACAGGCGAAAGCCTCTCGGGACTCGATCCCTCAACGGGGAAACTCTATTGGACGCACCCGTTCCCTTCATCTCGAATGCCGATCGGCATTTCAACTCCGATCATCGACAACGAGATGCTGTTCGTTTCCTCGTTCTACGATGGCTCGATGATGATCCGTGTGCCTGCCAAGTCGCTTACCTCTGAGTTGATTTGGCGAGAGGTCGGCAAAGACGAACAAAACACCAGGTCGCTGCACACCATGATTGGAACCGATATTCTAGAGAACGGCTATGTTTACGGGGCGGATAGTTACGGTGAGATGCGGTGTTTGAATGCCATGACGGGAGCACGCGTATGGGAAGACTTGAAAGCAGTTCCAAAAGCTCGCTGGGCCACCATTCATATGGTTCGGCAAGCAGACCGAGTTTGGATGTTCAACGAGCGCGGCGAACTTTTGATTGCCAAACTGTCACCTACAGGGCTAACCATTCTTGATCGTTGCAAGTTGCTTGAACCAACGACCGTTCAGCTTGCACAGCGGGGAGGTGTTTGCTGGTCGCATCCCGCATTCGCCGAAAAGAGTATCTTTGCACGAAGTGACAGTAAGCTCGTCAAAGCAAGTCTTGCAAAGGAATAACCGTTCATCAGCGTTAAAAACGAAGGCGGCGACCGAGCGCAACCTACAAGTCAAGCAGACGTAGGACGCCGACGCCACCATGAGGCTAGCATCGAACCCGAAACATTCATCCAGGGACCAAAGACAGCACCCGCCAACGCTGCTTGCGAACTATGCAGTACATTCATTGCCAAGGCAGTTGCCATATGGCAAATGCAAACGAGTTCCAGTGAGAGCTGCATTGGATTCGCATAGCCAACGAGGCCATAGCGATCACAAAGAGTTGGCCAGCCACAGTCCCATAATTCAGGTAGTACGACAAAACTCCAGCAAAACAAACAACCAAAGCAGCAATGCTGAAAAAGGAAGTCAAAGGTTTTGAAGTCGCGTTCATCAGTAGCATGACCGGAAAAAATAGCAGTTCAGGCAGCAATCGCCCGAATAGTGTAACATTATCGATCGGCCTCAAAAACGGTCTGTCCCATAATCGTTGCAGTACAAGCAGTTTCATCGTTCAAGTTACATGAGAAGCTTGGCACCGTTGGGGAAATTGTTCTATTTGCTTTGTCGCAAAGAAACATCGAATACGGGAAATCATAACCCGATACGTAAGTGAGGGACCTTCGAAATTGTCCCTAGCTTACGCTTGGGGTTGGGATATTTCAATCTGACGCTCGCCTAAGAAACATTGAATACGGGGAAAATAACATGATCCAAACGCTCCTTTACTGCGTTTTCTGCGGAGTATTTACAGACTTGGAAAATAGGACGTTCGCAGAAGGGTTTGTCGTAGAGCATCCGACGTTATTGAATCTTGGTTTCGAATGGTCCATTCGCGGGGACGCAAATCGAAATGCATCGGTGGCAGTCCAGTTTCGTGCTGTGGGCGATTTGCAGTGGCGAGAAGCACTTCCTCTCGTACGAATCGGAGGCGAAAACGTTTACCGCCGCCGGGAGAATCTCGACTACACGGTACCCGATGGATTTGCTGGCAGCATTCTCAATGTTGAGCCGGGGACAGAATACGAGTGTCGATTTCAGCTAACCGACCCAGACGGAGCGAGTGGCGAGACAACGCGTACCGTTAAAGTCCGAACGCGAACTGAGCCGCAGCCCTTTGAGGCGGGCCGAAAGCTGCACGTCTACCCACCCGACTATACCGGACCTCGAGAAGAGCCAAGCTTTACAAGTTTATTGCAAGCTTACTATGGCTCCGGCTTGGGCGACTGGAGTGTTGTCTGGGAACGCAGGGCTCAACCCGGCGATACCATTCTCATGCACGCCGGATTGTACAAGTCCGAGCGATTTAACTACGTCGATCCGATGATGACCCCTTTTGATGGTTCCATGTCTCTTACTTTGAAAGGAACTGTGGACAAACCGATTACGATCAAGTCCGCAGGCGATGGTGAAGTCGTCTTCGATGGAGCTGGTAACCACCGACTTTTCGACGTCATGGCTTCCACGCATCACATCTTCGATGGCATCACGATTCGCAACACGGACGTCGGTATTTTCGCGGGTCAGAAGGAGGTCCTCGGCGCTATTGGCTTAACGGTCAAAAATTGCCGATTTGAAAACATCGGATTCGGTGTCTGGACCGAATACGCTGGTTCGAGCGATTTCTATATTGCCGACAATCTTTTTTTGGGCCGAGATGATCGCTTTCGGTTGGTCGGCTGGACAGGGCCGCTTTGGGCCAGTGCCGGTCCCTACGGATCGCATTTGCTTACCAGTTACTACGCGGTCAAAGTCTACGGGCCCGGGCACGTCATCGCCCGCAATGCGATCGCTTATTTTCACGATGGGATTGGCATTTCGACTTATGGCACGCCGCCTACGGATCCTGAAAAACAGGCATCATCGATCGACATCTACAACAACGACATGCATATGCTCAACGATGATTTCGTGGAGACCGACGGATCAGTGCATAATGTACGCGTGATGAACAATCGCGGTGTCAATGCAGCACACGGCGGCTACAGTGCACAGCCCGCGTTCGGTGGGCCGGTCTATTTTATTGGAAATCTTCTTTACCACGTGCCGAGTGTTTCCGCTTTCAAATTCTCTGGCAAGCCTGCCGGGCTGTTCGTCTATCACAATACCATCATTGGCGAACAAGGGGCCGAGGACCCGACATCCAATGTGCACTTTCGCAACAATCTATTCTTAGGTCGCAAAACGCCAGGCCGCGGCATCATGACGTGGGCCAACGCAACGGAAGCGTTCAGTTCCGACTACAACGGCTTTCGTCCCAACAAGGGGGTCGAAACTCAGTACAAATGGCTCAGCCCTAAAGCTGGGCAGCGAATCTACGAGCCTCAACCCGGCGATTGGCGCGGTTTTGAAAGGCTAGCCGATCTTTCGCACGCCACAGGACAAGAAAAACACGGTATCGAAGTCGATTTCGATATCTTTGAGAAAATGAGTCCACCCAATCCAGCCGATCGCCATGCCGTTTACCACGCTATGGATTTGAATTTTCGGCTCAAAGCTGGCAGCCAAGCTGTCGATGCGGGGGTGGTAATTCCAACTGTGAATGATGGATACGCGGGACGAGCCCCTGACTTAGGGGCAATCGAAGTTGGCAAGCCGGCACCCAAATATGGTCCAAGTTGGCTCACTTGGCAACCGTTCTATCGATGATCGGATCGAGCGGATAGATTGGGCATGCGACCCTGGCTTGGTACGATTCTGACGGCAGCTCGCTTAAGTGGTTTTTGGTTTGTCTGCAATTTTCCTATGCTTACCATCCAAACTCCGAACGAATTTGGTTTAGAATACGATATTGTCCTCGCACCCGAGCCATCCTCGTCAGAACCTCACCGAATACGAAATGAGTTTTCCGCAATGATCTACCTAGTCCGTTCCATCCAATTCCTCCTTTTGGTCGCTTGCACACTTTCGCTTTCGCTTCGAACCAATTCTCAAGAGCCTACCTTGGCAGATGTTCTGGCATCGAGTCCGGACCGCCCCAACGCTTTGCTCTATATGGACACTCCGTTAGTGCGGAAGTTCGTGACAGGCACACCGTTATTTACCGCGTTGCCGGACAAGTTAGGTGAAGTCCGAATCGCTTCTGAGTTGGACTTTAAGACTCTCGAGCCAAATTGGGAAGTTGGATACGCTACCGTTAGCGGCATACCCGACGCCAGTCTTCTCGCAGCGTCGGTTGGAGGATATGTCGATACTATTGCTGGTAAGACAGTTGTTTGGTCTCCAAGAAAATCCTACTTGGTTCCCATGCCCGGTGGAGTGCTTGGGTTGGTTCGGCCTTCGGATCGAAAACTTGCAAGCAGGTGGCTAAATAAAGAAACGTCGGGAGGAGGCGTTAGCTACCTGCAGAAACAAGCAGCGCAAGGGACCAAGTTCATTTCCGTCCTACTTGCAATTGACCTAGAAGACGTTTGGTCTCCGATCACCATCAAACAACGCATCGCAGCCCTTGAGTCATTGAAGAATGCTGACAAGAATGCAATCGCAGCTACGCTGTCGACAATTAAGGGGATTCGAGTCATTGTAAGCAAGAAAAACCTTGAAGAGTCGATTATCAGTTTGGATTTCGGTACATCACCGTCGGGGCTATTGCCGGTTGCTAAAGAGTTCTTTGTTGAGGTGCTCGCTCGAAATCATTCGGCGATCCCAGAGGCATCCACTTGGACCCCATCCATCGACGGAAACACGCTATCCTTTCGCGGTAAAATAGCGCCAGGGACATTGGACGATTTGCTCGGCATCTTCACCGTGCACGGCCAAGTCGATCAGGTTTCGTCATCGAATGATTCGTCGTCCGCAAACAAGTCTGCGGAAGCGAAGGCAGTAGCAGTTGCCAAGACTTACTTTGATAAGACCGCAAGCGTTATTAGTCGAGTCAAGGACTATTCATCAACCAATTCCGGAGATCGAGCCCAATGGAATGGAAGGATGGCCAAAAGGCTCGACGATCTACCAACTCTCAACGTGGATCCGGCTTTAGTCGATTATTCCACCAAAGTATCTCAAGCATTGAGAGGCAACATGGTGAACATTCAGCAGACCAACATCGCGGGAGGCACGAATGCGATCGTCAACTCGGGTGTCAGTGTTTACGGCAACCCCTACAATGGGTACTACTATGACGCTAATTCGCCCTACCAATATCTAGCAGCGGCGAGGGGACAATCCTACTCCTCGTACCGAGAAGTCATCGCCCAAATCGAAGAGATGGAACGCGCGATTCGTCGAGAAATGACGGATAAGTATCAAGTCCAATTCTAAGAGATTGCTGAGCATGCTTGCTAACGATTTCTTCCGCCCCACTGACCTCGCGTCAGTGGACGGAATGAGTTGTCCGCTACGGCTGTCTTCACACTTTTTTTTCCAGCAATTGTTGGACTATTCCCAATTCCGATTCTGAACAGGGTGGCTCAATCTTTTGCTGATAGTTCAAGGAATAGTCGTAACCAGCTCGGTCGTACACCAGTGTAAATACCATTTGCAGGTCGAGCGCCACATCGGGATCCTCGATCGAAAGTGGTATCAGGATCCGCGGAAGCGGATCTGACATTGCCCAACCATAAACATCCACGAGCGGACGTGGCTTCGGTTTACTCACCAACGCGAAATAGTCACCTTCTGGCGGATTGGACACGCTCGTACGCTCGCCACCTCGCAGCAAATCGATTTCTACTATGCTGGCTTTCGTCTGAAGCAGCGCCTGGATCTTTTGCAAGTACTGTTCCCGGCCATCGGTCCCTTTGCGTTTGTTAGTCGGCGACAACAACTCGATCACGGTTACAACTTCGCTTGGCGAGCCACGGCGAATCGTAACAAACGTTTCGCGATGTTCTTCAAAATATGGAATCGTGCAAACTTTGGGCTTGATAGAAGGTTGTGCAAGCAAAGCAACGGCGTCATTTGCCATTTCAGTAGAATGACTGTCAACGCGGTTATAGATGGCTGCATCCGCCACCAGTGATTTCACCGGAGCCGTCGCATCGACGCGCTCCAAGTAAATACGTCGCTCGACATCTACTACATACTTAGGGCGAACGACCGGAACCAACGCGTCCCCTAACGCTGACATGAAGCGAGTGTGAAAGTCTTCCCACTTTTGACTTTCGATGAATGGGTCCATTCCTGGAAATGGCGATGGCATTGGAGTTTAGAATCCTGTGTCGTTCTTGATTTTCTCAACAATCCATTGTACCTTTCGAGGCAAGCTTGAGAACCTTGCTCGCCGAAGATTGTCCGATACCCAGCGAGGAATTAGACAAATGGCTCTGGGGCTAAAAAGCGAAGCAAACTGCTTTTCGCCAAACCTCGGTTGCACTTTCTAGCGAAAGTAGCCGCATTGCCGCACCGGCTGCGGCGGATACTTGGGCCATTGCTTGGGTGTCGTTTTGGACTGACAGAGCATGAATACCGATCCCTTGCCGGAAACGATCGTTCGATGGTCAGCACAACTGAGGCAAACAGAATTTCTTAGCAATGGCTGCATGGCCGCGATCTCGTCCAAACCCCTCGCGTCGCTTTCCACGCTTTCGCTATCACGGTCGACATCAGACTCATTGCAGTTGTCACTCATGATTTCATGGCGATCTGCCGCAAGACTCTGGGCAACGGGAAATAGACTTCTTCCTTGCGTACTTCCTGCTCTTCGACAGTCGCGTTGAAACGATCTTTGAGCCACTGGAGCGTGTTTTGAACCACGAGTTCCGGAGCGCTGGCACCCGCAGTGATCAGAATGGTACCACAGTTTTGAAAATCGGCTTCTTTGAGATCATCAGGACCATCAACGAGATAGGCGGGCCGATTGAACTCCTCTGCCAACTCGCGAAGTCGCTGCGAGTTACTGCTGTTCTGACTGCCAAGAACGATCACCGCGTCGGCTTGTTGGCAAAGCAATCGGACCGCTTCTTGTCGATTCTGAGTTGCGTAGCAGATGTCCTCTTTTTGCGGCCCGATAATCCAAGGGAAGCGTTTCCTAAGCCGCTGGATGATTCGGTATGCATCATCAACGCTGAGCGTCGTTTGCGTCAAATAGGCCAGTTTCGTTTCCACTGAAAACTGAAGTGCATCCACGTCCTCCACTGTTTCAACCAGCACTATGGCTTCCGGAGCTTCTCCCATCGTACCGATAACTTCATCGTGCCCTTCGTGTCCGATCAGCACGATTGTGTAGTGCTCCTTTGCGAATTTGATCGCCTCCAAATGGACTTTGGTCACAAGTGGGCAAGTAGCATCGATGGCATTCAATCTTCGGTCTTGAGCTACCCGCCGAATTTCAGGCGAAACACCATGCGCAGAAAAAAGAACCGTCGAATCGCTTGGAATCTCCCCTAACGAATTGACAAACACGGCCCCTTTCGCTTCAAAGGTTTGAACCACATGCTGATTGTGCACAATCTCATGGTAAACGTAGATTGGCGGACCAAAGTGCTGTAGGGCCAATTCAAGGCTTTGGACGGCCATGTTGACACCCGCACAAAAACCGCGTGGAGCTGCAAGAATTATTTTCATAAGTCGATACTACAATTACGAGCCTCACGATGAGAGGCATTTGAGCAAGGAGCAAACTTCGTTTTGAGAGTTTCTGGACTGATTTTACGAGCTGATTTTACGGTATGATATCACCATGTCATCCCCCCGCGAAGCCATTCAGAAATCCGTTCCTCACACTCGCGCAGGCAATTGTCTTGTTTTTGAGGATCTCAAGCGATTCGGCCCGGATGCCAAATACCCGCCTTTCAACCTCGCACAATCCAAAAAATATTGCAAAACTCTTGCGGTTCGACATTACGAGAACTTTTCCGTTGCTAGCTTGCTAGTTCCACGCGGAATTCGCCAGGATTTTTTTAATGTGTATGCGTTTTGTCGCTGGTCGGACGATTTGGCGGACGAACTAGGGGATTCTGCGAATTCTCTTAGGCACCTTGGCTGGTGGCAGAATCAATTGCAGGAGTGTTTTAATGGAAAGGCTTACCATCCCGTTTTTCAAGCATTGCAGGAATCCATTCGAATTCATGGGTTGCGGATAGAGCCGTTCCAAGACTTGCTTGAAGCGTTCGTACAAGACCAACACACAACTCGCTATCCCACGGATGAAGATCTTTTGGGGTATTGTCGAGGGAGTGCCAACCCGGTTGGCCGTATTTTGCTGCAGCTTGGAAAAGTGGAATCCGACCAAGCCAAAAAGTTGAGCGATCAAATCTGCACAGGCTTGCAGATCGCGAACTTCTGCCAGGACATTCGTCAGGATGCGTTGCGAGGCAGGATTTACCTGCCCGAAGAGCGATGGACTCAATATCCAATCACGGAGAACGAGATTCTTGCTGGAAACGCATCTTGCAATTTGGTTCGGGCGATACAGGATTGGGTGCGGACAGCCCAATCACATCTGATCGACGGATTGCCGTTAGTGAAGCACGTCCCTCGGTGGCTTGCTCGGGACATTCAGTTGTTTGCAAGAGGCGGTTTGACTGTACTTGATAATATCTCCAAAGTCGGCTGCGACGTGTGGACACAACCGATCGAAGTTACCCGAAAACAGAAAGTCCGTTTATTGCTGCAAGCCATACTTCGACCGAGGTCGTTAGAATTGACTGGATTTAGAAATTTGGATGGGCCCATCAACGTATGACGGCACTTTTTGAATCCTATTCTGTCTGCGCTTCTATTGCCCGAAATAGTGGGTCCAATTTCTTTCGATCCTTCGCGCTTTTGGGCCGACCTCGCCGCGATGCGATGACGGCTTTGTATGCCTTTGCAAGATTGGCTGATGACGCTACCGATGATGTTTCATGTGACGGAGGTTCTGCTTGGTCCTCGGCTGCATGGCATGAATGGATCGACCAGTTACTCGAACCATGCGATCCGGTAAAACTCAACACACCCTCGTGCCTAAAGACCATCCGATTGGCACTCGCGGACTCTGTCATTCGCTTTTCCATTCCACTCAACTCTTTGCATGACATAGTCCGTGGCGTGAATATGGATGTTGTGGGAGAAATTCGCTTTGACGAATGGGAACAATCGAAGTCGTATTGCCATCGCGTTGCCTCAAGCGTCGGCGTTGCATGCCTTTCCATTTGGGCCAAGTCGATCGGGGAGCCGCCAAATCCTCGAACGTTGCGAGCGGCACTTGATTGTGGCGTTGCCTTTCAGTTGACCAATATTCTTCGCGATGTTGTCGAAGACGCGGGGCGCGGCAGAATCTATTTGCCATTAAGTGAACTGGAACGATTCGATATCGATTCAGAACGCTGGCTCCAAATGAAGCCGCAACCATCGATCTTTGCACTCAATGAACTCGGTGATTGGCGAGGGTTGATTCGATTGCAAATCGAACGAGCCAAGGCCTACTACGAAAGCGGGTGGCAAGTCGCATCCGACATTTCGCTAGACGGGCAGCGAATGTTCTCGCTGATGTGGCACACGTATCGCCAACTGCTCGATTGCATTGAAGTCGAACCAGAAGGGATATGGCAAAAGCGTGTCCGAGTCTCCAGGTTCGACAAACTCGTGCTGGCTGGTCAGCATGCATTTACTCCGTGCTTTCAAAACGTTTTCGCCAAGCGACCTGCGGTATCGAAACGGGAGCATCTGCAATGGGATCAAGACTGGCCAATGGATAGCCCACACGTTGCCGTCATTGGTGCGGGACTTGCCGGCATAAACGCCGCGATGCACTTAGCCCGACACGGTTGCCGCGTTACATTGCTTGAATCGAAACAACGGATCGGTGGCCGCGTGGGTTCGTTTACGGACGCCATTTCGGGGCAGTCTGTCGATTATTGTCAGCACGTGGGAATGGTTTGTTGCACGACGCTCCGGCAATGGATCGACGATACGGACCAGCAACCGTACTGGACGGAACAGGGTGAGCTCCACTTTGTTTCGGCGCAAGGCAAGAAGATTCGAGTGGGAGCTTGGCCGCTGCCTGCTCCACTGCACTTGTGCGGTCTTCTTCTTCGGTGGCCACAGCTGAGTTGGGGTGACAGAATTCGAGTCGGCTCGGGGCTGTTGCGATTGTTGCGACTCAGGATCAATGAAACTCTAGCGTCGAAACTCGCGATTGATTGGTTGCGAGAAAACGGACAAAACGATCAATGCATTAAGAACTTTTGGGCGACAATTCTGGTCAGCGCGTTGGGTGAGCAAGTCGATCGCGTCACACTCGGCGCAACTCATAAAGTCCTCGTCGATGGCTTCGCTGCGAATCGAACCGCCTTTCATTTGTTGATGCCAAACCGTTCCCTGTCGGAATTATTGGAAGGCTGTGTGGCGACGCGTCTCAGCGATTGGGGCGTATCAACCTTGCGTGGTCAGACAGTCAAAAAGATCGATCGCAACAACGACGGTAGTCACAAATTATCCATGCAGGGGAGCGACGCGGACGCGGATCAAACAGCTAGGAAATCATTTCACGCGATCGTTTGCGCCGTACCTTGGGACAAGATTCTCGAAATCTCGCCGGATTCGACGGCTACGACCGTTGCTCCTGCGAGTGAATTGCAGGCCTCTCCGATCACAGGGATACATACGTGGTGGGATCGGCCTTGGCTAAAACAACCGCATGCGATTTTGATCGATCGACTTTGCCAATGGATCTTTCCAGCCCCACGATCCGAAGCGGAATCAACGAATCCACACACAGCAGAACACTACTATCAGATCGTCATTAGCGGTTCTCGCGATTTGCCCCGGGGTGATAGCGACGCCATTCTAAAAGCCGTCAAGCAGGACCTCGCCGAGATCTTACCAGAATCCGCCGTCGCGACGATGCTTCGAGGAAGAGTGGTTACCGATCCTAACTCAGTGTTTTCCGTATCCGTTGGACATGAATCAAGTCGATTGGCAAGCGATGCTTTGGCGAGCGAACGGATCTGGCTTGCTGGCGATTGGACACAAACAGGCTGGCCAGCCACGATGGAAGGATCGCTTCGATCGGGAGCGATGGCCGCACAAGGAGTTCTGGCTCATTTTGGTAGACCGGCCAAGCTTGAGTTGTAGATGGCAGTTGTGGCTAAGCACATCCGCAACTGTTTTTCAACCCAATTAGCCGTTGGGCGATAGCCCCGGTTTCCCAATTGCTCGACATTC
>JAIPFP010000148.1 GCA_021736575.1 Pirellula sp. | reverse complement strand
ACGTCCCCTACCGCGATGCGGTCTTGGATGCGGGAATCGCACAAGCATCGGCCGACGACACATCCCGTCTCGCAATCGCACTTCCGTCGCTCAAAAGTGACATACAAGCGGCCATCGCCGAACGAATGTGTCAGAGAGCCGAAACCGCACAAGCCTTGCTCGCACAAATCGTTGAGGGCAAACTTCGAAAAGAATTGATCAGCCCGAATCGAGTGAGGCTGTTGGCCAAGGATACGAGCGAGAGCATTCGCGACGCCGTGAAAAAAATCTGGGGCAACGTCAGCGCCGAAAGCTCGAAGGAACGAGAAGAAGTTATCAAACGTGTCACCAAAGATTTGCGTTGGGATGCTAGAGGCGACGCGGAACGAGGCTGGATCGTGTACGATCGCATTTGCGGCCAATGCCATTTGATGCATGGACGGGGGGTCGAAGTTGGTCCGAACATCACCGCCAATGGCCGGGGTTCGTATGAGCAGTTGCTTGTCAGTGTTTTTAATCCCAGTTTGGTGATCGGCGAAG
Source organism: Pirellula sp. (assembly GCA_021736575.1). Classification (GTDB taxonomy): domain Bacteria; phylum Planctomycetota; class Planctomycetia; order Pirellulales; family Pirellulaceae; genus JBKCUI01. The sequence goes on along the minus strand of JAIPFP010000148.1, from coordinate 14,717 downwards.
CGTACAAAGGAGTAACGCTGCGAACGGTCGATGGGACGATCGTGACTGGTTTGTTGTTAGAACGAGACGAAAAACGGACCGTTATTCGGGTTCAAGGCGGCAAAGACCAAACGATCCCCAACGATGAAATCGAAGAGTTCAAGCAAGACAAGAAGTCCTTGATGCCCGAAGGGATAGAGAATCAAGTATCGGCACAAGAGTTGGCGGATCTTTTTGCGTTGTTGACCCTAGAAAGTCCACCAACCTCGAAAGAAAACGCCAAAATTTCAGGCACGCCGGATAATTTGCACAGCCGAAAACGACCGTGATTTCCGTGATCTCCCTGAGTATTTTCTCCTCCTCGCCCCGGAGTACCGGGGAGAAGGGAGCAATAATTTAATCGTTAGTGGTCAACGAACTCTACAAACCAGCATTCTTCAGTCGGATGCTATAGAGTGAATCCGAAGCGGTAATGTACAACGTCTTTCGATCCTTGCCTCCGATGCAAACGTTGGCTGTCCAAGATTCCGGGACGGCTATGACTTCGATCTGCTTGCCGTCCTTGTCAAATACCGTTACTCCTTTTCCGGTCAAGTAGACGTTACCCTGATTGTCGATGGTCATCCCATCGGAGCCCATCGCGCAGAAGAGCTTGCGATCGATCAGCGAGCCATCGTTTGCGATCGTGTATTGGTACGTTTTGGAATCGCGGATGTCAGCCACGAAAACAAGCCGTCGCTTTGAATCGCCAATAATGCCGTTGGGTTGTACCAGAGCGTCGTCCATTACAATCATGTTGGAACCATCTCGGTCGGTACGATAAAGTGCTTGTTTCTTTTGGGGCTGCTTTTTATGCTCCCACCAAGGGCGTTGATAGTAAGGGTCGGTGAAATAGATCATCCCATTCGAATCAATCCAAACGTCATTCGGACCGTTTAGTCGCTCCCCCTCGAAGTTCTTGAACAAGACACGATGCGATTTGTCGGGCGAGATTTCCCACATTTCATTTTTCTCGTCTGCGCATGCAATGAGCTTTCCGTCGGGCGCGAAAAACATCCCATTGCTGCGTCCAGCCGGCTTCATAAACTCAGTCACTTTGCCATCCAGATCGACCTTCATGATCCGGTCGTTGGGTTGGTCGGTAAAGAAGACATTGCCTTCGGAATCAACCGCAGGTCCCTCGGTAAATTTGAAACCATCGGACACGAGCGTTACTTTCGCATCCGCTGATTCGAGCACCGAATCCGCCGCCAAACTAATTAAGGTGCAGAAACTAAATGCTGCGAAAATGCTTGCTGAACCAAGTAGTCGAATCATTGGATACCTCCTTCGGAGTGTCGCGTTTCAAATCATGGACAATTATTCTACACTAAGGCCCCGTCGATTAGCCATCAACATCAATGGGATGCAATCCGATGGCGAACGGATCGGCAAGAAGATACTGCAGATTGGAACAGGCAGAGCCGCAGAGCCTGGGAACGACTAGTCTCCTGTGCGACGTTCATTCCAATCAGTGGCACTAGTTCAATCAAGATCAAAGCTTGAATTCCAACTCGGAAGCTTCATAAACGGGCAGGTATCGATAGTAGACTTCGAGTGTCAAACAAGCCATCGCGGTTACATACAATCGCCCCGCCGTTAGGTTGTGTGGATCTCCGGGATGCCACCAACTGCCTGCCGAATGGCCATATTGTTCTTGGGTTCCGATCAAAAATTCTCGCATCGCTTTATTCCACTTGTCCCAAGGCTTGCCGCCGTAGTGAAAAAGAACTTGCGTTGCGTAGTAGTTATAGTACGCGTCATGATCCGACGGGCCTTTGTCTGCGAGATAGTCAACGGCGCGAATCAGCATCGCATCTGTCTTGGAAACGCCTCGGAGAACTCGCATTAAATTGCCTATGGCCGTCATGGATGGAGTTCCTTTCCCAACTCGATATCGAAACATGAACCCGCCTACGTTTTCCCGACGGACAAACAAATCGATCCCGCGTATCGTGTCGGCGGGGACATCCAGTTTGGCGCTGACAGCACTTTTCAACGCCATCACTTGCCAGCCCACAATCGACAGATCGCCTGGAGCCTTGGGATGATAGTCCCACCCTCCATCGTTGTGCTGAGCGTAGATGATTTGCCGAATGGCAGCTTGACAAGATTCCGCCAGCGATTCGTCGCCAGTCATTTGTAGGGCTTCGCACAAAGCTAGAGTTGCGATCCCGTGTTCGTACATTTCCGCGCTGGCGGTCGAGGAAAGCCAAGTTCCACGCCCACTTTGAATCTTGAGTTTTTGAATCAGGAAGTAAACACCTCGGCTTACTTGCTCGCTGTACTCACCAACATGCATGGTGTGTCCTGCACCCATAAAGCAGAGCAAAGCCAAACCCGTCGCAGCGACATCATGCGAGTCCAACTTATTGGCACCGCCATGGCTACATTGGCCTTGGCAGGGAACATCGTCAAAGCGAAGGGTCCACGACCCATCATTTTTTTGGTGGTTTGCAAGATACGCCAATGCCGCTTCGACAGCCGCTTCGCTGGCTTGCGTGGCTCCGTTTCGAATGCCGGTTGTTGCCCTATTCTTGGGAGTTCGGGATTCCAAAGACGATCCAAGAAACGCGTTTTCTTCCCCTTTGCTTCCCGATAGCCGAATCGAATCCGATAGATTGGCTGATGGTTTTGGCTCGCCCCCCACGTCGACTACGAGAGATGGAGTCGAATCCGACGCGAGGATTGAGGAGTTGATGTCGTCTGGGCCCACCCCACCTTCGCTCGCTACGTCCTCCGATTTTTCGACATTCAAGATCTCGAATGCTTCTATCGAATCGGTTGAGATACCGCTGTCGATAAGGATCCGTCCTCCTTTGCCGACCCCTACGATCGTCCAAATCGCCATGATTAGCAGAATTGCCAAATGAATGACAAAACTGCTAAGGCCAGCGATCCAGGGGTTGTTCGATTTGGTGAGATTCACAAAATACACGACTCAGGGGGAACGGACGGGGGCAAATGAAAACTGTAAGGCGATCGGCAGAGCAAAAACTACCGCGTAGCACAGGCTGCCAGCCTGTAATAGCCTAGAAAGCACAGGCTAGCAGCCTGTGCTACGGGTATATCTCAAGCTGCCGCTCGCCTAAAAGCTGAAAATCTTGTCATCCTCATTCTATTCCCACCCGATTCGCCTGTTCACCAACTCGTTTCGATAACACCCATTTTCGGCGTACTTTTGGGCGCTCAATTCGACTTTTCCGACTTTGCCAGCGCTGCTAGGCGACATACTCCATGTCAAAAGTTTGAGCAACCGCTTGATTGGTGACCTTTCCTTGATGGATGTTCAAGGAGTCGCGAAGGGCTTTGGAACTTGCAATGCAGTTGTTTACGCCGTTTTCTGCGAGCTGAACCACCCAGGGTAGTGTCACGTTGCAAAGCGCAAACGTGCTTGTTCGGCCAACAGCCCCTGGCATGTTGGTTACACAATAGTGAACCACATCGTCAACGATATACGTTGGGTGGCGATGCGTTGTTGGCCGACTCGTTTCAACGCAGCCACCTTGATCGATGGCCACATCGATGATGACACTCCCTTGTTTCATCAATTTCAAGTCTTCCTTGCGAACGAGATAGGGGGCTTTGGCGCCAGGGATCAATACCGAACCTATAACTAAGTCGGCTCGTCGCAATTGATCGCGAATCGTGTGGCGATCGCTAAACAGCGCATTCACGTTGGGAGGCATAACGTCATCCAAGTAACGGAGCCTATCTAAATTGATATCGAGAATCGCGACGTCGGCACGAAAGCCTGCGGCAATGCGTGCGGCATTGGTTCCTACAACACCGCCACCGAGAATGGTGATGTGGGCAGGCGCAACGCCAGGCACGCCGCCAAGCAAGATGCCTCGCCCCATTTGAGGCCGTTCAAGAAATTTAGCGCCCTCTTGAATGCTCATCCGCCCGGCAACTTCGCTCATCGGCGTGAGCAGTGGCAGTCGACCTTGATTATCGCGAAGCGTTTCGTATGCGAGGCAACTTGCGCCTGATTCGAGCATCGCCTCAGTGAGCTTTCGATCGGCAGCAAAGTGGAAGTAAGTAAACAGCGTTTGGCCTGATCGTATCATCGGCCACTCCGATTCCATCGGTTCTTTTACTTTAACGATAAGGTCGGCTCGCTTGAAAATGTCAGCTTCGGACGCCAGTAGAGTTCCGCCGGCTTGCAGGTAGTCATCGTCGGCAAGGCCCGATCCCAAACCCGCACCTGTCTGAACCAAGACCTCGTGCCCTCGGGACACCAATTCCTCGACTCCCACCGGCAACATCGCAACTCGGTACTCATCTTCTTTGACCTCTTTAGGAATTCCAACGATCATCGAGACTGTGCTCCAATCAGCAAAAAAAGTGTGGCATAAGTAATCCGCGATGTGTGGGACAACTTTTCGCGAGAGTTCGAGTACAAGTGTACCTTTTTTTCGACGCTTGTCTCATCGATACGACTACGTAGTCCATTAGTATCAAGTACAATCCGATCTCCCACCCCGTGATCGACTTCTCCACTCAAAATCCTTCCACTATGTCAAAGCCAAAAACCATTGATTCGAGGTCCGCCGAAGCCGTTCACGAACCTCCCGTTCACTGGCTCGGAATTCTGTCGCATTTGGGGCCGGGGCTTATCATTGCTGCGTCGATTGTTGGTTCTGGCGAGTTGATTGCGACCACGATCACCGGCGCCAAAGCTGGCTTGAGTTTGTTGTGGTTGATCATCCTGGGTTGCGTCATCAAAGTATTTGCCCAAATCGAAATTGGGCGTTTTACCATTGCCAGCGGAACACCGACTCTATCAGCGCTAAATCAAGTCCCCGGTCCACGTATCCCTGGCCGTGGAAACTGGTTGATTTGGTATTGGTTTTTTATGTGGTTTTGCAGCATTGGCCAATTGGGAGCGATCGTCGGTGGTGTCGGGCAAACTCTGGCGTTAGTTCAACCGATGACCCAGCAAGGCCGCGAGTTCCAGGAAATAGCAACGCTAGAATCTCAGCGACTGCTCGGCCAAGTGATCGCAAAAGTGGACGCAGAAAACGCGGCTTCCGGAAAAACAACCCCAGCATCGACCGAGGCTCAGGCCATGCCAACGCTCGACGAGATTGCTTCGAAACAAAGAAGTTATCTGCAAAAGTACGGCAATTCACAGGCGAATTGGACTGACGAGGAATTGAAGACGGTTCCATTGCCGCGCCCCTGGGACGACCGGATTTGGGCGATTCCAGTCGCCGTTGGCACTTCGTTGATGCTCGTTTATGGTGGATACAACTTCATTCAGTCCGCCGCAACCATGATGGTCGCTATCTTTACCTTGGTGACTATGGGAAATGTGATCGGTTTGCAAATGCTACCGGCATGGCAAATCCCGATGAAGGAATGGATCGATGGCTTGAGTTTTGGATTGCCGAAAGGCGATCTGGGACAGTCATTCGCAATGGCCTTTGCAACCGTGGGTATCATTGGAGTGGGTGCAGCTGAGTTAATTCAGTACCCCTACTGGTGCATTGAAAAGGGATATGCGAAAAGCACCGGGCCCTACGATGGAACCGAAGCGTGGGGAAAGCGAGCTCGCGGATGGCTTCGCATCATGAAAACCGATATCTGGGTTTCGATGATTATTTATACAATCGCGACGATTGGCTTCTTTGTTTTGGGGGCTGGGATTCTGCATCGGGCTGGTATCCAGCCACAAGACTCCAAGCTGCTGCAAACGCTTTCGGTGATGTACAAGCCGGTGCTCGGGAGTTGGGCGCAAGTGACGTTCTTGCTGGGTGCTTTCATGGTTCTCTACTCGACGTTTTACGTTGCCAATGCAAGCCACTCGAGGACATTTTCCGATGCATTGAATGTTGTGGGCCTCATCGATGGCGATGAGGTCACGCAAGCCAAGTGGGTTCGAGGGCTAAGCGGCCTTTTTCCCATGTTGTGCTTGCTCGTCTATTGGCTGCTCCCGCAAGTGGCTTGGCTGGTGTTCCTAAGTGGATCTGCGCAAGCCATCATGCTACCGATGCTTGGCTTTTCAGCACTTTATTTTCGCTACAAGCGATGCTTGCCAGAACTAAAACCGTCCAAGTTGTTTGACATAGGATTATGGGCAAGCATCCTGGTATTGTTTATCATCGGTGCGGCCACGTTATTTTTGGAGACGCAAAAGTTCTTTCTTTAGTTTGCTACAAAACAGAAGCGGTCAAGACTAACTCGACGCGGTAGCCAGGAGCTGCCAGCGTGGGGTGAGTACAAGCCCTTGAGGGTGCATGGCCCTCGGGAATCCATTCATCCCAAATTCTATTGAACAAGGCTAAGTCACCAGGAAACGGCAAGTAAACAAGCACTTGCACCAAACGCGACTTGTCGCTGCCGACTTGGGCGAGCCGCGCATCAACTTGCTGAAAGATCTGCTCAAACTGATCGCCTGCCGACAACGTTGGGTCATCGGGCACCTCCACAAAATAGGCGATGCCACCCGCGACAACCGCATCCGACCATCGTCGCGTTACACCGTATCGGATCAGTTCGCTCATTCTGATTTATTGATTCGATAGACAGACCGAATGGATGTTTCACCGGTTGGTTTGCGGACCGAGGAACTCGAAAAATCGCCTATCTTGCCTAGCACGCTGTAGACAGAAAGAACTTCTTTGCCAGTAATATCGTACTGCTCATATTCGTCGGGCAAGGTTTCCTCGAAAAGACTCTTGTCTAGTTTATCCATCAAAGCATATCGCACCCACGGGCGAGCAAACTCGAACAGCCTGCCAACATGGATGTAGGATGCGTTCGACTGTCGGGCATTTGGATCGATGACGCCCTTGCCGACGGAAAGTTTTTTGACGCTTGATAGCGATGCGGATTGTTTATCCGAATAGTTCCCAACAACATAGTCGCCGCTGAACAACGCCTGTGGCATCATCTCTTCTGGGACCGGGCAATCCGCCGGGATCGGATAACCATACTTTTCGCCAGCATCGGACTTTGATTTGACCGGCCTTGGAATTTTGTAATTAGGCGGTATCGCTGCACCCCCTTCTTCACGAATCATTTCGACGATGTCGTCACAGATCGTAAACAAATCTTCCATACCACTCTTGAACAACTCTTTGTTCTTGAGCCCTGTCACCATTGCAAGCTCGGGAAACGGAAGTGGGTCCGCAGAGGATGGCATATCTTTGTACCATTGCTGGGCAGCAAGATTTCCACCGCTCAAAATCACCGCATGTTCGCCGCTCATCGACGGCAGGAATTTTTTCTCCCATGAATCTGCGATTCGAACAACGAAGGGCCATACCGCATCCGCGTATTCAGTGACTTGATCGGTGTCTATCTCAATGTCTGCCTGCTCAATGTCTGCCTGAATGGGGAACTCACTCCAATCCAGTTCCATCGCTTCATCAAACCGAGCTTTGGCTCGTTGAACGATTTTCCGTGCAAGCTGGAAATACTCGGGGTGATCTTGGAGTCTCGTCGCGACCATCATCATCGGCTCTCCTCCGACGTGTTCGAGCGCCGTTAACGGAGAATTCGATTCGAACAGCACGTCCTGTGTTCTAAGATGGTCGTGACGCTCCCAACCATCCTCGGTCAGGAAACCAACGGATGTTCCCCCTTTGAATTCTGGAACGACCTTAGCAATTGACTCATCCATCCATTTCAAGTCGCCCACCACATCCGCGAAGAAATCTCGAAATTCACTGTCTTCGTCCAGGAATTGCAAGGCTTGATAGCCACTCGAGAACGCGTTCTTAGAGAAGAAGTTGTTGTAAGTGACGTTGAAATTCGCCTTGGCAAATGCATCGGAAACGTAGCTCAATGAAGTCAACGGCCTAGAGATTAGGTCTCGGGCAGGCTGCATTTCAGGATGTTCTAAAATGGACTTGCCCTTGCCCAACGCCAACAGTCTGTCCGGCGTAGAACTTACAGCAAAGATGAAATTTCCATCGAACAGCCCAATGCTGATTGTGATGCTCTTGTCATTGAGAGCACCTTTGAGTTGATCGCGCATTTCCTCGTCGAAGACGTCATTCGTTGGAATCGAATCCCAAGGAATCTGCGAACCATTCAGAACCCATTGCATTCGATCGCCTCGAGCATCCTCGACTCTCTTGAGATTCTGCACGAACGGAGCAGCATCGGGATACTGCTTGAGAGCAAATACAGGAATCTCTAACTGGTCGATCTTTCCAAGTCCGATATCGGCATTGTCGCAGCGTGCACCGAATACGAACGTGGGTATTTCCATACCCTTCATGGCTTCAATCCATTTTCCCGCGATGATCTGCCCTTGTTCTTCGCTCGATGAATCGGACGACATGAGCAACGGCTGCAGTTCCTCGCTGATCTTAGCAAGACGGTCGTACCACTTCGACATATTCTTGTCGCCAAAGACAAAGACTTCCTTCGAAACCAATTCTTGCAAGAACGCCAATACGTCAGTTACATTCCCATTGTCCAAGAAGACTCTCGCTTGACCGCCAATTCCTTCTCGTTCGCGCCACTCCGAGCGAAACAGGGCTAAAACCTTTTCAATCACAGGCTGATCCATAAGCTCACGGACAACAGGCCCTGCGGTCATTCGATCCCATTGCTCCTTTAACTGAAAGGAACCATAGTAAAAATCTGCATCGATCGGAGCCAGTTTGGCGGATCGAATGGACGATTCGTCCTGGGCAACCGTTCTGCCGACCGGTCCGTGGAGCAAGGCTCCCGCAAGAACGCCGACGGGCAAACAAAGTCTCGCTACCAACTGCTGCATTCTTAGCTTCATGATCCGTTACTCCTATTCCGAATGAACTTCACGCGGCACTGCCATCGTACGAGCAAAGCCATCGTGCAATCTTGATGAATTGGTTTAAATTTCGAACTTGTCGAGGTCGTCCATGAGTTGATCGATGTTCGGGAACTCTTCGTCATCGACATCGACATCCTCATTTAGCAAGTTGGACGCGGGTAGAGTACTTTTTTTCGGCTCAATAGGCAATGCAGATACGAGCGAGACCAGTGGCAGTTTTATCGCAGCGCTGGGTTTTTTTTCATGAGGTGATAAACCAATAGAAAATACAGGAATCGAACGCGCTTCTCTAAGATCGCGAAGCGTGCGAATCGTGCTCTCAATTGGAACATTGGTCGCCAAAGAAACGAAGTAGATTTTTTTCGGAATCCCACCATTTTGATTCGAAAGCATCTTGGGACTACCATCCACTGGAACGATTTCGATGGATGGCATCCCAAGTCGATGCAAGTGCTCACAGACGTAGGCTGCCGACGACCATGATGCCAAGGCAAAATCACCTTTGAGTCCTTCGATACAAAGATGATCTGTTGTATCGATCGCAATCGAGTTTAGATCGGCAATCAGCGTTGCATCTAAACCGTTCTCAAAGATCAATCGCGTTACCAACTGCTCCTCATAGTCGGCTACCGAACCCGATCGGCGTTCGTGCTGACTGATGACGACTGGGATTCGAACAGCCATATAAAGGATTTGCGGAGTTAGTTGTTCGCGATCAGAAGGGAGAACTACAATGAATCGTATTCGACCTCGAAAGGCTTCATCATCGCATTAGCATCACCTGTCTTCAAGCCTAACGCAAACCACCTTTGACGCTGCGCGGCCGTCCCGTGGGTGAATCCATCAGGACGAACGCGACCGGTTGCTTGTTTTTGCAAGACATCATCCCCGATTTTGCTTGCAGCGTTGATGGCTTCCTCGAGATCTCCAACCTGCAAGATTTTCTTGGTGGCTTGAGCATGATGGGCCCAAACGCCAGCCAAGTAGTCTGCTTGAAGCTCCGTCCGCACACTGAGTTGGTTGCTCTCGACTTTACCTGCTCTGTTTTGCATGTTTTGCACTTTGGCCGAGAGCCCAAGTTGGTTTTGAACATGGTGGCCAATCTCATGCGCAACGACATAAGCCATTGCAAAGTCCCCTGGCGCACCGAGTTTGTCCTTGAGTACGCGAAAGAATTCGAAATCGAGATAAACATTGCTATCACCGGGACAATAAAAGGGCCCCACGGATGCCGTGGCACTTCCGCACGCCGAACGCACCTCGCCGGTGAACAAAACGAGTTTCGGCTCTTGGTAGCGTGCGCCAAGCTGCTCACGAAACAGCTTGCCCCAAACATCTTCGGTATCGCGCATCACAACGGAAACGAATTCCTTTAGCGGAGCGTCGCGATCTTGCGCTGGATCTATTTTGGTCTGGACCGAGGGCTTCGGCTTTTGTTGCCCAACTTGTTCCATCAACTGCGCTGGATTTGCCCCAAGAAACGTCATGATCAAGATTAAGACAATCGTTCCAAGCCCGCCGCCGACCGCGAGTCCACCCGCAGCCATGCTCATTCCGCGTCGATCTTCGACGTTGGACGATTTTTCTCGGCCTTCCCATTTCATAATCCACGCCCTTATTTTTCGTTGCAATCCAAACTCTAATCAACACCAAAACTTCGCGAGGCAACTCGGATGGTCGCCGAACTATTTGCCCAATAATGTAACAAATTTTTTTCCATTGCGACACTCTCTTGGAAAGGCTAAAACCACTAAACTACGATAATTGGGAGGGTTCTGTTCAATGAACCAGACTGCCTACCCATCAAGTCGAGCGTCACGAACTTGAATCCTAGCTCCTGCATTCTCGCATTGATCGCATTCCGAACGGTTGTTTCGCAGGCTCTTCCCAAATCCGCAAGGCTAAGTTCGATTCTCACCAACGCGTCACCGTGCAACCTGACCCGAACGTCCGAAAAACCCAGTGATGTCAAAAAAGACTCCGCGCTTTCGATGCTCCGGAGTCGCTCCGGAGTGACCGACTGACCATATGCGATTCGGCTCGCTAGACATGGTGAAGCGGGTTTATCCGCGATCGCAAGTTCGAAATAGCGAGCCAGGCGACGAACCATTTGTTTGTCGATTTTCAATTCGGCGAGCGGTGCGACCACGGAGTGTTCCGCCGCAGCCTGAAGGCCTGGCCGATAGTCGCCCAAATCGTCAAGATTTGTCCCGGAGAGCACTCGCTCAATGCCATTCTCGTTTGCCCAGGTTTGCAAGGTTTGGTATAGATTCGATTTGCAAAAATAGCATCGTTTTGCGTCGTTTCGAACGTAATTGGCATCGTCGATTTCGCCAGTCAAGAGTTCGATATGCCGTATGCCGATCGATGCCGCAACGCTTCGAGCAGAATCGAGTTCGCTACTCGCGACAGCACTACCAATGCCGGTTATGGCAATAGCGTTACCCTGAATTGCTTTCAGGGCCGCAGCGGCGACTACAGCGCTATCGACCCCCCCTGAAAACGCGACCGCAACCGAACGGAATCGCGCAATGGAGAGCACAAGAGCGTTTGCGATTTCTGCAACTTCTGCGAGTTTTGCAAATTCGCCATCGTTTGAGTTCATGACCTAGGTTTTCTTTTTCCGCCGCTCTTCTGAGGTTGGCAGTGGCATCGGGCCAGCGAACGCATCAAAGATTGCAAGCAAATTCAGCAAGCCGGCAACTGCGGTGAACAGCGACCCGAGTTCAAAACCTGCGGAAGTCGCTTTGTGCCATGCTGACAACTCGTCCTTGTTCGCGGGTGGGGCCATGAAATTGGACCAATTCCATGATGCATTTTCCGCTTGAACTCGCCTGCCAAAGTTTTGTTTTCCATCGTTGCGATGCAACCACCCTTGGACGGCAGCAGGAAAAGCTGGAATCCCAACAAAAAGTTGGGCGGGAAACTGGATGCGATACTCATCCGGACTCCAAGAAGCGTAGACGACCCGTCCTTGCCCAACAAACATTCCCAGGAAGAAAAGTCCCAGAATGCAGACGGCAAACAGATACGCTTTGTTTCGTCGGCCTTGATAAAAGTGTCCCGCACCCGGCAAGAGAAATGCTAAAACCGCCGCCAGATAGCGGTTTTTGAGATTAATTTCGCACCCGTCTGCAACGACAATGTGCCCACGCCCATCTGATTCACCCATTTGCAGACCGATTTGCCCTAGTATTGTTGGTTTTTTTACTGCGTCTAGACTTTGGTCCCCTGCTCCAGCACGCGGGCGGGATCTTGCGATCGCGCACCCCGCGATTGTATCACAATCCAATCGTTAGGCGAAATGGCAAGCCATCCTTGGTCGAACGAATAGATGCCGCTTTTCTTTTCGTGGCGTAGAGTCATACTGGTCTGGCGATGCCAAGCCGCTTCAAGCGTCTTGAGCCTGCCGAACATTCCACCGCTGAGCCGAGGCACCGCCCATGCACATTCTACCAATCATCGCATTGGTGTTGCTTGTCGGGTTCGTGACTGGGGCTAATCTTTTTGCACTTGGTGCTTGTACGCTCCTAGTCGTTTTTCAATTGACGCGATTTTTTGCCAATCGATGGGCCGAGAGTCTGACCGTTGAACGAACGGTAACCAGTTCGGAGCTTGAAATTGGAGACAGTTTCTCTGTCGGATTGAAAATCCGAAACCACTCAGGCTACTACATTCCCTGGTTGTTCGCAGAAGATGTTTTGCCCAAACGAGCCATTTCGCAGCCACACCGTGCTTTGGAAGTATCTGGGCAACCAGCCAAACTCTATTTCTTTCAGCCTAGACAAACCGCGCTGATGACTTACTCGATACGAGCCATCCGGCGAGGCTATTTTCAATTAGGTCCAACTGTATTGGAGACGGGCGATCTGCTCGGTTTGCATCGGAATTATAGAATCATGTCGAAGCCGCACTATGTATTGGTTCTGCCCAAACTCGTTCCGCTTCAGGGTATCAACGTCATGAGCCGGCGACCGATGGGGGACCTACACGTGAACGATAGATCCATGGAGGACCCAACCCAAATGGTTGGTATTCGAGAGTATCGAGCGGGCGACTCACTCAATCGAATTCATTGGCGGGCGACAGCCCGAACCGGAACACTTCATACGCGGATCTTCCAACCGACATGTATCCAAGGCGCAATGCTGGTTTTGGACATGCACAAAAAAAGCAATCCCGACCGCAATGAGCCGCTTCGCACGGATCTTGCCGTAACCATGGCGGCATCGCTGGCGCATACCCTGTACATGATGAATCAGCCATTTGGCTTGATTAGCAACGGTCGCGATGCTGCTGACCGCGTGCGTCAAATGCACCTGGAACGGGATTATTCCGATCGCGACTCGGTGCGCGCCAATGTCGAAATGAAAACGTTGAGCGACCGACTGAGACCTGTCGTCGTCGATGCGAATCGCGGCCCAGAGCATTTTGCAGAAATACATCGAACACTGGCAAGGCTCGAGCGAACCGATGGGATGCAGTTAAGCGATTTGATTATGGAAACGCAAAACCTTTTTTCAAGGCAATTGTCAGTTCTGGTGCTGATTCAACAGGTGGATGACGCGATGGCGTTGGCATTGGGGCTTCTTCGCAGACGGGGTTTCGCCGTTTCAGCCATCGTGAATCAACATGATCTGGATGGTCTGCAAGACTCGGCCGCCAAGTTGATGGCATACCATCTTCCAGTCTTCGCATTGCCAAACGAGGAATCGGTACCAACCGTTTGTCGCGACGCCTTGGTCAACAATTAACAAACGAGCGAAATACGACACCCGCTCATTCTCAAACGGCCCAGAATGAAGGCGAGCGGCAGATTGCAGCATCCCAACCCGAGCCCGTAAGCAAGGGACCATTTTGCAGGTCCCTCACTTACGTATCGGGTTATGATTGGTAGTTTTCAGTCTGCCGCTCTCCTAAGACCCTGGCTTTGCTAGCGATCTCTTGCATGAAAGGATCGGATTTTTCGCTACGCTTTACCTAAACCGATTCAATTTCAACGGCCCGCAGTTCCGATACTAGCAGCACAACCCGATTTCAGACGGTCGCCTGGACTTGCCAGCCGGATCGTGCAAAGCCTTAGTGGAACGGTGGAAGATTTATTATGTCTGTATTGCAACGTACGATTCGAATGTTTGTTTTAGCGGCTCTTGCCGTGTCGAGCCAGATTGGAGTTTCCGATGACGGATACCATCCCTTCTCGGAGCCGATGGAGTTCGATCCAGATTGGCAATTCTTTGCACCTGTTCAGTTGCAAGACATGCAGGATCTGACCGCACGGCAACGTGCGAATAACGGGTTCTATGTGACGTACGATCGCTTGAGTATCGGCCTGAATCGGTCGACGACCGAGGCAGCCAGCTTCGCGATTGATTACACATGGGGGAATCGATACGACTTCGGTTGGATGAATAGCAAAGAATCCGGCTGGAGTTTCTCCGCGATGGATGTCGGGGGGCCAAACGTGTACGATACCGTGAGGCAACAGAGGTTAAATCAGTTTGTCGGTACTGACGAAGGTGGTAACGGGCCGACCGGTGGGACGAATGGTCAAGGTCCTCCAGGCACGGGTTTGATTGGGCCAACAACGGGCGGCCCCTTTATTACTTGGCTTCGAGAGAACGACAAGGATGGTGAACGAGTTTACGACCTTCAAAACAGCCTGAATGTTGGTTCGTTTGCGAGTTTCGAAGCCAACAAAACTTGGCGAATGGAACCCTACCGCTACGGCGGAATTCTAGAACCCATGATAGGTCTGCGATATGCGTTTTTCGGAGATGGTGCTCACAATGATACGTATCTAACTGGCTTCGTTGTCGATACTGACGTACCACCTGCCATTACCGGAACTTTTGAGACCATCATTCGAGATCACGTCCAAACGAATAATTACATGGTGCTCGGGCAAGTCGGATACCGGTACACG
>JAIPFP010000005.1 GCA_021736575.1 Pirellula sp. | reverse complement strand
GTGCTCGTGAATGTCAATCCTTGAAAAGGAAGCCAAAAGCTTAACTATCGACTGGAGAGCCGGATGCGGGAGATCCGCCAGTCCGGTTCGGAGGGAGGGGAGCCGCAACTCAATGCGGCTTTCCTACCCCTATCTTTGATTTTCGTCGGCTGTGTCAAACTAGTGCGGCAGGGCGTTAGCGGAATTTCTCTCTCGACCTCGCGCTGGTCCATTCCGTAAACTCGAAGGCGATGTTGCCGAACGGCAATCGAAGGAACAACCGAAATCTCCATGGAAGGGTGACTCGGAAGATGTCAATTCAGAGAAAAGACGAAACGGGATTCGCAAAGCCAGCAAAGCCAGCAAAGCCAGCAAAGCCAGCAAAGCGCAATCGCTTTCGAAAGCGCAAGATTGTATTGATCGGTTTGACCCTCGTTGGCGTGGTCATTGGTGTAGGAGTGCCGTTCGCGCTCCAAAATCGCGACTTGGTGGTCTCCGCGATTAACCGAAACGCGGGTATCGCACCCATGCGTATTGACCTAGTTGCTATCGAAGGGGGGTGGCTTCGTCCGATCAAAGTCCGCGGGCTGCGTCTGATCGATGATAAAGGAGCTGAACTGATCAAAGTAGCCGAGATTGAAACAGAATTGAATCTGGTCCGGCTTGCAACGAACTACAAGAATCTTCGCACCATTACCATTCGCGGTGCAGAAGCGGTCATTGACGTCCAGCCTGGCACAACCAATATCGAAGAAGCCATAAAGCCGCTTCTTGCTTCCAATCATCCAACGACTCCCAATGCTCCCTCGGCATCCGGTCCCGCTTTGAGTTTTCCCCTTGGACGCATTCGTATCGCGGACGCAATCGTGCATGCCCGAGATAGCGTCGATCTGACTGCTTGGGATCTGAAAGTAAGCGAGGCCGATGTGCCTTTGCCGACGCAAGAGCAGCCCATTCCCCCGATTACCTTGGTCGGTTTGGTGCAACAAACGGCGGCCTTGCCGGGTGAGACACTCATGGGCGGTCAGTTCACCATTCGAACTCAACCGATCGCCGGAGCATCTGGGGCTGCAAGCTTCGAAAGTTTCGTTCCGATGAAGATGAATATTTCGACCAATGGCTTGCCGCTCCAGTGGTTTAGCCTGGTCAAACGTCGCATGCCCGAGATCCCGATCGAACGCATTCTTGGATTGGCCACAGTCCAGGCCGACATCGAATTGCATAGCAATCAGCAAATTTTGGCACAAATACAAACGGCTCAGATAGACTCTCTCCGCATCATTGCCCCTGAACTGGTAGGTAAGCGAGGAGCGGGCCTTCAGCAAATCAAACTCAGCGGCACAATGCAACTCTATCAAAACCGCTTGGTTGCGCAGAACGCGATGCTGCAATGCGAAATTGGAGCGTTAGCCGCCAATGCCGATTTGCCTTGGCCACTCGTAACGCCAACTGTCTCCCAACCTTGGATCCGAGACGCGGACCTGGATGTTCGAGGCGAAGTCGACGTGGCGCGTCTGATCCAAGCCGCCCCGGACCTGATTCAAATGCAAGATCAGGTGCAGCTCATTTCAGGCAACGCAACCCTCTCGGTATCCCAGCGCAAGCAGCCAGTCTCAGCAGGTGCAGTCCAGAGCCCACCGACAAGCAACTACCGAATGCAGCTTGGTGGACTTCAAGCCAATGTTCAAGGACAGACCAAGCGATGGGACCAAGCACTCCAAGCATCTGTCGACGTGTCGGCAAACAATCAAGGTCAACCCAGTTTCAAGGCAGACTGCACGGCTGAGTTTTTCAAGATCGAAGGCGCAGGCGATCTTCAAGAGGGTCAGATTGCGGGGCACTTCGATTTAGCGAAGATGGAAGAGCGCCTATCGCAGTGGTTCGCTCTCCCAGTGGAAAGCCTTAGCGGTGCCGCCGAATGCAGTGTTTTTTGGAAACAAGATGGCGGTAATCGACTCACCGCCAACGGCAAGTTGAAAACGACCCCAGTCCAAATCGTGAACCAGTATGGCCAACTCGACGAACCCGCCTGGGATGGCGACTTTGCAATCATCGCTCGCGTCGAACAAGGACGCGTCATTCAAATCGATCGTGGTCAGGTGAAGCTTCAGGCGGCGGGAGAGCTGCTCTCGGCTGAAGTCATGGAACCAATCTCGCTCGATAGGGCAACACCCGGTATGGCTCAATTGCCTCCGGCCGGAATCCAACTCAAACTTGTCGGCGACCTCGGTGGTTGGCAGCGTCGCGGCCAGTTGTTTGCCGGCGTCGACCCCGGTGTCATACTCGGTGGCAAATGCGAATTGGATGCCCGCGGAGCTCTGGACATCAATCACATCGAAGTTACACAAGCCAACTTTGTTACCGAGCCGTTCCTGGTCAAGAGCGGCGAAACTACTTTCCAAGAATCGCGTTTGGTCGGTAACTTCTCGGGTCGAGTCGACTCGCAAAACATCACTCGCCTTCAAGTCGACAACCTGCTCGTTCAATCCGGGTCGTTCGCGTTGCAGGCCAAGGACGAAGCCGTTCCAAGTCGAGAACTGGCTCGAAAAGGAAACGCCGGATTCCGCATCGACCCATCGCGTTTGATGTCTGCCGTACGCTTCGAAACAGCTCATGCAGCAGGCGAAACACCAAGCGGCATCTCCGTCGAGGGAGACATTACAGGTCAAATCGGATGGGAGGTTGATCCGCAAAAACTAGTCTGGAAAATGATTTCGGATGCTACCAATATCAAGGCTTCGCAGCGTACGGGCAACCCGGTTGCAACTCAAATGGTCAGCACCGGCGGCAGCAAAACGAATTCGATGAGCGTGATTTGGGAAGAACCTCAAGCCAAGCTCGTAATGGACGGTCGCTATGATATCAGCTCAGGCAAACTCGAAATTCCGAACGCGCAACTGATGACCGAGTGGATTGCCTATGCCGGTCAAACGACTATGGCTACTCAAAACAAGACGACCAAGATCGTCTCGCAAGGAAGCCTAACCTACGACGCGGCCCGTGTTGCTCAACGTCTTCGGCCATGGACAGGCGACTACCTGACCATTCAAGGCCAAAAGACTCAGCCGCTGGAAGTGACTTGGACATCTAGCGATAGCGGAAATTGGGCCGATTCGTTGCAAGCCAAATCTCAAATCGGCTGGGACAGTGCGAACGTGATTGGAATCGAAGTCGGAGCCGCCGAAGTCCCGTTAAAGATTGAAAATGGTCGGTTTGTGTCCCGGGCCGAGATACCTGTTTCGCAAGGAGTTTTGCGATGGAACCTCGATGGCGATGTCGCTGCCAATCCAATTGTCATTTCACAAAGTCCCGAGAAGGTACTTGATAACGTCGCGATCACGAGACAAATGTGCCAAGGTTGGCTCAAATACGTAGCCCCACTGTTGGCGGACGTCGCGAGCGTTCAAGGCAACTTGAGCCTACAAATCGATCAGGCCGAGATCGTCCCGACCGATTTAGCACGTCAGACGATCAAAGGACAATTGCTCGTGCATGGAGCCAATGTAGGTCCAGGTCCACTGGCCGATCAGTTGTTGGTGTTGGTCAATCAAGTGCGTGCATTGCGCAAAGGTGCAGGTGCAACGGACGGCGGTGGGCAGGCCGTAAGCTGGTTGCAACTGCCCGAGCAAAAAATCAACTTCGACGTCGAACAAGGCCGCGTTGCACACCGCAATATGCAAATCCAAGCGGGGGATGTGGTGATCAATACTTCGGGGTCCGTCGGCATTGACGGGCAACTTGAATTGGTTGCAGCAGTACCGATCTTAAAAGAATGGGTTGATAAGACGCCTGCACTGCAATCGTTGGCCGGCCAACAGATTCAGATCCCGATTCGGGGAACGATTCAGCGACCCAAGATGGACATGAACAGTTTCGCATCCATTGGTCAACAACTAGCGACTTCTGCACTGCAAAACGTCGCCCAAAAGCAAATTGACAAGGGAATAGGCAAGTTGCTTGGACCGTTGTCGCAACAACTTGGGCCATTGCAGCAAGGGATGCAACAAATGCAGCAAGGAGTTCAACAGAACTTGCCGCAGATTCCCAATCTGCCATTCCCAGGTTTTGGAGGGGGAGGATTATTTGGAGGGGGGCAACAACCGCCCCAGCCTCAACCGCCCCAGCCTCAGCAACCCCAGCCTCAATTACCTTAGCCACCGAGCGAGCTTCGTATGCCCCCTCATGACGTAGTACAGGCTGCTAGCCTGTACTACTTGCGAAATACAGGCTGGCAGCCTGCACTACGTCGAGGGATGTTTTAGGACAATGGCAATACAGATTTTAGAGCTTCGCCCGTATAGGACCGCAGCTTGGGTGAAGCCGCACCTTGCTCGGCAACTTGCATGTTGTCGGAACGCTTTTTTGTGGACTGCTTTTTAGTGGAACGCTTTTTTGTGGGTGGCCGATAGATTACTTCGCTGGCATAACGCACGAGCGACTCAGGTGTTCCCGCAAAGACAACTTGGCCACCATCCTTGCCCGCTTCTGGTCCCATGTCGATGATCCAATCAGCGCACTTGATCACGTCGAGGTTGTGCTCGATCACCACGACGGTGTTGCCGCTTGCTACCAATGCATTGAGCACCATCATCAATTTGCGGATGTCTTCGAAATGCAATCCCGTCGTTGGCTCATCTAGCAAGTAGAGAGTATTGCCGGTCGCCGGGCGACATAATTCCGCAGCCAACTTCACTCGCTGCGCCTCACCACCGCTCAACGTTGGAGCACTTTGTCCAAGCGCTAGATAATCCAATCCGACTTCGCAAAGTGTTTTCAGCATTCCGTGAATCTTGGGTAACTCACTGGTCAAATCGCGAGCTTCACCAATCGACATCGTGAGGAAATCACTGATCGATTTGCCTCGGTACTTTACAGCTAAAACTTCTTCGGAATAGCGACTCCCGCGACATGCATCGCACTCGATCCAAACGTCGGGTAGAAAGTGCATTTGGATGCGGATTTGTCCGTTTCCCTCGCACTTTTCGCAGCGACCACCAGCAATGTTGAAACTGAAGTGCCCCGCGTGCAGACCCCGTAGTTTTGCGTCTGGTAGTTTTGCAAACAATTGCCGTACGTGTTCAAATACCCCAGTGTAGGTTGCGGGATTGCTCGACGGCGAATTGCCCAACGGGGACTGATCCACGCGCAGCACTTTGTTCACGTTATTGACCCCATCGATCCGATCGTGGGGCCCCGGTTGGAGATCCGCGCGATGCAACGCTTTGGCCAACGCGGGATAGAGAATGCTGTTGATAAGGCTGCTCTTGCCGCTGCCACTCGGCCCCGTGACCGCAGTGAAACACCCAAGCGGAAGGCTGACGCTGATGTTCCGAAGGGTGTTGGCTCTAGCCCCTTGAATGGTCAACCAACCTTTAGCGACATCGACCAAGGAAGTCCAATCACCACACGAGGACGGCTCGATCGCGGGAATTTCGATACGACGTCGACTTGGCAAATCGATTCCTTTCGAGCCATCGATAAACGGACCTGTGACGGATGCTGTCTGTTTCACGATCTGCTTGGGCGTCCCTTGAGCAACCACGGTTCCACCCAAGGGACCAGACCCAGGCCCAAAATCGCACAACTGATCGCTGCTTGCAATCACGTCTCGGTCATGTTCGACTACCAACAATGTATTGCCAAGATCCCGCAATCGATGCATGGCACCAATCAGCCGCTGGTTGTCACGTGGATGCAGTCCAATCGTTGGCTCATCGAGAACATACAAAACGCCGCACAGACCGCTGCCAAGCTGACTTGCCAGTCGGATGCGTTGTGCTTCGCCACCGGACAACGTGTTTGCGGCCCGATCGAGTGTTAAGTACTCAAGACCGACGTCTTCCAAAAACTGCAGTCGTTGCGTGATCTCACGATGCAACTCCCCCGCGATTTTCTTTTCCCGTTTCTCGAGTGTCCAAGTCTTGGTCGTTGCTAGTAACTCGCCGATCGGCATTCTTCCGATGTCGGCAATCGTGAGCGACCGAAATCGAGAATGAGCTGCTTCAGGCCTTACCCGAGCTCCTCCGCAAGACGTGCACGGCACCTCTGCCAAAAACCGCGACAACCGCATCCGCAATCCCATATTCGAATTGGACGCAAGCTCTAACGCAGGGAACACACCTCGATAGTGAAAAACCATCACGACCGATGGGTCCTTCGCTTGCAAACCAGGCGCGTTGGATGGGATATCCGATTTGAGGACAGATATCTCGCGGTCAGGCAATCCATGGAACAGAATCGAACGTTGCCCGATCGGCAACTCGGAAACAGGTCGATGGATCGGGATACCCGACTCGCGACAGAATGCTCGCAACATTCCCATGGCTAACGGATTGGCTAAGTCCGGCCACAGCAGCAATGCTCCTTGCTCCAGCGAAAGATGGTCATCTACCGAAGCGGCTGGGTCGGTTCCGGTTTGTGTTCCCAATCCGTTGCAGCTTGGGCACCAACCAACCGCAGTGTTGAATGAAAAACTATGGGGTGTCAGCGGTTGAAAGGAAAGCCCGCAGGGTGCACAAGCCAATTGCAAGGAAAACGTCTGGACGTCCCAATGCACTTCCGCTCGGTCGTCATCCACAATGGCCAACTGGATGACACCGCTCCCCATCGTCAATGCTGTGGATACGCTATCACTCATCCGCGAGCGGTCTTTCCCATTCAAGTGAATTCGATCGACAACCAACTGCAACTCGGTTCGACTCTTCTTTTGCAACGCAGGTGCAGCGTCGATATCGTGTGTACGACCATTGATTCGGACGCGGACGAAGCCTTGTTGCTTTAACTCCGCAAAAAACTGCTCCGGTGTTTGGTTGGCATGCGGAACGATCGGAGCCAACAACAGCGCGCGCTGACTGGCATTCCCTTTTTCCCCGGTACCCAATTCCAGCAGACGATCAATGATTTGATCGCTGGTCTGGGTGCTAACCGGTTCGTTGCAGCGAATGCAATGCATCTGCCCCAACCGAGCGAACAGCACGCGGAAATAGTCGTAGATCTCCGTGACTGTACCCACAGTACTGCGTGGCGTATGCGAGAGATTGCGTTGCTCGATCGCGACCGATGGACTCAAACCCTCAACGCGTTCAACCATCGGCTTTGGCATCTGACCGACAAACTGTCGCACATACGGACTCAAACTTTCAACGAAGCGTCGCTGACCCTCAGCATAAATGGTGTCCATCGCCATCGACGTCTTACCGCTGCCGCTCTGACCGCAAAAGACAGTCATCTGATTGCGGGCAACCGTCAAATCGATATTCTTAAGATTGTGCTGTTGTGCCCCGATGACCTGCACGTCTTGCAATGCCAAACTTGGGCCCACGCGTTTGTTGGTCTTCTTTGCGTCGGTCTTGGATTTGGAAGTTGATTTCGCGTCCGCTTTTCCATGGCTTTCGAAGTATTTCTTGAGGGCAACTCCGGTATGCGATTTCTTTTGCTTGGCGATGAATTCCGGAGTTCCTTCGCACAGAACCTTGCCGCCACCAGCCCCTCCCTCAGGTCCCAAATCGATCACCCAATCGGCGGCCTGAATAAGGTCGAGATTGTGCTCGATGACGATGACCGTGTTTCCCCGGTCGACTAAACTCTGCAAGACTTTGAGCAGCAAGTCGATGTCATAGAAATGCAAACCGGTGGTCGGTTCGTCTAAAACGTAGAGCGTGCGCCCGGTAGCCCGCCGGCTCAGCTCCTTGGAAAGCTTGATCCGCTGCGCTTCACCGCCGGATAGCGTAGGCGAGGGTTGACCGAGCTTCAAATAATCGAGCCCGACATCATGCAGTGTTTGCAGTTTTTCGTAAATCTTTGGGAACGCAGCAAAATGTTCGAGGGCTTGCTGAACATCCAAGTCCAAACAGTCGGCGATCGACTTACCCTTGAACTCAACCTGCAGAGTCGGGCGTCCGTATCGTTTGCCTTCGCAGACTGGGCAAGGGACCCACATGTCTGCTAGAAACTCCATGTCGAGTCGATTTGCACCGTGACCATCGCAGGCTGAACATCGGCCCTGTTCTGTATTGAAACTGAACGTACCAGGTGAAAATCCACGGCGTTTGGATTCCGGAAGCTCGGCAAACAAGTCCCGGATTTCGTCGAATACTTTGACGTAAGTGGCTGGATTGCTGCGAGGTGTGCGACCGATCGGGCTTTGATCGATGTCGATGATCTTGTCGAGGTGCTCTAGTCCTTCGATCGATTTGTGCTGGCCGGGCGTGTCCTCGGCTCTTTGGAGTGCATTTCGCAGCGCAGGCGAAAGCACATCCGAGATGAGCGAACTCTTGCCACTACCGCTCACACCTGTTACGGCGACAAAGCAGCCGAGTGGAATCTCAACGTCAATATTTTTAAGATTGTTATGCTGGGCTCCACGAACGATCAGCTTCTTGCCATTTCCGTCACGTCGTTTTTCGGGGCGATGAATTTGACGCGTGCGATTGAGGAAACCACCGGTGAGACTCTTTGGGTTGGCAGCAACCTCCTCGAGTGTTCCGGCGGTCAGCAACTCGCCGCCACGGACGCCAGGCCCAGGGCCGAAGTCCACAATCGTATCGGCCGCTCGCATCGTATCTTCATCGTGTTCGACTACGATGAGGGTGTTGCCAAGATCCCGCAGTCGTTCCAGCGAGGCCAGCAATTGCGCGTTGTCTCGTGGATGCAAACCGATCGAGGGTTCGTCGAGAACATACAAGACGCCAACCAAGCCAGCACCGATTTGACTAGCCAACCGAATGCGTTGCGACTCGCCGCCCGATAAGGTGGGTGCTGTCCGTTCAAGCGAGAGATACGAGAGTCCAACGTCGAGCAAGAACTTCAGTCGTGCGAGGACCTCTTTGATGGCTTCGCCTCCGATGGTGATTTGCAGTTTGGTCAAATCCAAATTGCTAAAGAAGTCAGCGCAGCGGTCCAGCGAGAGTCGGGAGCAGTCGCCGATCGCGAGCCACGGATTGGATTGAAAGGCCGTCGATAGGGTTTTAAGCCGGATAGAGCGGGCCTGAGCGTTCAATCTCGTCCCTTGACATTCACTGCATTGTCCCGTCTCCATGTACTTTTCGTACTGCTTGGTCATCAGCGGATTTTTGGTGGCTCGATACATCGCGAGCAGATCAGGCACAATGCCTGAGAAGGCTTCTCCGTGCAAAGCCCGCCCCTTGGCTTGGACCTTGAGTCCTTGATATCCATACAATAGCCAATTGCGATGCTCCTGTGGCAGTTTCTTCCATTGGGTTGAGAGCAAACTGTTGTGTTCCAGTTGCTTCAAATGTTCGATGTAGCCCGCGAAGTAAGTCAACGAGCGTCGAAACCATTTGGTCATCTCCGATGACTTGCCTACCAGTTGAATGGCACCGTTCTTGACGGACTTGCTCTCATCGGTAACCAGCATCTCTTCGGTGAACGTAAACGTTTCGCCAAGTCCTTCGCAACTTTTGCATGCTCCCTGGGGCGAATTGAAACTGAGCAACTGCGGCGTCGGTGGCGGATACGAGATACCGCATTTGGCACATGCGTAACTGGACGAGAAGACGATGTCCTCCGAAGGGTCGCTTCGGTCCAGCGATTGGTTCGCTAGGTCTCCGTTCTCGACAGCGGCGGTGGCACTCGCACTTTTTTTCTTTCGGCTAGCCTTTTTGAGGGGAGTTTCACCGAGAGAAGTTTCACCGAGGGGCGTTTCAGGCGGTCTTGCAGACGCATCGGGCTTCAAGCGTGAAAGCAGCATAGTCCCTTCGCCAAACTTCATGGCGTTATCGACCGCTTCGGCAATGCGTTGTCGGTTTGTTTGATCGATCGCGATTCGGTCGACAACCAACTCGATGCTGTGTTTGATTTGACGTTCGAGTGTGGGTGGATGGCTGAGCAAGCAGACTTGGCCATCGACGCGAGCGCGATTGAACCCGTGTCGGCGGAGGTCATCGAATAGCTCGCGATGCTCCCCTTTTTGCCCCCGAATGATTGGGGCTAAAAACATGTAGGGCGAGCTTGAATCCATGTCCTTGATCCGCTCGATCATTTGGTCCCGAGTCTGCGATGCGATTTCCGAGTTGCATGTCGGACAGAAGCCTGTTCCAACGCGAGCGAACAGAACTCGCAGAAAATCGTGCAACTCGGTGATCGTACCGACCGTGGAACGGGGGTTGTTTCCGGTTGACTTTTGGCTGATCGAGATCGACGGACTCAAGCCGGACAGAAAGTCGACATCCGGTTTGGGCAGCTGACCTACGAATTGGCGAGCGTAGGTCGACAGGCTTTCCAGGTAGCGACGTTGACCTTCGGCATACAGCGTGTCGAACGCCAACGAGCTTTTCCCACTCCCCGAAACACCCGTGAAGCAGATAAGTTGATTGCGTGGTAGAGAGAGATCGACGCTTTTGAGGTTGTGTTCGCGGGCGCCGCGAACAACGATCGGTTGATCCTGCGCTGCCACAGATTAGTGAACTCCAACTCCAGCGAGATAGCGTTCGGCATCCAGGGCGGCCATGCAACCTGTACCGGCCGATGTGATCGCTTGTCGATAGTAATCGTCGGCCACGTCGCCAGCTGCAAAAACTCCTTCGACGCTCGTGATGGTTCGATAGGGTTGCGTCCAGCGAATGTAACCGTTGGCATGCTTCTCGACTTGCCCGCTCAGAAAATTGGTATTTGGAGTATGCCCGATGGCCAGGAACATACCTGCCGCTTCGAGTACGGTCGTTGCTCCAGTATCGACATTCTTGACTCGAACGCCGGTGGCTCCGACTCGCATGTCGTTCGCATCGCCAAGAACTTCATCGACCACTGAGAATTTCACGAGTTCGATTTTTGGATTATCCAAAGCTCGTTGCTGCATGATTTTGGACGCCCTCATTTCGCCGCGACGCAAGATCATATGGACCTTCGATGCATACTTGGTTAAGTAGCTCGCCTCCTCAACTGCAGAGTCACCCCCGCCAACCACAACAAGCGGCTTGTTTCGAAAGCGTGGTAGCGCACCGTCGCAGACAGCACAGGCGCTGACCCCTTTGTTTCGGAATACTTCTTCGCTAGGTAAGCCCAAGTAGTTCGCGCTTGCGCCCGTTGCAATGATAACCGTGTGGGCTTGGAATGAACCACTCTCGCTGGTGTTGAGTTGAAATGGTTTTCCGGAAAAATCGACGCTGACGATGTCATCCGTGATCACGCGAGTGCCAAAGTTGGTCGCTTGCTGCCGCATCAATTCCATCAGCTCGGGTCCGGTGACGGCGTGTGGATGTTCCTCGATCGGGGGGAGCATGTAATGTCGGTCTTTGTCGATGGCCGATTCGAGGAAGACCTTGAGTTTTCCGCTCGGAAAGCCCGCATAGTTCTCGACTTCCGTGGTTTGAGCGAGCTGACCCATTGGGTAGCGGCCCATCACTCGGTTTTCTTCCGTCATTGCTCCTTCGAAAAGCAACGGCTTCAAGTTGGCACGGGCAGCGTAAATTGCGGCGGACCAACCCGCAGGTCCGCTACCGATGATAATGCAGTTTTCGACGTTGACGCTCATGGAATATCAATAAAAATGTTGGTAAATCGGTTCGATGTCCGCAGGACCTTCGTCCCGCACGTTGAGACCAAGTTGTAACACAATTCGACGATTTCAACTAGAACTGCGTAGTTCGACTACATTCGCAACACACCAAGACACAGCCGACAAAAGGTGCAGGTACGCTCCGCCGTGCCGTTCGCAGTCGAGCTTTTGCCAGGATTCCAGGTGGACGGCACATGGAATGTGCCTACTACTTTGACTTTTGTCGGCTGTGTCCAACAGGCATGCTGCAAACGTGGGGCACAAGGCCAGTGGCTCCGGAGATAGTCAAGCGAGATACAAGGCCACTTCCTATACCAAATCGGATGCGTCATAGAAATGCAAATAGACTGCCAGTGCGACGGTGGCAGCCAATCGTTTTCCAGGTCGCCCAGCGCATGCGATTGGGCTTGCCTCTACCTTGAGGGCGGCTAGCAATTGCTCGAGCGTTTTGTGAGGGCGCTCCGCGAGTTGAATACTCTTCAAGTGCAATCTTGGATGGCACAATCTCGGATGGCAAGATCCGGTAATCTCGTCCAGCAGCTTTGGGATGTTCGAGTAATAGAAAGCAATCGTGTCGTGAGGCCGCAAGAATGCCTGCCAACCTTGCCGAACAACGTCCACCGAGGGGGCTTGCTCGAAAACAGCACTGGGGAGTTCAATGTGCTTAAGAAACGTCGATGACAATGCAAACGGGGGTTGGAGTGCAGATTCGAATCGTTCCCCCGTTCCCAGTCGTTCGGCTACCCAATAGATCGGCGCGCGCCATTTGGCGACCGAAGGACGATCTTGGTTGAGATCATCTCCGGCCCTACCTAACTCTACACCGGGTGCCGACTCGCCATAGACAACCACAATGTTCTCAAGGTTGCTTTGGAGCGATCTGGGGATGTTTAAGAATTTCTCTCGGCGACGGTGGTTCCTGCGGGACCCGTATTCGGCTTTCGGAAGAGCTAACTGGCTCTCGATCATCGTGTCGAATGCTGCCAGCAGTTCTTCGAATCCACGCGTTTCTGGTTCTAAGAAACGCAATGCAGCCACCGTCGCTTCGACGGTCGACAGAAATGAGACATCGGGTTCGCGACGAATGCAGTATCGACTCGGCTCAGACGGTGCTAGCCGATATCTCGGAAGTCGCTGCAATTGAGGAATATCGCGCACCAGTGTTTTCGAATGATGCCAAGTACCATCCAGGACAACCAGTTGCTTTGGTCGCTGATCGACTGCAAGATCGTTCATGAGTTGCGAACCTGGCCCGGGATACAATAATCCGGCACCTGGCAATAGCGTTGTTTTAGAAAGGAGATCTGCAAGGCGATCGTTGTGGTCGACCAACAAACTCGAATTCAACAACGATCGTCGAACGATTCGGGCAGTGTTAAAAGGATGAAACCGTTCTCGCATGTGTTGAACGATCAGAACCCGCGTGCGATTGTCGATCTGCGGAATGCGGTTGCAAAAACAGCGATCCATTGGGCGATGGCAACCGTAACAGCGAGCCCTCCAATCGCATCGATCCGTTTCCGCTTGTCCAGCCGGCAGTAGCTCATGTTCGATGGGAGCCCTACTCCTTGCTGTTGCGTTCGGCATTGCCAGCTCTGGCTTTCGGTTGGGCAGGGGGGGACTTCTTGACAAGTTCGACGAAGCTGTCGGTTTGACTTTGCCAAACTTTTTCGAGTTCGATCACTTTGGTTGGCATTTGAGTGGCAAGGTTTTCCTGCTCGGCTCGGTCGGTTGTGAGATGGTACAGCTCCCATGGATCTCCTTTTGCGGCAACAAGCTTCCATTCTCCAACCTGCACTGCGCGATTGCCTTCGTGCAGCCACCAGAGACTATCTCTGCTTATGATTTCGTCTTTACCAAGGGCTGGCGTCAGACTCTTGCCAGGTGCGACCGGAGCTCCATCGGATGCCCATTCCTTTGGCTTCTCAACCCCAGTGATTTCCAGCAGCGTAGGAACGATGTCGATAACGTGAGCCGGAGTGTGGCGAAGTTCGTTTGCGGTCGTGATTCCGTTGGGCCAGTGGGCAATGAGGGGTGAGCTAATTCCACCTTCATGCACCCAAGTCTTGTGGCGTCGGTGAGGCGTATTGCAGGCTCCAGAAAAGCCTGGGCCGAGACAGAGATAGGATGCGGCGCTACCCGGCGGTGCTTTAGGGTCATGGCCTCCGTTGCGCACCATAATCTCAGCGCTTGCACCATTGTCAGAAGCGAAAAGAATCAGCGTATTCTCATAAACTCCCATCGATTTGAGTTGAGCGAGGACACGCCCAATCTCCTGGTCCATGCGATCAACCATGGCAGCATGAATGGCCATCTTCGTCGCTTGGAATCGCTGCTGTTCTTCATTTAACTCTTGCCACGGGAACGGACGATTGACCTCCCCTGGTCCGAGTTTTTCCATGGCATCCGGGAAGGCATAGGGCGGTCCGACATCGCGTTCCATTGGAGACAGACTGGTTTTCGTAATTCCCATCGCCTTTTGCCGAGCGAAGCGACCCTCACGCATCGCGTCCCATCCGCTTAAATATTGGTCGCGGTACTTGGCGATGTCTTGGGGTAGCGCATGCAATGGAAAGTGCGGCGCGATGAACGGAATGTAATGAAAGAAGGGCTTGTCGGCGTGATTGACAGCATGGTCCTTCAAGCATTCGATGGCATGATCGGCGGTCGCGATCGTAGCATAGTAGTCCTTTTCATCCGCGGCTCGCTTCAAGGGCACATCGTCGATCGCGTTGCCAGCCGACGTGAAGAAGTTGCCTTGGTTATTCATGTTGAGCGAGCGAGCGAAACCGCCGTCAAGCACTTTACCGTCGATATGCCACTTGCCACTGTGATAGCTGCGATAGCCAGCGGAGTTCAAGTACTCGGGCAACAACCGAGCCCAGCGTTGCCGAACCCCTTGTCCGCCTCCCCCCACATTTGGCAAGGCATCGCGATGGATCTGCTGAGCGTAGTAGCCGGTTAGCAAAGCACCACGCGTGGGCCAGCAACGAGCGGTGTTATAGAATTGGGTAAAGCGAATACCGTTCTTGGCGAGCCCGTCCAGATGCGGAGTCTCGATCTCGCCACCATAGCAGCCGAGATCGGAGTAACCCAAATCATCTGCCAGAATCAGAACGATGTTTGGCCGAGCCGGCAGGACTGGCTCGGCCGCAGATGCAGAGTGATCTAAGCCGAAGAAACAACATAGGATCGTAAGGAAAGTGTAGCGATTCATCCGTAGTTCGGCAGTCTTCGAAAGGGTGATGGATGCAGGTCTATGGTAGCCAAATGGCACTCACATTGTAGAACAATTGTCCCAATTGTTCATGCTATCTGGCTTTACGCCAGTGTCGCGGCTACGAATCAAGCGTTTTGCCTCGTCGAAGAAGCGAACCGACAGCGCACTCGCATAAATAGCCCAAAAAGTGCAGAAAACTTGTTTCCCCGCCCTTGCGGAACGCTAAACTTCATAAGGATTTTCTAAACCCGGCCCGTGAGACTGAGGTATCGATGGCGCCCAAACAAGTATTGCATCGAAGTTCTATTGATGGGGCATCCGACGAATCGATCGTGTTGGTACTCTTAACGTTGCAGGACAGAATGTCCTTGCCTGCGGAAAAGCAGGATGGCTTGCGATTTCTGTTCGAATTGCTTAATCCGGCGACACTTTATTCGATCAAAAGTCTGATCGGGGCGAGCGTTCGACATCGATTGGATGACGAGCAAATCGCATTAGACGTTTTTTGCGACATGACTCCATATTTGCTAGGCGAGCGTCCCTTCAAAAACGCTAGTCTAAATGGTCTGTTATCTCTGTGCAGAAAGATTGCCAAGTCGAAAGTCATTAACGAAGTAACGAAAATCGGCAGGCTTCGACGACAGGAGCCCATCATGCAAAGCTTAATCGGCGAACTGCAGGAAAAAACGCGTGAGGCTCCCGACCAGATCGCTGAGTGGCGAGAAGAAGTCGAGAATTGGATTCAGAAACTAAATTCTCCTGAGTTATCCGCAGTTCTCGTATATCGCATGGAGGGCCTATCCATCAAGGATGTTGCCAGTCGACTAAAAATCACAAGACGAACAGTTCAGCGTAGATGGGCCCGTATCTCATTGGCGCTAACACAATACCATTCCGAAGGAGGTTTCGCAGCTCACTTCCCAAGTCCCCAAGTCCCCAAGTCCCCAGCAATAGTAAAAGCAGATACGAATGGCGAAATCCAACAACACCGTTCAAAATAGGAAAACTATTTGGGTGTATTTTCGGGAACCGTGTCGCATTGACCCATGAAATATTGCTTCTACTTGTAGGGGAATTAGTTGTACGTTCAATAAGACCAAATCACCGAGAGATTGGAATCCAAAATGACAAAATTTGTAGCGTGTCTTGGAATTGCGGCTATCGCAATGGTTGCTAACGTTGTCGTTCCAAAGTCGACATTGCTTGTAACAGAGACTTTCCATTCATCGATTTTCGGGGGGGCATTCGTTTACGTGGATTGCAACATGTCCGACTATACGGAACCATTGTGCAGGGCCAAAGCTGGAATGAGTTGCGTTGTTGATCACTATCGACTTTTCAACGACGGTCAAGATTTGCTGGATATGTTATCCGAGCAAAGAGATGCTTGTACAGCCAACGGTTGCATTAATGAGGAAATGGTCTGGACTTACCCAGAAACTGTTTCTCCGTGCACAAAAACTCACAAGACCACTCAATGATTTGGTTCTCGATTGTAGTTGAATAGAACCTAGTGGCTGATTTTTCAGGTGGATCTTAATGACTCTAACCCGCGATTTTGGTGCGTTGATCGTTGTTTGGATCTGTACGGTGTTTTTCGGCCAATTGTACGGAGCCGAAAAAGCATCTGATTTCGATGTAATTTACCCAACGGCGTTTGAGTATCTTGAGTCACACTCTGCTATCCCTGATGGTGACGTGTATATTATGAGCGTGGGATCTGTGCGTGTCAAAGATCTTCACAATTTCCGTTTGAAACGCTTGTCTGCGACCACGATCGATCCCAAGTATATTCAGAACGGAATGAATCTTATTTTAGTTGAGACGACTCAAATCGCATCGGGGACCGAATTGTTGAAACTATCCCGACAAACAGAACCATTCAAGGCAGAATTTCCATCGAGCAGAGAAAGCTTGGAAAAACTAGCCAACGAACTTGACAAATGCGACTTGAGTTTGAAGCTATACTCAAAACCCAAGGTTCCTTTCGGGGAAACTCACCTCAGCAAGCTTCACGTTTTCACGGACTTTTCCATTCCGTTCCTACAGGGAAGTTCTAATTCACTTGACCTTACTGAGATTCGGGTGGACGCCACAAAGCCTGATAGAAGGGTATGCGATCTGTCAAAGGGAGGTGTTCAGTTTCATGGAGAATTCGAAAAGTTTCAGGGCAACTGGCGACTTTTACACTCGTCACAACAGTCAAGACCGGCAAGTTCAAGATCCCAACAAAAGAAAGAGGACATAGTCTCAAGACTCATCTCCGTTTGTGATATTAAGTACGTCAATCAGAATGGTTTCGAAGTCACTTCCAAGTCCGAGGCGATCTACAGTAGTGGTAAGAAAGGTGGTTCAACGTCGAACATGGTTGCCACTGGTATGACTTTCGGTGGAACGGTGAACGCCCTTTTGACAGAGGTGATTCCGAACGGCACTCGCGTTTTTTTGGACGGACAAGAACAAATCAAAGCTGTTTGGCAAGACGGCAAGGTGGTTCGGGTCTATCACAAAGGGACCATCGACGATTTGAGTCAATCACAGTTTGCATCGACAGGAGGCAGAAACTTCGAGACCTATTTTTGGTTGTTGCTTTGTTTTATCGCTATTCCGTTGATCGTGGTTATTCTTAACAGATTGAATCGCAAGAAAAAACAGCAACCGGGGTTCCGAAGTATACCATGACCAAATCCTTTGCGTTGCATGCAGTACTTTGCATTCTAATCTGCACAAGCATGCTTGGAAATTTTGTCCATGGAGCACAGATTCCTCGCCAGCAAACTTTGGGAAACTACTGTGGTATTTATGCGGTGTATGGTGCTGTTTCCACCGTGCTGCGCGAGGATGGACAATCGGTAACTTTGCCGTTTGACGATCTACTGCAGACGGACTTTGTGTCTTCGTACAAAGGGAGTTCGAGCGACGATTTAGAGAAAGCAGCAAGGTTTTTGGGTGCGGAGGCAACGACGTATCGATGGCTAAGCGCCTTCACGCTTCGATCATCTTCAAAACCGCTAGTTTTGCACGTGAGCCCTCGAGGCAGACCCGGCAAGTATACGCATTGGTTGTTGTTTCTTGGAATCCAAGATGGAAAGGCGTTGGTAAAGGACGGTGAGGGTGGTTCGTTTCTGGTTGATGTATCTGACTTGGTTTCGAGATGGGACGGTATTGCAGTCTGTGTCTTTTCTCGAAACCAATCTCCACCAAACTTTGTTTCTACAGATATTTTTGTCTTCACCTTGCAAATTGCCGTTGCATTGAGTCTTGTTTTTTTGGGTTCAAGTGTATTCCATTGTCTTTTATCACCTACCCTAATGAATGAGCTTGTGGTGTTCTGCTGCGTGATTCTCTGCGGTTTTGTCGCCTGCTATTGCTCGCCCAGTATTCCAAAGATTCGTCGAGCTAACGCATTTGCAATTGCGCATGAACTTGGCGCAACCCAATTCCCGGAAATTAGTATCGATGAGTTGAGTTGCGTTTGTCACGATCCTTCCAATTCCAGCGTTATTATTGACTGCCGCTACGATTTCGATTTTGTCGATGCGCATTTGCCCAACGCAGTCAACATGCCAGTCGACATCGCGACTGTACAGCTACTTGAGATGACCCATGGCCTACCGTTAACGACAGAGTTTGTTCTCTACTGTCAATCCGCTGGGTGTCATTTTTCGGATATCATTGCAGGTGAGTTGACGCGTTTAGGATTTCATCGATTACGAATTTTCCGGCCGGGAATGCTGGCATGGGAACGTGCTGGAATGCCTTGCGAGGTGCGCAAGTGACGTGGTGGTATACATTTTTATTGAAATTTGCGACGATAGTTTTGGCCACGATTCTAATGGTGAGTGGAGTGTTGCATCTAAGGAACCCACCTGATCATTTCGTCTCTATTGTCAACTATCAGTTCATTCCTGTAGTTGCAGCCGAAACTCTTTCGCTTTTGCTGCCCATCATGCATATCGCCTGTGGAGTCGGAATGCTCATAGGAGAACTAGCACGAGCTGCATCGATCGTCGCATGCTTTGTTTTTGGTACTTACCTGGTTTCTCAGATTGCAGCGTTCGCGTATGGGATGCAGATCAATTGTGGATGCTTTGGAACTTCACACCTGGATCCTATAGGATGGATGACGATTGCACGAACATCCATCCTCCTTGGCGTTGCCATAATCATTGTATACGCTTTGAACTTTCGAAGGCCTCTGGACTCTTCCCCCCAATCAAGCGGTCGCCATTTCCGAGAGGGCGTAACCATCATTGAATTGGTTGTAGTTATAGGAATCATTGGAATCTTGGCATCTCTAACTCTGCCAGCTGTTTCCGCGGCACGAGAACGCGCACGAATGGTTCAGTGCGTTAATAACCTGAGGCAATGCGGACAAGCAGCAATGTTGCACGAGTCCGCCGTGCGATTTTACCCCTCGAATGGTTGGGGGTATTTGTGGGTAGGGTTGCATGATAGGGGCTTTGGAGCAAAGCAGCCGGGGGGTTGGCTGTTTTCTATTTTGCCGTTCATCGAGCAGACACGCCTTTATGAAATGTCTCCAACTGAGAGTCGACGACATTCACGCGAACAATTTCAATCCTATGTTCGAATGTCCGTTGACACATTCTTATGCCCCTCACGTCCAGTTCCCGTGATAAACCCGGTGAGAGAACCGCTCGATTATCATTTTGGGGGAACGGTCGTGGATCTAGCCCGCGTTGACTTTGCGGTGAACGCGGGAGACATTTCGTGGGAGACCTATAGCGGACCTGCGTCGCTGACAGATATTCATTATGTTTGGCCGTCGACAAGCATGGCG
The DNA here is from genome assembly GCA_021736575.1 of Pirellula sp. Lineage (GTDB taxonomy): Bacteria > Planctomycetota > Planctomycetia > Pirellulales > Pirellulaceae > JBKCUI01. Next base: position 37,854 of record JAIPFP010000005.1, on the reverse strand, counting down.
AGTGGCATGTCCTTCGTTAGATCCGAAGTAAAACAATCGAATGTTCTGGACGGGGCGAGTCAAGTAATTTACTGCGGTGAAAAATGGGCACCGCGCGGCGAACAGTACTTGGGAAATGGTTTTAATCAGCCCTTAACCGCCGGTGAGAACCGAGACTTACATCGCTTTACCGTTGGTCCACCGGTCGGTGATGGCGATAGCCAACTTGGCTCGATTTCGCACTTTGGATCAAGCCATGCCAATGGATGTAATTTTGTTTTCGTGGATGGAGCAACTCACGTTATATCTTATTCAATACACCCAGCGGTGTTTTCGAAATTAGGAAACAAGGGGGATGGTCAATCGCTTGATCTAGGTGGCATTGTCGAGTAAGAGCATGTCTTCGGTCAGATGGGAGCGGTTAAGATGACCTTAATTGGACGCTTTCTGAGAGGAAATGCTTTTACTCGTACTGAAGGGCGGTGGAGAGGTTGAGCCGAGCGGCGCGTTCCGCTGGGATCATGGCTGCTACCACCACGACCGATATCTCGAACAGCAACGCTCCAATCAATAGCCAAGGGTGAATTTGATATTGGATGTCATGACCGGTTACCGGCATGGTTGTCAAATTGATTTCGTACGAGATCCAAATACCTGTCAGAACGCCAGGAACGATACCAATGATTCCCATGATCATCGCCTGAGCTAAAATCATTTTGCGAATTTGCCAACGCGTCATTGCAACGACACGTAGCATACCAATCTCTCGCGTCTGCTCCAAAATATTCATGGCCAACGTATTGATCAACCCCAACGCAGCAATCAAGGTGCCAACTGCGAGAACAGCCCAGAGTCCACCCACCATGCCATTGAGTTTCGATTGAATGATTCTTTCCAAGTCAACATTCGACTGAAACATCATTCCTGCCTCGTTGCATAAAGCTCGCAATTGATTTTCGACATTAGCCAACTCCTTTGGAGCCGCCTTGATGACAACCACATCGGTGCCATCGATATTGAGAAGTTTCTTTGCAAATTCGGCTTCGAGATAGAGAGTCAAACCGCCCGCGATATACTCATTGGTCACTCCAGCAATTCTCAACCTAGTCGAACCTTGATTTGTGTCGAGCGGGATAGTATCGCCCATATGAAGATTCAGCCGTTGGGAAAGCACTGAACCCAAAACAACTTCTCCATTTCGAACGCCCGACATTACTTCCGATTCATTCCCCTCAATCAAATCGAAATAGTCCTGCGTCGTCGAGTTAAATTTTCGAACGACAACAACGACCGTTGCTTCATTGCTTCGCGCACTGACAAAGCGAAGCATATCGACCAACTCAACCCCAGGCATATCGACAATTTTTTCAACCAATCCATCGGGCATGTCCGCCGACTGCCCGCTATTCATATCCGGCATGGCAGCTCGAACAAAAAAATCCCCGACGATGGTCCGTTTGTACCAGCCCTCCACGTTTCGAATGTTGTCAAGGATGGTACTTGCCATACCTAATCCAGATCCCATTGCAATAAAGACAATTCCAATTGTCAAAGAAGATCGGCCTCGATGGCGAAGGATTTGCCGTCGCGCCAGCTTGGCTTCCGTCGGGAGAAACCTACCCAGCAGCCATGCCACCCAAGCCGTCAAGTCTCCAATGACTCCCGGGAGTAAGAAGACAATACCTATCTTCATTAGCATGACGCCGAAAATGGCATGTTTTACATCGATGACCGCGATGATCGATAGAACTTGGATTGCGGTCCCGATCAGGATGAGCGTACAGCCGAATCCAATCCATCCCACTCTTGAGGTTCCGAATTCGCCCGTGGCGACAACTCGCATTGCCTCAGAGGGTGACAATCGCGACGCACGAAATGCGGGAAAGAAGGCGCCGATTAAAGAAATGGCTACTCCGCATAGCGCTGCTATCAAATAGGGCCAAATCGAAAAAGGGCACGGCGGAATTTCAATTTCCAATAACTGAGCGGTCGACTTGCGAAGGATTGAGTCTCCGAAATACCCCAATACGCAGCCCAAGATAGAACCGATTGAGCCGAGCCATAGCCCTTCGCGAACGATCATCAAAAGCAATTGCTTGCGTGTGCCACCGAGTGACCGAAGTATTCCGAGCTGTCTACGACGTTCCCCGACATTCATCTGAAACGTATTGTAGATCATCAACGTCGAGATCACTAAAGCGAATAACGTTGCTAATCGAAGCCCTTGCTGTGGTGCAATCGTGCTTTCGTTTGCGACTTGACTTCGCAGCGTTGGCTCTCGCACATTCAAGCCTTCCGGAAGTTGGGCCTTGATCGCGTCTCGCACGTTCTCCATCTTTGCGCCCTTGTCCAGGACAATTTGAATGGCATCGAGTTTGCCCGACGCACGTGACCATCGCTGGACGGTCGTAAGGTCTGCAACGATGAGTCCAGATTGCAGTGCGGCGCTCGCATCGTTTGGCTTGATTAAGCCGACAACCGTCGCAGCCTTGGGTTGCAAACTACTTTTCGTGAGAAAGCGCACTTCACTTCCTACTTTTACGTTGGTGGACTTCGCAAAGCTGGCATCCATCAATACGCCTGGAGTGTTGCCTTCGGTCTGTTCTAGCCCAACTCCCTCCACCAACTGATAACTTCGAACTTGTTTGTCCAGAGTCGGGATGACACCTAGTAACTGCACTCGGAAACGTGTCGGTGGAATTGGCTCGTCGGACGTGGAGTTCGCAGCGCCGGACAACGTCATGCTGGAATAGCGGCGAAGAATGGGCGACGCCACGGCCACACCTGGCAGACTTGCAATCGGCTCCAATGGCTTGCCATCAAAGGATAAACTTCCGGCTCCTTCAATTTCAAGGGATGCATTTCCTGTTACGGCTCGCACCATCGCGATCTGAGCGAGTTGCGCCGACGTCGATGCGAGAGAAGTTGCAACAATGGCTGCAACTCCAATCACGATACTGAGCAAGGTGAGCAAACTGCGCGCTGGACGCGATTGAATTTCCCGAACAGATAGTTTCCTCAATGGCATCAGCGATTCCCCTCCGAGAGAATCGCGGGGTCGATCGGACGCAACGGTACCTTTGGAAACTGCCCCGACCCCATGTTAAACGCCTGCGCATTGGCAGCAAACTCATCGTGAGAAAGATCGCGTTCGATGTTGCCATCGCGAAACATTAACAACCGAAACGCCGATTTCGCTACATTGGCATCATGTGTAACCATCACAATGGTTTGTTTCGAATCGGTAGCTAGTTCGCCGAGCAACTTGGTTATGCGACCGCTTTGCCTGGAATCCAAGTTTCCAGTCGGTTCGTCAGCGAGTAAGATCGCGGGCTTGATCACGATAGCTCTCGCGACTGCAACACGTTGCTGCTCTCCACCCGAGAGTTTGGCTGGAATATGATCGGCTCTGTGCGTGAGCTCGACGCGTTCAAGCGCCTCCATGGCGTGTTTCTTGGCTGTCTTCCAATCGACGCCATCCAATTCCAGCGGCAAAGCAATATTCTCGACAGCAGAAAGCGTCGGAATCAGATTAAACGCTTGGAAGACAAACCCGATTTTTCGTCGTCTCAATAGTGTGCGTTCGTCATCATTCAAATTGGCGATATCAACACCATCCAAAATCACTTGCCCAGTTGTCGGCGGTTCGATTCCGCCAATGATACTCATAAGCGTGCTTTTTCCGGAACCAGAAGGGCCCATGACAGCCACAAATTCGCCGCTGTCAATGGTAAGATCAACACCCCTCAACACCTCCACAGCAACGTCCCCCGTGCCGAATTGTTTGTAGAGGTTTCGAGTGGTTATGATCGGCATCGGTTGTTTTTCGTCGATTGATAGTAGAAGAGAAGCTTGACATTGTACAGCGATTAATACTAACGTAGCAGCCCCCCCTTTGCGCGTACCGTTGCGTAGGTCAACCGTACGGGCCAAAAATGGGGCTCCAACGTGGTTTTGAGCAACAATTTTAAGGATTTGGTCACGTGCGAATTCTAGTCACTGGTGGAACCGGACTTTTAGGTAATAACGTCATTCGGCAGGCATTGAATCGAGGGTTCGAGGTTGCCAGTCTGTGCCGATCCGGTCGAAATAGTCAGTCTTTTGCGGGCCTGAATGTAGCGGTCTACTCTGTGGACTTAATGAATGCGGAGAACTTGTCTCAGGTCTTTGAGAACCCGTTCGATGCCGTGATTCATTGCGCGGCTCATATCCAAATCGGCTGGTCACGCCTCGAGGAAGGGTTGCGAGTGAATCGAGATGGTACCCAACGACTGCTTGCAGAAGCTGCCAAACATCACACTCGGTTTATTCACATTTCTACTGTTAATACGCTAGCCCTTGGCACGAAGGAACACCCAGCAAACGAGCAAACCATCGGCGATGGACAGATTCCATGTACTTGTGTCGTAACCAAGCGAGCCGCCGAGGAACTCGCCGTTCAGTCGGCTAAATCAGGGCAAGATGTCGTGATCGTTCATCCGGGATTTATGCTCGGGCCGTGGGATTGGAAGCCGAGCAGCGGTCGGATGATCCAAGGCTTGCAGGGCTTTGCACCGCTGGCCCCCTCTGGCGGTTGCACGGTCTGCGACCCGCGCGACGTCGCCGACGCAATCCTCCAAGCAATCGAACGAGGAAAGCCCGGAATGCACTACATCCTTGGCGGTGAGAATCTTACGTATCTTGAACTATGGCAGCGAATCGCAACCGAGTTGGGCAAACGCGGACCATTTACCTACATGCGAGCCCCTAGCCGATTCGTAGGAAGTGTTGTCGGTGATATGCTAAGCAAGATTCTAAACCGTGAACTGGATGTCAACTCGGCCGCCATTGAGATGGCATCTCAATTTCATTGGTACTCAAGTCAGCGAGCCATGGATGAATTGGGTTACAAACCCCGGCCAGTGCATGAGTCCATTCATGATGCAGTGCAATGGCTTAGAAACAATCAACTTTTAGCTAGCTAACAAAATGAGCCTTAGCCCATTAAAAAATACCAAACCATGGGACGCACTCGAACGCGCGATCGCATTGGCGATGAACGCCCACATCGGCCAACGAGACAAGGCGGGGCAGCCTTACATCCTGCATTTGTTGCGTGTCATGGAAAGCGTCAGCGATCCGTTCGAAAAGCAAGCTGGTGTACTTCATGATTACTTGGAAGATACGGCTGGAACGGTCGACGAACTACGTCGCAACGAGATCAGCGATTCCGCCATCCAAGCGATTATTCTTTTAACACGCGTCGAGGGGCAGTCGTACTGTGACTACGTGATCGAGCTCAATCGCAACGCCATCGCAAAACAAGCGAAGCTGGCGGACTTGGAAGATAACTATCGCATTGGTCGCGTCGCTTATCGTGCAGGACATGAAACGGAGGACGCAATGCGGATGCAGCGCTATGCATTGAGCTATCAATTTCTAAAACAAGCGATCGGTGAACACGAGTATCGAGATCGCATGCAATGCCTGGAATGAGTGTCCGGTCCAGCGAATCGAGTCATCGCCTCGGGCAACCGTTGGCCAGAACTGGAAATAGCCAATTGAGTCAACCCTTTTCGTACCAAGTGGATAGTTTTGCGATGGTGCTTTCCATTATTGGCACGATGGGTTGGATCGGGCTAAATCTTGTCTGTTTTTCGGAACCGATGTTTGCGGGGCTCTGGTTGTATGGGTTGAGCGCGAGCGTAGCTTTTCTGATCTGGTTGATTTGGCGAATTGTGCTCTTTCAACGCAAATCTCCCAGTTTTCAACTTCGCGACTAAGCACACGACCGCCAAGAATCCCTGATGTGTCTCGCGGTTGCCCGGCTGTGGCGTTTGGAGAGCGTTGTTTGGTTCCGGTCAATCAACGCTTCGGATGCGTCAATCGAGCGGTTAGGCGGTCGAGAATAAGGCAAAATCCGGGAGACAAACACCGAGTTGCGACGTGTTAGCTGTGGTCTTGGGCTACAATTAGCAGATTAAACGTGCGAATACATCGGGAAAGATAAATGAAAAATCCATGGGTTTTAGCCGTCGTTGCTGGTGCGGTCCTGATTTTAGTTGCAATCGGTGGTGAGGTGTTGCTATCGTGGTTATTTGCGCCGCGAGTTGATCCAATGGTTGCTGCGATGTCATCCGGTAAGGGTCAACAAGTGGAAGACATGATGAAGGACTTTGGTGGCGTTAAGAAAACGCAGGCCAAGGTAATGATGGGGATTCTTGATAAAAGCTTGCGTGAGTATCAAGTACAGGTCGGTGAGACTCCAAGCAATCTCAACAGCCTATATGAATTGCCTAGCGACTTGGCAGACAAGTCGCGATGGGTGCGGAAGCTTGACAAGCCTGTCCCCAACGACCCGTGGGGGAACCCCTACAACTACGGAAAATCGAGCAAGACATTTCGTATCTGGTCGAATGGTCCAGACGGACAATACGGAACCGATGACGACATCGAGTACAAACGCTAGGTTCCCAAAGCAAGCAAGCGTCCAGAAAGTTTTGATAGGGGGCTCCAATCCTTGGCGTGTTTCAACCAGGAGATCCCATGGGCCTAGCGCACACTTTTGTCCTTGTTTTTCCAGGGGGTTGATGTGGTCGCAAGAGTACCGGGGAGCTATGAAAAACAGGTATATCGAGCCAAAGCGATACGATGGGCGTCCTGCGTACGTTTCCACAAAATGGGAGAGTAATTCGGTTTTGCCTGATGTTTTCCGCCTTGCTGACATCGGTGCCAATCCGGGCGAACGTAGCAAAACCAGAAATGCAAAAATCCCTGCGATTATGGCACCTGATGGTGCGGCAATCTCAGGGATTTCAATACCAATGCCCCCGCAAGGACTCGAACCTTGGACCCGCTGATTAAGAGTCAGCTGCTCTACCGACTGAGCTACAAGGGCAGTACAAAATGAGCTCGATTTTAATTGCTCGGACTCAGCGAAAGTATGGTAGCTAGGTTGGCCCGCCTTGCAAGGCCAAGTGACACGCCATCACCGACAGTCAAGGCGAGCAGCAGACTGGCATTGCCGGGCCCAGGGTGGCGAGCCCAGAGCGATTGCGATGGGTGCGGATTCGAAGTCCAACGCTTCGAATTCTCAATCCGCGTTCATTCTTGCCAAAAGATCCAATAATTTCGTTGCCGCCCGGTGAAATTTGCAAAACATCTGTTGACCGAGTCCCCTAAAATTGTCGATACTTTACTTTAGGCAATCTAGCCGCTCCACGAGTGGCTAGGTCATTCATTCCGCATACGATCTAGAAAGTCGATTAAAGGAGTTTTTTATTCAAAACGATAGGGTTTCTGCGGCAGAACGCAATCAGACAAGAATTAATAGCCAAATACGGATTTCACCGATTCGAGTGATCGGTTCGGATGGCACTCAATATGGTGTCATTTCCACCGACGAGGCTCTCAGCCGAGCCCGAGATGCCGGTCTAGATCTGGTGGAAGTAGCACCGAACGAAAAACCGCCGGTATGTCGCATTATGGACTTCGGCAAATACAAATACGAAAAGAGCAAAAAATCCGGACAGCGGACGCATCAGACGAAGACAAAAGAGATACGACTGCGACCTAAGACAGGTGAGCATGACGTTGAGACAAAAGTCCGTCAGGCGATCGGTTTCCTGCAACACAAGGATAAAGTGCAGGTGTCTGTGATCTTTCGTGGACGTGAAATGGCTCACGTCGATGAAGGCCGACGGGTAATGGAAAACGTTTTGCAGGAGCTTGCTGAGTATTCCAAGCTTGAGCAACCTCCATTGCAACAAGGCAAACGGATGATCGCAACCGTCGCGCCCAAGTAGGATGTTAGGTCATGAGACTCGTGCGTTTTTCTCGCCCCGACAGGAATGGTGGCTGGGGGCTTTCACACCTACAGGTCCAACGATCGCAACAGATCCAACGACCGCAACAGGTCCAACGATCGCAACTGCGGTCGCGTTGCCCGAGCCTGGAATAGCACGCGTGCCGAATCGATTCCTTTGAGCTGTGGACAGTTTGGAAATCGAGGTTGAAACGCTGGGTATGGGTATATTGAGAAACCCTTGCATTCAGCCAGTCTACACTTGATTTGGCTAGGAAACTTCAAAACCAGTCGGCGAAACAGTTTTGATGCGTTATTATTAAACTCTCATCGCAACCCTCGCAAACCCTAAGGATTCACGTGGACACTTCTCGATTAGAGTCCAATTTTGATAAAAGCTCCAAAACTCCTTTCGTGGACGCGATTGCGCTTTTAGCGCTACGCGTTCTCTTTATTACGGTGGCTGCTGGCGTTGGCGCGATCTGGGCTAGGTCGGATTCCTTTCTTCATCCGATGATGCCTTACTTGGTGTTTTGCGGTGCGCTACTGGCCGCGTTTTTGGTCGTTGCGGCGGACATGATGATTCGGAAGAAGCGAATCGAGGTCATTTCCGCCGTCTATTTCGGATTGCTTGTCGGGGTTTTGCTTTCGTATTTGTTAACGATTGCGATGGACCCACTGTTGGACAACAACAAGGCCCTCAGAACGTATGTATCCCTAGGTTCGGTCACTGTGTTTTGCTACACATGCATCAGCCTATTGCTTCAGACCAAGGACGATTTCCGGTTCGTCATTCCGTATGTGGAGTTCTCACGCGACCTCAAAGGGATGAAGCCCATGATTTTGGATACCAGCAGCATCATTGACGGTAGACTGGCTGAACTCGCAGACACAAGCATTTTGGACAGCCAGTTGGTTATGCCGCGATTTGTATTGCTGGAACTCCAGTCCATTGCAGATAGTTCCGACAAATTGCGACGCGTTCGAGGTCGGCGGGGTCTTGATATCCTGAATCGATTGCGCACGAGCGACAAACTGGATTTTGTGCTGTATGATCGAGACCTGCCCGAGTTTGCAGGCCAACCCGTTGACATGAAACTAGTTTTGCTCGCCAAGCACCTTGATGGAAAACTTGTGACAGGAGACTTCAACCTCAACAAAGTCGCGAAATTGCATAATGTCGACGTCATCGACCTCAATCAAGTGGCTGCTGCGTTACGACCACAGTATTTGCCCGGCGAGGGATTTCAAGTGAGAGTTGTCAAGCCAGGCGAGGGTCACGATCAAGGCATCGGCTACTTGGATGACGGTACAATGGTGGTAGTTGAGGGAGGTCGCGAGCGACTCAATCAAACCGTTGGCGTCATTGTGACCAGTACACTTCAAACGCAAGCTGGACGAATGATTTTTGCCAAATTTGATGGCCCTGAAATGCGTAACTAACCAGCAGAAAGTTGAACATGAGCGAATGGCTCGAGATAGGTAGCAAGGCTCCGGCATTCAGCCTGATGTCGGATTCCGGGAAAAAGGTGAAGTTGAGCGACTACAAAGGTCAGCCAGTGGTGCTCTACTTTTACCCCAAGGACGACACGCCAGGCTGCACAAAACAGGCCTGCGCGTTTCGCGATGCTAGCACGCAAATGAAAGATCTGGGTGCCGTGGTTCTGGGGGTCAGTCCGGACAGTCAAGATTCGCACGCAAAATTCCGAGACAAGTTCTCATTGAACTTCCCGTTGTTGGCAGACCTCGACCATAAACTTGCAGATGAGTATGGAGCTTGGCGAGAAAAAAACATGTATGGCAAGAAAAGCATGGGGATTCAACGATGCACTTACTTGATCGCTGCCGACGGAACCATTGCAAAGGTATGGAAAAAGGTCAGCGTCGACGGGCACGATAGTCAGGTCATCGAGGCATTGCAACAGTTGGGACCCGACACTTAAAACCTTCCATGAAATCCTCACTCAAACTTGTTATTCATGGTGCTTCCGGTCGAAATGGTCGTCGTCTCATCGCACTGGGGCACAATGATCCAGATGTAACGATCCAAGCGGCCATTGTTCGACCTACCTCCAAGGTTTTAGGTCAGGATGCAGGTACCCTTGCCGGCATTGAACCCATTGGAATTGCGATTGCAAGCCAACTGCCGGATCATGCCGATGCCGTCATCGATTTTTCATCGCCCGAAGGTAGTCAACAAGCGATCGCTCACTGCGTCATGCATGGCATTCCGTTGGTGATTGCTTCGACAGGCTTGAACCCTCAGCAAATTGAGAACATTGCAAAAGGTGCTGAGAGCATTCCAATTTGTTATGCACCCAATATGAGTGTCGCAGTGAACTTGACCATGAAGCTGGTTCAGAAGGCAGCTCGAGCATTGCGAGACACCCCTGGAGGAGCGGATGTTGAGATTGTGGAACGTCACCACCGGTTCAAGGAAGATAGTCCGAGCGGAACAGCTCTTAAGTTCGGGCAGATCGTCGCGGAAGAAATGGGTCTCACGGAGCATGTTCATGGAAGGCATGGGCAAGTTGGCAAGCGACCTCACAATGAAGTTGGCTACCATGCGGTTCGTGTCGGTGACGATGCAGGACAGCACACGATTATTTTTGGAATGATGGGTGAGACGATTGAGTTGCGGGTAGCGGCATCAAATCGCGACTGCTATGCGAGCGGTGCGATTGCGGCAGCAAAATACTTAATAGGCAAGCCCGCCAAGCAGTACTCGATGTTCGATGTTTTGGGCTTGTAATTGTGGCTCGTTGCGATCAGGGCTACTTGTGCCGAGTCTGCGGTGAAGAGGTCGAGCACATTACGGACAGCGAATTGTACTTGAGGTATGTGATCGGAGAAATTGATCCCGAAACACTCCATGTAACGAGCGAATGCCATTTGCGTTGCGCGCCAGCCCTCTCTCAATTTATTGCTGACAACCGATTTGATCCACCTGTTGAAATGAAAGGCCCGTTTTCGCAAACCGAGCTCGATCCGGATTTCGTTCAGTCTCGTGCTTCGCTCATCAATCGAGGATACGGACGCCTATGGGCGATTCGACTGGAACGACGAAAACCACTGACGGTAATAGAGTATCCGCTGACAGAATTTATCCAAAAATGGCAGTAAGGCGAGCGAGGTCAAAGCCTAGAGATTGACTGTTTGACCTAGGTTTTGTTGAAATTGTACCGAATTCAAATGTAAAAATATTCGAAAGGTGTCTTTTTTTATTATTTTTTTGTTCTACGTACGATTAAGCTTGGGGGTGTTCTTTGTCACGCAACCTTTAGGCTATTCATACCACCATGACGCATACTTCTCGATCGCTTTTACTTCTTTCAGGATGCTTTTCATTTGCATGCGTTGCCAGTAATGCCTTCGCACGACAAGAGACGATTCCTAGGCCAGAGAGCTTGAAGAGCCAAATGCCCGTGGTCTCCGAGATTCAGTCCACGCCTGCCAACCCCTCAAATCAACGAGGCGATTTGTTTCTCAACCAGTGGTTACAAATCGACAAGGATCGCAACATTCGTGGGACAGTTGTCGCACTATTAGGAAGCGACACGATGTCATTGAGAAAGGTCAGAGTATCACTTTACCAAGCGGGCAAGGTGGTCGCCTTTGACGACACGGATACCGAAGGAGAATTTCTCATTGAAGGAGTTTCGCCAGGCATTTACACGCTGGTTGCGGAGACTGGCGATTCGTTGGCCCTGTTTTCTTTGACGATTCTGGATTCTTTCGCTGGCGAGCATTTGCCAAACTCGGTCGAAGTGAGAATGATGTCGACTGTCGGTGGTCGTACATCTGAACTCATCCGTGGGCAGACAGGTCGCATTCAAATGTCGCAACAGGTTCCTGAGAAAGATCCACTGGTTGCGAAACGGAAAATTTCCAGCACGCATCAAGTGATGATCGACGCAAATGGAACATTAAAGGGCGAATTGTCCAAACCTGTGGCTCGCGTCGATATGAGCTCAATGGTCGTCTATATTATGAAGGATGGAATCGAAGTCAGCAAAACGAACGTTGCGAGCGATGGCAAGTTTACCGTGAGCGGACTCGGATCCGGATGTTATGGCTTGGTGGCAGTAGGTGATCAAGGGGTTGCAGCAACTGCTTTTTGTGCGACCAACCGAGATCTTGCAATGATCAACGCTGACAGGTCAAGATTTGTCGGGCTAACAGCCCTTCCAGCCGTCCTCAATGTCGAGCTAGGAGACCCAATTTGGGTCGCTACTGTTCCGCTACCAGAAAACGTGGTTGCAAGCGAGAACTCGGAAATGCCATGCTGTGGAAACTCGTCAATGGGCGGCGGCGGTGGTGGGGGAGGCGGAGGCGGTAGCGGAATTGGTGCTAGTGGTGGTGGATTCGGACAAATTGCAGGAATTGGCGGATTGATTGCCGTAGCCGCTGTGCTCGCGGCCGACGGTGGCAATAACGACGCGCCTGTCGCTAGCAGTATAGTTCCATAGTTGACTCGCTAGTCTCATTCGCGAAGGAATGAACGAGGCTGATCCGGTATCGCAATATCGAGTCAGCCTTTTTTTATTGGCGAATGAAACAAGGAATCACGCCGGACATCGGTCGACTTGAATCTGAAAAAACAAAGAAATCGTTGGCTGTTTGCATCCGGTTTCACGAGGAGAGCGTATCGATTACAGTAGGGAGGATACAACCAACCGTAGATCAACTGCCAACGTTGGTAGAGGTTGTGGCGAAATACGGGGCTGAAATGCTGAATATTGAAGAAATTACTCGAATGCCTTCGCAATCTTTGCTCGGACGGGTGGCCGCTCGTGAATCGGATTCTTTGACCGTTTGTATAGAACAATACGGCAACTTAATTTGGTCCTTGGCCAGGCGATATTCTCCCAGTCAAGCGGACGCAGAAGACGCCGTCCAGGAAATTTTTCTTGAGATCTGGCAAAAAGCAGACCGATTCAATCCAGTCATGGCAGCAGAATCCACCTTTGTCACCATGATCGCTAGACGGCGACTAATCGATCGTTATCGCAAACAAACTCGCTCAATCGAAACAAGCAGTTTTGGCAGCGAATTGGATGGCCAACTCGTTGCTACAAGTTCCTCGACGGTCGAAACAATCGATGAAGCTGCGAAAGCAACACGTTGCCTCGAAGGATTGCAACCCAACCAAAGAGACATTCTTCGCCGATCGATTCACGAGGGCCAATCTCACTCCCAAATTTCGAATGATTTAGAGATTCCATTGGGTTCTGTGAAGTCATTTGCAAGACGCGGCTTGATCCAATTGAGGCAGTGCATGGAAAAATTCTCCTTGTCGCCTCAGACTGGAGTTGCATCGTGAGCTCGATTGAAAACACGAACAGTCGGTTACAGGAACTCGCGGCCGGTTACTCGCTAGGTGATCTTTCGGAAGCGGAAACACAAGAGATCAAGTCGTACGATCAGAAGAATTTTGTTGCAATGGTTGAGCGATCGGATGAAGCAGCAGCACGAGCGTTCCTTACTTTTCAGGGTTCGGTCCCAAGCGATGCGATGCCGGAGGAGTTGTCGCAGCGACTTAAGAACATGGCCGAAGGATTCTTAGAAAAGTCGATGGATGTTGGTCCAGCCAAGGTCGAGTTAGCCACTTACAATGTAGCACCTTCCTCGGTAGGACTTCGCGAAATAGTAGCATGGCTTTGCGTGGCGGCTTCCGTTGCGATCGCGCTTTCCGTTTGGATTCCTGGACGGCGCGATGTCCAAACGTCCATGCTCGTTCTGCGCGACAATCTCATTGCAAAGAGTGGCGATTTGATCAGGAGCAAGTGGGAGTCGCCTACGCCAAAACAACCGGCTAAGCCAGAACAAACGGCTAAGCCAGAACAAACGGCTGCGCAGGAGCTTGGCGAAGTTGTCTGGAGTTCGTCGGCTCAACAGGGATTCATGACCATTCGCGGGTTGCCCGTCAACGACATTTCAAAAGAACAGTACCAGCTTTGGATCATCGATCCGACTCGCGACGAAAAGCCGGTCGATGGTGGAGTTTTTGACATAACCAATGCAACTGAGTCGATCGTTCCAATACGTGCCAAACTGCAAGTCGACAAGCCTACGCTATTCGCAATTACGATCGAAAAACCGGGCGGGGTTGTAGTCTCCGACCAGAAACGATTGCCACTGCTGGCAAAAGTGATTCCGTGACTAAGCCCGATCACCAATTCAACCCCTCTGGACTGCCGTAGAGCATTTCGCCGTCCGCTCGGTTTCCAAGTTTGCTAAAGATACCTTTATCAATACTCTGAGATAGGAAATGCACCGAACCGTCTGCGAATGCGAATTGTGCCCCACCGGTGTGGTAACTTCCAAATCCCCCGACAACCAACGTACCCGATGGCTCGTCTGCCTTGCTCGTACGTGAATTATTTCTTAATGGGGTTTCGAAGTTCCCCGTATTTCGTAAGGAAGCGGATGTGCCCGAAGCCCAACCCAAATCCTCCCGTCGTGAAATCATCTCGCCAAGCATGATCGTTTGCGATGATCCATCAAGTATCTGGCTGAATCTCAAGCGGCTATTGAGAAACAGGACTCCGTTGTTGTCTGCATCGATAGGTGCTTCCACATCGTGATGACAACCTGCGTAATTGGTTATGGCGATTTCTTCCTTTTCGTAATTATTGGGACTGGACGGACACAAAAAGGTCGGTATTCTCTGCCGCCGAGCAGCCGCATTGACCGCGGCATAAGCTCCAGCCGCTTGATCGAAATTGGAATAGATCGAGCTCTGTTCCATCTGCGGCAATATCTGCACGCACCAACTTATATGCTGACCTATTGCCTCATTGCGAATTGGGCCAGTAGGATTGAGTACGCCCGATGGTAAGCGTTCCGCATTGAACTCCTGGTTGTGAATAGCCAAACCAAGTTGAGCGATGTTGTTCATGCATGCACATCTTCGAGCTGCCTCTCGCGCCGCTTGCACAGCCGGCAAAAGTAGACCAACCAAAATACCGATAATAGCAATCACCACCAACAACTCGACGAGCGTGAACGCGTATCTGGTTGGATTGCGGCGATGAGGGAACGAAAGCGAGTAAGACATTATTTATTCTCCTTAGGAATGGATTCGACGACTGTCATTTTGAATTGATGTGATTGTTGAATAAGCCTAGCGCTCGATGCTTTTTCGGCTAGTTTGGCGACGACTTTGACCAGGCGGGTCGAGTCGAGGTCGGTCGCCTCGACTTGAATGGTAATGAACACTTCTTCGAACGATGTTGGAGAAAGTTTAGGACTCCATTCCTCTCCGGAATACGAGGGGAGCTCTTGTAATTTTTGTTTCGCACGGAGCATTCCTGCTTCGCACAGAAACTGAGTCTGAAGCAATTGACGTTGCGTTCGTGCTTCGTTTCGAATGCGTAGTGCCGACTGAGCAGTCATCGCGACCGTTGCCGTTACAATCGCGAGGCAAGCCAATACGCAGATCAACACAGTCCCATGGTGTTCTGCTCGGCGAACGCTGCCGTAGTTTGGCCTCGTCCCCTGGCGTTGCCAGGTGTCGTTTCGCGAAAAGAGTCTTTCGTTCATGGTTTCTTAGTAGTTCCCTCTTCAATGTCGTTTCTCTCATCCCAACGGCCAGCGACGGCTGAAACGTTGAGATTGAGCCGAGGCACAGAGCCCGCAAAACCGGACTGGTGTTCGACCAACATGAGACCACGTTCCGGATTGGATTGCTTAGAAAATCGAACATTCGTATCCGCGATGAGTGGGTACTGTTCATGGCTAACGACGTTGAAGTTGTCCGTATGCTCGCGCTCGACTCGCCCATCCGCGAATTTATAAATCGTACGTGTGCCGTTTGAACTCTCGGCGCTCATCGCAACGTCGGACTCGACTTGAATCGTCGATGCGTGGTGAATGTCATCTCTAAACTGTCGAGCCAGTCGATTCAACGAATGGCTATGGTTGGTGCGAGCCGTTGTTTGACTCGACAGTTGGAATGTTTGATGCACAAGCTTGATCGCCAATACCATAATGAGGCTGCCAGCCATCGTACTCAACATGACTTCGATGAGGGTACTACCCTTGTGCCTAATCATGTTTTTGCTCCTTCGTATCGACCCAAGCGACCATACTGACTGGGGTTCCGTTCGCACCACGATCCCAATCGAGAGACAGCACCAATCGAGTGCCGTCACTATCCACCACGACCTCTCCGGAAAGCGTAGCTTCGGGAAGTGCGTCCATAACCGAGTCCGAGGGTTTCAAATTTTCGAGCATCGCCTTGCGTTCGACTTCATTCAGGCTCGTGAGTAGCTCAAGTTGGTTGGCTAGCTCGTGGATAGCCACTTGGTAGTGACGCACACTCTTAACAATATTTCCAGTTTGAAAAGTCAAAGAGGTCATGAACCCCATCACGCTTACCAACAAGCCAGCCGCAACCAGCACTTCTGTTGCCGTGACTCCGAGGTGAGGCTTTCGCGTTCGTTGTTTCATTTCGATGCTTCTCCCTTCAGCCGAGACTGTAAATGAGTTCTAAATTCATGCCAAAAAACGCAATGAAAATAAACAGAACAAAGCACCCGAAGATGAGAATCGCCACCGGATGCGCAAACGCCCGCATGGTAGAGGACGATCGACAGGCACGATCGGTCTTCGCGAGAGCTAGGCGTTCCAAAAGCCAGGCTCTTGATTGATTATCGGGCGATGCGGCAAGTGCTTTTGCTTCGGCGGTGGTAATGAGTTCTGCGTCCGAAAGACTCTGCCAGTCATTGACGCCCTGTTCCATTTCATTTCTGGCAACCAGTAACCTTTGGCGGACCTTTTTGTCATAGTGGTACTTGGCAAGCGTCGATAGTGTCCCGGACAACGGCCTACCCGCATTGGTTGAGATAGAAAGTAAGCGGAGCATGAAACTTGAGCGACTGGTATTCGGTGCGATTGTCAAATGCGGCGCAACGACCCGTCTGAAAAACCGACGAGAAGTCGACGAGAAAAAAAGAAACGCAATAACAAACGCAACAGCCAGGGCGACTGGAATATTGTCACATAGAAGATCAAAGCTTGACTTCAAAAAGAAGAATGGTTGCTGTTGCATGCGAAACTCCTTCATAATTTGCGAATGCGTGGGCGCGATTCGTATCATCATCAAAAGGGTAATGCTCACAAGCACCAAAAGCGTAACCCCCCAGTACACGAACAAGCTCTGCCAGGCAGCCTTGGTTTCCTCCTCTTGGGAGTCCTCCGTACGGACGAGTTGGTGAAACGTCTGCGACAGCGAACCTGACTGACTTGCAAACCGCAGTGCAAGCACTTGATCGTCACTCAAGACATCGGGCGTCTGTTCAATCGCAACGATCACGGGACAACCAGTCCTTAACCGCTTGGCAAGTTGCATTAAACGGCGTCGATACCAGCCTCGATGCTCTTTGGCAAAGGAATCGATGAGTGATACGTGGTCGAGACGTTCGGTGTGGGCAATGGACAGTAGTTGGAACAAGGAATTTTGTTTCGCAGTGGTCGAATCGATTCGCCACCATGGCGAAAGATACCAAGTTGGCCCGATTCGTTCCAACTGTGCTCTGAAGTAGGAGACCGTGGGAGAGGAAACGTTTAGGTTGAAAAAACCACTCATGGGATTTGCTCGTTTCATTAGGACAAGGCAGTGATGAGTGAAAAGAGCGGCATAAAAAGCGCGAGGATGACAAAGCCTACCAAGGCTCCAATAACCGCGACCATGATGGAGCTATTGAAATTGGAACTCAGTTGTGAGCGATTTCGAGACCGATCGCTATAGATTGCCGCAAGCTGGCGAAGCAACGGGATGGACGGACCTCCGTCCGTCCCTGCACACAGCGCGTAAAGTAAGGTGCTCGGAAAGTTATGAGCCACTGCCGATCGCACGGCTGGGTTGTTGGATGACTTGAACTCCTGCGCTAGCTGCTCCGAGCGAACTCGAAAATGGACTCGCTGGCTAGCGATCCCAGCGACCTTGAGAGCTTCCGGTATGGGTGTACCAATGCTCAACAACTCAGAGAGTGTCGCCGCAAAGCGTGACATTGCTACGACGTTGGATGTGCTGCCAGCGAAAAAACGCCCGCAAACTCCGCTCAATTGAAGATATTGAATACTTCGACGAAACACGCCAGCTAACAACCATGCAGATCCCAGTACAACACAGACAGCGCCAGCCAGAAACATGGGATATTCGTTAATAAAACCCGAAATCGCGAATACGATTCTGGTGGGTGCAGGTAACTTTAGCTCGAACTCTCGGAACATTTTGCTGAACGTGGGAATAATCCAAATGGACATCATCACCAAGATAGCAAAGACGAAGAGCGATAGAATGAAAGGATAGGCGAGCGACTGCCAATGCGAGCGCCGCCGAACGGATTCCTGAGACATCATCTTTAGCAACTGCTCATATTGACTCGCACTTCCGGACGCCTTGCTATCGGCCATCAGTACCGGAAGCCAGGCCGCAAGAACTCCATCGTTCAAGATTTCTTCGGCAGTGACATCGCGCTTCAGGGCTGCGGTCACATGGCGAAAGCTAGACGAGGAACCAATCCAAGCAAACTCTTGTTCCGCAGCTTCCAGCAAAGAGATCAATCCGTGACGTCGTTCCAACGCCTCATCGATCAATCGTAAATGGTTCGGACGAACACTAGTTGACATGCTTGTAAATCCTATGGACGGGCCAATGTGCATAGCAGTTCGATCATCGGTGCAAAGAGGCTTAATGCATACCCCAACACCAGCAGACCACCAAGAAACACGGCAAGTGCATTCGGCAAAACAGAGCTCCACCGTACCACTCGCCATTTGGCTGCCTCGCGAAACGTGTGTCCCACAAATCGAAGCGTTCCCGCTTTAGCATTAGGGTCGTCAGTACTAGAGATCGCCCACTTCAGTAAAGGAGACGGGTTTTTTGCCGTCAATTCTTGGCCAAGTCTGATCACCGAGTGGTTCTCGGATAAAGGTCTCTCATTCGCAAGATTCTCTTCCAGTCTCGCCATATTATCTGCGTGATTCGCCTTTTCAACCCAACTGGAATCCTTGAATTCGACGGGTAGCCAACGCATGTTCGAAGTTGGTAGACGACTCCTCCAAAACAAACAAGCCGCGATGACCAGGACGGGCAAACCGGGTCCCCAATAGGGAAGCCAATCTCGCACCTGCATCAATATTTTCAAGCTTGCTCCAGGCGTTGTTCGGATCTGAGAATAGATCTCCTCTAAATGCGGGACGAGCGTGATGACCAAGTACATAAGACCGCAGTAGACCAAAACCAACAGAATCAAAGGTTCGAGCAAGCTTCGATTCAACGTTGCCACAACATCGCGTCGCCAATGCCCGATTGCATTCAACGGGGAAATCGCATCGGTCATCGTTTTGCCTTGACTCCAAGCGATCAACGAAATGCGATACTGGATTGGAATCGATGGGTCTTCGACGACAGCTTGTTCGATCGTCTTTCCACGAGCATTTTGCAAAGCAATTTGAGAACTGATTTGGCTTAGCTTTTGCGAGAGCGTTTGTTTGCTAACGCGGAAGCCGAGGTCAATAGGTAGATTGGCTTCGGAAAGTGATTGTAGTTGTGCATTGAAGGCGAGCACATCATCAATGTTCAGCTCGCGATCCGAAGCGTCGTTCATGGGTCGGTTCTCGTAGATTTGTTGTCTCGCATTTCTCTCCTTGTCGCCAGAGAGCGTGCGTCACCACAGATACGATGCGCGAAGGGAGCAAATTTATTCGACCTGCACGATTAAAATTAGCGGCGAGCCAAACCGTCGTCAAAGTAGTAGGCACATTCCATGTGCCGTCCACCTGGAATCCTGGTAAAAGCCTGACTGCGAACGACACGGCGGAGCGTGCCTGCTACCTTTGTCGGCTGTGTCTATTGAGAAAGATCTTGTTGGGTAGCTTGTCCAAATCGAATGGCTTGCTCGTGTCGCATTTGAACGAACGCTTCGTGAAGCCCCCACTCGATCCCGACATGGCGTTCGTGTGCAATCTTGATCGCTCTCTCCTCCAGTTCTTCCTGTGAGGGAGAGGCGAGTGAGCCGCCGAAAGAACTAGCCTTTTCTAGCATTGGCAAAAGCACGCAACAGCATACTGCGACTCCCAATATCATTTTGAAGAGCATCCTGTTGCTTCGTTTGTCAGAACAGTAATCGCGAGCCGCCTGAAGCGTCAGCGGACGCAGATTGTCCGACGGGATAACGTAACGTGACGCAGACCGAACCTTTGCTTCGATCAACATCTGCAAATCGCCCGAGATCTCCCACTCGCCCGAGTCGTCGTGGAGTATTGGGTCGTTATTCATGGACAACCTCCACATCGAACGACTGGAGCTGAGCCGAAAGTTTTTGCAATCCATAACGGTAGCGACTCGCAGCCGTGGCGGCTGGTACCCCAAGCACGTCGCTGATTTGAGCGAAGGTGAGATCCTCCCAAATTTTGAGTACGACAACTTCGCGTTGCTCAACCGGCAGCGAACGCATAGCAAGCCAGACAGCGCGAAATGACTCTTCTTGTTCGAGTTCGTCGACCGATCGACTGGTTAACAAATCCGTTAAACTTTGAACAACTGCCCACCGGCGTTTCTTGCGGAGAATGACAAGCGACTCATTGCGAACGATCCTCAGCAGATACGGCCAAGGAGAATCCGCTCGCGTCAGGACTTGCGGAGACGCCACTACACGAACCAAGGAGGCTTGAACCGCGTCCTCTGCATCGTGTTGATTGCGAGTTATGGTCACGGCGAATCGCACTAAGCGTTGTGCAGTCAAGTCGTACAAACCCGACAGGCCCGCAGCACCGCTTTCGACGATGCATTGGGCACTCATTCGCACTTGGTTAGAAAAGGAGTCGCAATTTGTCATGACAATGTCTTAGGATGCGCGAAACGGCACAATTTGTCTAAGAATAAAATTTTTTTTGCCAATTCCGCGTAAAACTCGATCCACATGGACTTTCAGGCCGTTGCCATCTCGATCGAATTGGTTGCACCTTGCGAACCAACGGTGCAACATTGATTTTCCGTTCACTCTAAGAACTGCACGACAGCATCGAACAGCCGGCTTTGTGTCTGGCCCAATCGGGCCGTCGCTTACAGTAGGCCTCCTTGCCAGCTTGTTCTTGGTAAGGCTTGCGAAGCAATTCCAGGAGATTCTGGATTTCGCGATAATCACCTGCTTCCGCAGCATCGATGGCTTGTTGGGCCAAATAATTCCGCAAAACGTACAATGGATTGTTGCTGTTCATTTGTTCGGAGCGTTCGCTATCGCATCGACCATCCAGCATCAATCGCCTCAAGTATTTTTGCATCCAATGGGCGGTATCATTCAAACCACCCGATGGGTTGGGTTCGGAACCATAGTAAGCTGAACTTAGCAGCTCGCCGACCCATTGCGGTGTCACAAGATCGCGTAGCTCGCTGACTGGAATTCCGTCGAGCTTGATAGCCGATAGCGAACGGTAAAACAGCGTCATGTCGGTTTCTGTTCGTTGCAAAAGGTTGTCCAACTCCTGAATCAACTCCGCATCCGTTTCACTTTCGAAATGCTTGAAACCGAGCTTATTGGCCATCATGGTTTGAAACGAAGCTTGGTACACGTCAACATAGCGATGGAGTCCGTGTTGCAAAGGAGCTTCCTGTTCGAATAAAGGCCAGAGTGCATTTGCGAGCTGCAATAGATTCCAGTGGGCAATCTCCCCTTGGTTTCCAAAGGCATAACGCCGGCCAGCTGCGTCCGTCGTGTTGGGCGTCCAGTTGGGGTCGTATCCATCCATCCATCCGTACGGGCCGTAGTCGATCGTTTGACCGAGAATCGACATGTTGTCGGTGTTCATTACTCCGTGAACGAAGCCAACTCGCATCCAATGCACTACCATCTCAGCGGTTCGAACGCATACTTCTTCAAACCAATCGCGATAGAGATCTGGCGAGTTTAACTCCAGATGGGGGAAGTCTGCAGCAATCGTGAAGTCGACAAGCTTTCGCAAA
Organism: Pirellula sp.; assembly: GCA_021736575.1. Taxonomy (GTDB): domain Bacteria; phylum Planctomycetota; class Planctomycetia; order Pirellulales; family Pirellulaceae; genus JBKCUI01. The sequence goes on along the minus strand of JAIPFP010000005.1, from coordinate 16,120 downwards.
TTGTCAATCTCTTGCCTAGCTGTCAAAATCTCGAAGTTTCCGAATCGAGTGAACGTTGGGGCAACACGACAAACAATTGCGCCCAGTTCCTTGCGAGGATGCCCGTCGTAAAACATATCGCGCGTCACTAAGTCGCCGCTTAAGACCAAGCTCAAGGCACGTGTGGTGGGAACCCCAAGATGATGCATGGCTTCGCTGCAAAGAAACTCGCGAAGCGATGACCGAAGCACCGCCAACCCGTCGCCAGATCGCGAGTAAGGTGTGCGACCTGGTCCCTTTAATTGCAAGGTCCAGTGCTTCCCATCGGTCGCAATCATTTCTCCGAGGTTGATGGCTCGCCCATCGCCAAGTTGTCCTGCCCAATTACCGAATTGATGGCCGCCATAACACGCTGCAAAAGGCTGCATGCCTGGCAACAACTCACTTCCGCCCAGGACTCTCGCCGCTTGTTCGGACGCAAACCATTCCGGATTGAGGCCCAACAGTTCTCCAACTTCGCGCGAGTGCGCAATCAAAACGGGGTTTGACGTAGGGGTCGGATTCACCAGAGAGTAGCAGGCATTGCGGACTTGGCGACAAAAGTTCCTTGGCTCAACATCCGCTGGCAGGGAACGAACAAATCTATTTTCGAAAACAATTTCCAAAATGCGTCATCCAAACCGGCCAGTGATGTAGTCTTCTGTCTCTTGCAACTTTGGCTTCGTGAAAATGCGAGAAGTTAGTCCAAGTTCAACCAATCTACCCAGATACATAAAGGCCGTATAGTCGCTAATGCGGGATGCTTGTTGCATGTTGTGCGTCACAATAAAAATCGAGTAATCCCCTTTTAGCCGCTCGATCAAGTCTTCAATCTTACCCGTTGCCAGCGGGTCCAAGGCCGAACAGGGCTCATCCAATAGTAGAACTTCCGGATCGCTCGCAATCGCTCGGGCGATGCAAAGTCGCTGCTGTTGTCCTCCGGAAAGTCCAAGTCCAGATTCGTGCAATCGGTCTTTGACCTCTTCCCACAATGCTGCACCCCGCAAGGATTGCTCGCATACTTGCATTAGTCGTTTCTTATTTCGCTCGCCATCGATGCGCAAGGGATAAATCACATTCTCAAAAATGGTCATTGGGAATGGGTTCGGCTTCTGAAAGACCATCCCCATACGTTTTCGCAACTGAATCACGTCGACGCCTGCGGCAAAAATGGAGTCCTCTCCTAAAATCATGTCCCCTTGGATTCGCACCGATTCGATCAAGTCGTTCATTCGATTGACGCTGCGCAACAACGTCGATTTGCCGCAACCGCTAGGGCCGATCAATGCCGTAACCTTCCCTTTGGCAAGAGGCATGGAGATATTGTGAAGAGCCTGCTTGCGACCATAGAAGAGATTGAATCCGACAATTCGCAAAACAGGATCTTCCTGCAACACTTCGTCGTGCACGACCGATTCAACGCGTTGTCCGTCGGCGATAGCTTTGAGTCTGTCCATAAATACAGTCGATGCGTAACTAGAATTGGCTGCTTTGAAATCTTTTGCGCAATCGGGCTCGCAGCCAGATTGCAGTCACGTTAAGCAACGTGACGATTGTCAGTAACAACAGCGTCGCGGTAAATACCATCGGCTTTGCCGCTTCGCTGTTTTGGCTTTGAAAACCCAATGAATAAATCTGAAAGCCCAAGTGCATGAAGGATCTTGAGCCATGAAAAAAAGGAAATTCTAAATCCAGCGGCAAGTCGGTGGCCAGCGGAATCGCACCCACCAACATCAACGGCGCAACTTCACCTGCACCCCGTGCCATGGCCAGGATAAAACCAGTGATGATGCCGGGTCTGGCAAAAGGCAACACAATGCGTTGCAACGTTTGCCATTTTCCGGCCCCACACGCATACGAACCCTCGCGCAGTGAGTTCGGAACCGCCGACAGGGCTTCCTCGGTCGCTACAATCACAACCGGCAGCGTCAATAACGCCAGAGTGCACGACGCCCAAAGCAAACAGCCTTTGCCGAAAGTCGGGTTCGGCAAGTTCGCTTCGTAGAATCCGTCAAAGAACGGTGACTTGGCAAACAAAGCCACTAGTCCGAACAAACAGAGCAACCAAAACATTCCACTGAAGCTCGCGATGCGTTTGCGGCTCTTGGAAATCTGTGTGGGTGATCCCGAACCGAGGAACGCAAAGATAAAAGCCACCGTTCCCGCGAGCGCCGTAGCGGCAAATGCCACGAACCAAGTGCTCGTTGGCCAAGGTACCAAGCCCGCCTTGGTTGGACCTCCGTCAATAAATCCTCCGATGGTATAGCAAAAGAATGCGAGCCCAAATACGCCATAAACGATGCTCGGAACGCCTGCCAAATTATTGATGCTGATACGAATCAAACTCAGTACCCAACCATTTTTGGCATACTCCCGCATGTACAAAGCGGCGATCACACCAAATGGCATCACCGCCACGGACATGATCAAGGTCATCACGATGGTTCCCCATATCGCAGGGAAAAAGCCCCCTTCACTCCCGGCTTCTCGCGGTTGCCCAAACAAGAACTCAAACCACCTCTCGAAATACAGCGAGAATTTACCGAATAAACCCAGTTGATTCGGCAGTGCAAGGCGAACGATATCGGACACCAGGACTTCCTTGCTTTGTAGCGAAAATCCGGTGGCTGGTGTGCTACCACTCCCGCTCAAGACGAATACATAGACTGGCGAACTGCCATTATTGCTCATCGAAACCAACCTTTGGGTTTCGCTAAGAGCAACGGATTTACTACCCTGGTCGCCGACGACATCAGTTGTTTGCAAGGGTTGCGATTCGAGTATCGGAATTTGCATGTCAAGCACTTGTGATTTACTGATAGCCTCCAACCGTGCAATGCGACTGTTGATTTCATATTGCGATGCAGTCCCCACCCGCGTTTTCTCGCTCGCCGTCTCCAACGCTCTCCTAGAACGAGCAGGCAGAGACTCTTTCTTTTGCTTGACGGCGTCGTTCGCCTCAACCATCGATTGCAACGCGTCGTCCTGTTGCTTCCTAACTTCCTCCTGAATAGCCGTCAAGCAACGCAACGCGTCTTTGTCCGCCGCGAAGATGTTTTGCCAGATTGCAATCGCTTCGAGTGTTTCCTTTGATTGAGCCTTGATGGTCGCTTCCGCACTAGCCAATTGAATCGCGTCTTCGGCTAGTGCTTGAAGGTCAGTCTTGTCCGCCAACTCTGCCTTGCGAATCAGCAGACGGCCGTTTGACAATTCTCGGTCGGTTCTTCCTAGCTCTTGTTTGGCCGCTTCCATTTGTCTTTGGTTGGCGCGGCTGAGTGTCATGGCAGCATGCGTTGCCCCAACTAATTGTGTTTCCGAATCCGTGCTGAGATCGCGTTGATTGAACTCGTCCGCCAGTTTCTTGGCGACCATTTCTAAGTGGCTCGTCAGTTTGGTCTTCAATGCATCGGCATCGGATTGCGGGTCTGTCTTGAATTGATCGATCTGATTGACGAGAACCATGAGGAGCGAGTATTCTCGATCGAATTCTGGAGCAAAACTTGTTTTCAATCGGCTTGGGAATCCATAGAGAACGCCCCACTCGCGACGTTCGAGCAACCAAATTTCAGTTGGAAAATAGGGTTTCTTTGAGGATAGACCGATCTTGGGAACGAATGCAAAATGGCGATTACCGACATCGTAATTGCCTGTTCGGAGATAAAGCTGTGTCGACACTGTTTGCTCTCGGCCAGCCAACAAGTCCTCAGCCTTTTTGCGACTGACGTCATCAAGCTCGGACAGCGATTGTTGGCTGACCGTGTAGGGTTGTTCATTTTGCAATTCACCAGCAAGCATGCCACCGCTGTTAAGCGTGTAGATTGCGAATGGGCGTTGCCAGTGCGTTGATAATCCTTGGTAAAGAATAAAAGCCAAGAGTGTCGCAATCATGGTGCATGCGATTGCGAACATCCCGCCGGTGAGCCAAACCATGGGCTCCCCTTGAGACATAACCGTCGTCCCTGTCGCGGTCGCACGGGAATTTGATTTCATAGCTGAAAGGCTCGCTTTCGAAATCGCATTCGAACGATTTCCGCGAATGTGTTGGCCACCATGGTGAAGCAGAACAGCAAGAAAGCGGCCAAGAATAGCGCATGGAAGTGGGTCGAACCTCGGGCTGCTTCTGGCAATTCCGTGGCAAGCGTCGCAGATAGCGTTCGATAGCCATTCATTGGATTGATATCCATCACAGGCGTGTTGCCGGCTGCCATCAGCACGACCATCGTTTCACCTACAGCCCGTCCAAATCCGATCATCAACGCGCTGAACAAACCGCTCATGGCCGTTGGAACCACTACGCGTATTGTCGTTTGCCAGGTCGAAGCCCCACATGCCAACGAAGCGCTTCGCAAATGCTGAGGTACCGACTGCAACGCGTCTTCGGAAATCGTATAAATCAAGGGAATGATCGCGAAGCCAAGAATGGCTCCGACCAACAGCGCGTTTCGTTCTTGATACGGTCCCAACACCGAACCACGAGGATCCCAGCCCATCGCAGCCACCGCCCAAGCGGACAGCGCCGCAATCAAAAGCACCGCCAAGGTTGAGAGTCCGAATATTCCTAGATTCACGAGCGAAAAACGAAATGAGCTCATCGTCCTCGCATATGCTTGAACATAAGGTCCCAATGGCCCACTAACAACCCAAGCCACCAAAATCGACACAGGCATCAAAGCCAGACAAAACCAACCTGCCCAACCCGATCCATTTCGATTCGAAAGCCATTGAACGACATCACCACCGAAGATTGCCGCTTCGACCGTTCCAGACGATCTGTTAGCGATGGCAACACCCAATGGGATGAGTGCAAACAAGATAGGTAGTCGAAAATAGCGCAGTCGAATCGCAGTCGGGCTCGGGATCACCAACCACAAATGGGCTGTGAACACAAATAAAAACAGCACGGTCGCAACCGACAAAAGCACCATCATCAGGTTGTCGCGAAGGATCGGGGCAAGCACCAAAGCTCCGATGAATCCTAGTACAACGCTCGGAACGCTGGCCATGAGCTCAATGATTGGCTTGACCCTTGCACGCCATCGACTATTCATGAATTCACTACCGAAAATGGCAGCCATCAACGCGATAGGCGCCCCGATTAACATGGAGTAAAACGTTGCTTTAAGTGTGCCAAAGATCAGCGGCATGAATCCAAACTTATACTCTCCTTGCACATTGCCGGTACTGCTCTGCCAAACATGCTGAGGAGCTGGGTAACCCTCATACCAAATGCGACCAAAGAAGGATCCGATGGAAGCTTCCGGGAAAGGGATTTGCAATCGCCACAATTTCACTTGCTTGTCGTTCAGAGAACCGACACAGGCTGCATTGGCAGAAAAGAATACATGCCCGTCAGCGACAGAATCATGGTTCGCATCCAATGTCCATTCAAGCAGTTTCCGGTTTGTCGGCACGTAGTACACGGCTCCCTTGCCCGATTCAAAGGCGGCGGCGACAAGACGTCCTTCCGGTGAAGCGGCTAACCCTTGAACCGCTCCACCTTCGCCGGCAAAACGGTGAATCGAAAGAAGTTCCTGCCCAGCATCTGTTGAAGTCAACGCGACGCCTTCGATGTGCCCCGATTTGCTGCCAATCATGAAGGTCGATCGCCCCAACAGTGCAGTACCTATCAAGGCTTTGCTCTCCGTACCCGCCAAAGAAGTATGCGAGATGCCACTAACCAATTTGCCATCTGAGGTCGGAGTCCATACGATGATTTTCCCCGCTGAGTCAAGCGATTCGATATGTTCCGAACGCGATCCAACCATCAACGCGATCAGCTTCGATTCGCTTACCCCCGTTGGGTAGGATGCCTTCCAGTTCTTCGATTGCTGGGTGATGCTGCCGGTGAAGCTGTTGACTTGGTTGTCGACCGTTCCGAGCACGATCGATTCACCATCCGAAGCGCCCCATGTCCAGGTTTGAGACTCGTCAAAGCTGGATGCCGATTGTGGTGTTCGCCAGTCAACACTCGTGATTGGCCTCGTGGAAATGTCGATGGGCTTGTGGAAAATGATATCACTGACCGTTTGCTTGCGTACCAATCCACTCGGCATCGAACGGTAGACGGTCCCATCGTCCAATGCGACACCGGATTTCAACGCTTCCGAAATGGAATCATTAAGCTCAGCCGCCCTTACGAACTCAACCACAATCGAAAGGGTGATGGGCCGAACCGAACCGTCGGAGCAACCCGCCAACATGCTCGCATCGTTGTCGGCAACCGAGCAACAAACGATCGAAGGTAGGGATCTACCGGAACCCTCATCTTTTGGGGCATCCTTTGGGGCATCCTTTGGGGAGTGCGTGCTCAAGAGCTTGCCCGTTTCAATCGAATGAACGGTAATCGAGCATGTACTATGCAGCACCCAAAGCAACTCAGCATACTCGTCCACGCCACAAGCAACAGGCACCGAGCCGTCGCTAGCCTCCGGCGCATCAACTTGGGAAGCAACGGAAAATTGGGAAGCGACGGAAATCGTCCCAAGCGTTGCCAATGAGTTGGCTCGGAACATCGGGACGACATTCCCGAGCAACACGAACACAACCAACATAACGACAAGAATGGTACCGATTCCGCCGACCGTGATCACTTGCTTGGCAATTCGATCTGATACGCGAACCCACCACGACGAATTGCGATCGCGTCGGTAGCGAGTGATTTGGCTTTCAGGATTTTTCACAAGTTAGTTTCGTAGCGCGAAAGGGTGGCACGCTCTGAGGAACGATGGGTGTGTGATGTGTCAATTGCATTGAACCTCGAATTCACGCTCATCGCTTTCTCTTTGGGCGTGCCCCCGGGGCCCGGTAAGTTCCTGTCTGCCGCTCGCCCATGAGCCGCACAATCAAGGATCGATACCGACCATTTTCAATGCCTTCGACGCCGTCTTTGCGTCGACAGGGAAGTATCCGTCTTTGGCTGCTAACTGTTGACCTTCCTTGCTGAATACAAACTTGATGAACTCCTTGCGAAGAGGCTCGAGTTTGCTGGTGGGCTTGTAATTGACGGTCAAAAACAAGTACCGACCCAATGGATATTTCCCATTGTAAGCGTTTTCCTCAGTTGGCTCGATAGCTGGCTCTCCCTTTCTGGGAGCCAGTTTGAGCGGTTTGACGGAGGATGTCTTGTATCCGATTCCGCTGTAACCCATCGCGAATCGGTTTTCACCAACGGATTGAATGACTGCGGTACTACCTGGTTGTTCGTTGACTTGGTCACGGAAATCGCCGTTTCCTAGTGCCTTTTCCTTGAAGAAGCCGTACGTTCCGGAGGCCGCATTTCGACCAAACAAGGCAATCGGCTCCTTGGCATAATCCCCAGTCAAGTCCAACTGTCCCCATCGCTCAATCGCTTCGCCACCCAGTTTGCGAGTGCTAGAGAAGACGGAATCCAGTTGGTCAAGGCTGATGCTTTCCAGAGGATTATCGCGGTGCACATAGACGGCCAACAAATCAACGGACGTCGGCAATAGCACGGGTTTGTAACCGTACTTCTTTTCAAAGTCACCAATTTCGTTAGGTTTTGCGTCGCGACTCATTGGACCAAAGCTGGCTGCACCTTCGATGAGAGCTGGCATCGCTTTGGACGAACCCTGGCCTTCGACTTCGGTTCGAACCCCCTTGTAATATTCCTTGAATTTTTCAGTCCAGAGGAGCATGAGGCTATTCATGGAATCCGACCCTACCGATTTGATCTGACCGGAAAGTCCTGGAACCGCTTTGTAAGTTGGGAGTTTTGGATCAACCGTCCCTTGAGCGTGCGAGTGGGTCAGGTTTAAAACCAGAACCAATGCGATGAAGGCGAGGCTGATTTGGAAAGAAAGACCGACAATTCTAAGGTTCATAAGGATCTCCGCTGGTTGGATAGCAAATCACGAGGCGAATTGTTCCAGAATCCATGGAATCCACTAGGTGATGATCGTTAAAAACGCGCGAATAATGTCGTTTTGCGCAGTGCACTGCTCTGAACTGTGATAGGAAAACGATTAGCCAGCATGAGAGAGCCGATCTGTGTGTTTATTTTCTCAATATGTTGGGCCGGGTGCGTGAAAAGGTTTTTTGGGTCTCGTTCGAGCGATGTTACCGCAACGTCGATTCGAAACGCTCTATTCTTCGTCCTCGTCCTCATCCTCATCGTCCTCAACCTCATCGTCGAATATGTCTTCGATGTCTGGGAATCGTGGACCTTGAAAGGCGACCCCAGGCCGGTCGTGCAACGGTTCTTCGTTCCCTTCGATCTCCATGATCGAGGGTTCGAGTGGGTAACATTTGGCTTGCCATTTCAACGCAAAATCAGCCGCCTCGTCTGCGTTTCGAGCGAGCACACCCCACTGACCGACGTAGGACTCCCATTCCGTTTGGTCCATCAGGCAGCCTTCGAAATCTTCCCAATTCGAGTCGAGCGGTTGCAAGACATAGCATTGATAGAGATACAGGTCGCAGGGTTTTTCGTGCGATCGAATTTGTTCGAAATAGCTCTCGGTTGCAATTCCAGCTTTGAGCATTTTGTCTTCGATTTGTGTTTGGAGCGATCTTTCGTCTGGGCACATTTTGGCTGAGGAAATGAGCCGCTCAAAAGCTCCTGAGACACCGCTAATCGTCAAGTCATCGATCTTGGAAAGCGGGTGCGAGAGCGCATTTTGTATTTCCGTGGTCGCCTGCTTGGATAGTCCTAGCTGAGCATATGCAGCAGCAAGAACCGAATCGATGTGCAAGCCCGTCGATTGATACAATTCAACTTCTTTTTTGATCGCTTCCAACGCTTCTTGTGGTCTCTTCAATTCCAGCAGGCCAGAACTCATGTAATAGTAAGTCCACGGAGCGGGTTCGTGACGTTCATGTAGTTTTTGCAAGAAGCTCACTTGCAATTCGTGTTGGGTCAACGCGTGAGCTTTCAAGGCTGCTTCGAACAAAAGTTCCCCTGAGTCGCCACCTTCTCGAATGCAAAGATCCAAAACGTATAGGGCATCCTGAAGTCGATCCGTCTCAGAGTAGATGCGTGCGAGTGCAAGGGCTGCGTCGTCTCGAGTTCGATCCAATTTGAATGCTCTGGCATAGCAACGCTCTGCCTCGCCTGCGTTGCCGATATACTCGAAAACCTCGGCTGCGCGGAAGTTGTTGTTCACTCCCTTGGAATCGATCTGCAACGACTTGCGAATTAACTGTTCCAATCGTTCATTGCTAATCGATGAGACCGGCAGCGTATCCTCATCGAATGCGTCCTCCAATTCATCCTCATCATCAAGATCATCCTCCACGTCATCTTCATCGTTGCCGTTGTTATCATCGCGGCGGCTCAGATTTTGGCTACGATTTTCGTTTGCGCCGCGCTCGATCTCGGCCGTTAATCGATCCAGCATACTGATCGTCATCCCGAGCCGACCAAGCAACGAAATCAAGTATGCTACGTCTTGATGTGCGGACACGAGTCGATTGGCCCACTTCCAAATCTCGCCGCGATCACAGTCGGGCGTGACGAGGAAATTCATCAAGTAAAGTGCCCGACCAATATCCTCAGGATAAATGAACTCTTTTGCGTCATGCTGCAGCATTTCGTCGCGGAATGGACTGACATCGAACCTGGTTTCGCCTCTTTGCTCGGAAGCGACACTTGCAGCCTGCATTCTCGTCGTAACAGAGTCCATCCATAGCGCAAGAGGCGTGGGCAATTCGACCTGGCTCGACTCACTGGTTTTGCTCGTCGTCTCAGCTGGTTTTTCCATTTCACTCGCTACTTTCGCCGGTTCCGGTTGGGGCAACGAACTGGCGGCCCGCGTGTTTTTAACAACGGTTCCGAGCGGCGTCACATTGAGCGTCTCGTCAAGGGCCTGGTTGAGACGACGGATGGATTGCCAATCGTTGGCTTTGGTAGCAGCCTCTTCAAACTGAACGCTTAGCCGTTTTGCTTTGGCCATATCGCCACGAAGACGAAAGAGCGAGACGAGTCGGATACCCGTTTCAAGCCATTTTGTCACAGCCTTGTTTTGCTTCAGAGATTTGTTCCAGGGTACAAGCAGCTTTTCCGCCTCGTCCCATTGGCCATTCATGGCAAATCCGATCGCGGTCAAACTATCCGTATCAAGATCGTACTCTGGGCATTCACCGCGTGGCGGAAGTCCCTTGATGATTCGTTCGGTCCGTTCGTCCATCGGACGCTTTTCTATAATGTCGAGCGTGTAGCGTTCGAACATGACCGCAACCTGGGCGCCCGTCGAATCATTGACTGAGGGCAAGCAAGCTAATTCGGTTGCTTGTTCCAATTTGGAGCGACCGGATTCGTGCTGACCTTCGAGGACATCCATCGACGCAAGCCGCAGCATGGCAAGCCAGCGTCTATCACCCCTCTCCGGAAAATCTGTGTTCTGTTGCAACACTTGGTTGCAATGGTATCGAGCGAGTTCATAATCATCCGCCGCAGTATGAATGTCGCATGCATACTCGCGAAAACATTGCACACACGAGAGTTTGCCCACGCGATGGCAGACTTCGATGCCACCTGTCAGGCATTCCTGCATCCCTTCTGAGTTGTAACCATCAAGGTCGCCGGTCGCTTCCGCCAGGACTTCATAAGCACATGCACCCATCGAATAGATAATGCTTTCGTATTGTTCTAGATTGAGCGAAGGCTCGATCCGTCTGGCTTGCTCTTCGTCTTCGAACAGAGCGATCAACTCCACGGCTCTTTCTCGTACCGTTTCAAATTGGAGCATGCGCTGTGCCAAATTCATTTGGAAAAATGTGCCGAAGACATAGTAGCCAAGATTCCCCTCGGAACGTGATTTCGATCGCAGTTCGCCATAAAGTTTATACGCGGACGCGCAGAAGGCAGACTCCATCAAACTCCCGGCAGATTCGTTGATGTCGGAAAGTTCTTTCTCAATGATGTCCTGCTTGGTCTGGTTCTTCTTGGCCACGAAGAAATCTTTCTAAACGACAAATGCTGTCATGGATCGAAAAAGGTACTGAACCCTATCCTACTCTCGCAAGACACCATCTGGGTTCGACTGCCATTTTTGGCCGGAGGTCAACTCGAGGGCGGTCAGCCACCTTCCGCCGTAACAAAAGGTGTCAATGCAGATCAAATGCGCAACTTCGAAGATTTCCCCTTTACGATCGTGAGTGTGTCCGACGATCGCTTTTTTTCCCGACACGTGCGGCCCCGGAAGCACTTCGGTAATTTTGACCCAGCGAAGTAAGTCGTCGGGCTGCTCCGTAAGTGGCAGCATGGGGTCGTAGTTTGCATGCACGACAAAATGCGTCTCGTTCTCAAAGAAATTGGGCATTCGGCTCATGAACTCTCGATGCGATTTTGGAACACAATCCAGATCGCCTGTGAAGCCATAGGACTCCATGGTCTGCACACCACCATGATTGAGCCAACCAAACGGCTCCATGCGGCGTTCGATGACGGCAAGCATCATTTCTTCGTGGTTTCCCAGCAGCGGGACGAGATTGCACATTTTCTCAAGCTCAAGCATTCGGTCCAACACGCCTTTGGAATCTGGCCCACGATCCACATAATCACCAACCGTAACAAGCGTGTCGTCATGTTGAGGCTGAATTGCGTCAATCAAGGTGTTCAACGCAGCCAAGCACCCGTGGATATCTCCAATTGCAATCGTTCGCGACATAGGGCATCCCAAAAATGGGGAATACGTGTTAAAGACTTGACAGAGGATGACAACACCAAACTGCTGAGCCAACCCACCCTCTAGAATATGCGGAATAGTTTGCGTCGACCATGCCAAAATGGACAGACAACTTGCGGGCTTTGATGTTCGAACTGTGTTCGATATTGGCGGAGTCGCAGAACCAAGCCTTGTTAGGCTTTTTGTCTTCTGCATTTAGACATCGCAGTACGTGCGAAGCGAAACTCGTCGAGAATTTCGGACAGTAACAGATCGTTAGCCTGTCATTTCCAACTTGACAGCCTGGAAGCCTATCCCACTAATGCTGTCCTACTACGCCCAATTCGAAATGCCGCTAGCGTCTTCCAAATGAACGCGTGGCGCTGGCGAGCCGTCGTAACGAGCCCATTCTATGCCCATGAACACGCAAGCCAAGAACATAAAGATGGTCGCGAGGATCATCATCATCGTGTAGATGGAAATAGGATGTTTGGCTGACATTGGATTGATCGGTTGTTAGAAAAGGTTGATTGAGATTCGGTTCGCTGGCAACTCTAGTTCACTTTGGAAGCGACCTTGTCGCCTGCTTGAATGTAACCCTTTCGGAACGAGGCCAATATCTGTCCAATGGCTTTGTCGTCCTCTACCTTTCGGATCTGAATGCGACCAAGATATTGACCGGAGCGATAGATTTCCAAGTAGTGCCCTTCGCGGAGTCCGTCATCTTTCCCGACGGAGACAACCACGGATTGGTTGGTGCCAACCGAAAGTACTTCACCCTTCAAGTCGGACGGTGGAACATCGTCAGGATCTCGAATGCCAGCCGCCAAAAGTGCCGCAGATGCGGTTTCCGCTTTGGCTTGGTAAGTGGTCAAATCCACTTGCAACTGTGACACCTGGGCCTTGAGATCAACAGCTTGGCTTTCCATTCCATTGAGTTTGTCGGTCAGGTTGATGACGCGACGAGTCTTGTCCGCACGATCCGAAATAATCTTATCGATTTCGGTTTTCAAAGCGTCGTTTTGGCTTGTCAGGAGCTTCACACGATCGAGCGTTTCACCCATTTTTTGTGTGTTTTCCGTCAGCGTGGCCGCTTTGCTATTCAATTCCAAGTTCGCTTGAGCTAATTGCTCTTTGGAACTTTCGAGCTGGGTCTGAAGTGCAGCCAACGCGGTGCGACGGGAAGCTTGTTCTTGGGCTCGCGACGTTTGCAGTTGCTCTACGAGTTTCTTGAGTTCGTCCACCGTGGTCTCAAGCTGTTTTGCCTGAGTTTGATACTGCGATACCCTCTTCTTGTGGTCAATGTGCGTTGAGTTCGCAAGCAATGAAATGATGAAGAAGGCCACGCTCAAGAGGAGGATCAACAACGTGAAAACTTTGCCGAGGAGTGTCATGTGGCATCCGCTGGGAATAGAGCGATTGGACGGTTGAACAAGCAAGCTCAACTGGCCGGAATAGTGGCTTCGTCGAACGAGTGAGGACTGGAGACGGCAATCCAACAGTGTTCGAGTATAGTTCGCCCAAATCTGGCCTGTCAACGAAATAGAAAATTTTGCTGTGATTGATACAAACTATGGCCGTCGCAAACTAGAATTGGATCTGAATTTGAGGGTTTTTAGGATTTGCGCGAACGGGGACTAAATTGCATAGCCCTTGGTTCCGAGTTAAAACTGGGATATCCTCTACAGTACTTGTAGGGCGGGGGATTGTTCCTTCGTCGCGGCAAAGCAAATGCTTATATTACTACCGCTTATACCTCGCCTAGCGTCCAAGAAATTTTTTGTATGAGTTCGTCAGTTGCCACTTCTCCTGCTATTTCGTTCTTAAAGCGTCATGACTTTTTGATTCGTCGGCTACACTCCCTGAGCGGGTTGGTGCCGGTCGGAGCATATATGTGCGTTCATTTGCTGACAAATGCCAGCTTGATCGGTGGGGCGTCTGTCTTTCAAAACAACGTTTTTACCATTCACAGCTTGCCTCTGTTGCCGGTCATTGAATGGTCCTTCATCTTTCTTCCCATCATTTTTCACGCGGTTGCCGGGGTTTGGATTTCACGAACGGGAAAATCCAACCTGCAAAATTACCCCCTCTCGGGCAATCGCCGCTACAGTTGGCAACGAATCACCGCCTACATTGCTATCGTTTTCATTTTTAGGCACGTATTTCATTTGCACGGTTGGTTTCAAAATGAATGGTGGCTAAAGAGTGTTGCCGAACCGCTTGGAATGGCAAACTTTCGTCCTTATAACGCCGCGAGCTCACTGGCCAACGCCATGTCCGGATTCGTTTGGCCGATTTTCTACGTGATAGGCGTCTTGGCATGCACGTTTCACTTCGCGAACGGGATCTGGACCGCAGGGATCACTTGGGGGGTTTGGCTCACACCAAAGTCGCAGGCCAGAGCTAGTATTGCTTGTGCCCTTTTTGGCGTTTTCATCGGAGCTGCAGGGCTTAGCTCATTGGTGGCGGTCAAAGCCACGAATGCAAAAGATGCTGAGGTCATCGAAAATGAAATGTACGACGCCCGCTTGAAAGAGCACACAATCACACCGGATGATCACAAACGATCTGGCCAACATCACGCTGACGAGGTAAAGCCAGTGCCGCTCGAGTAGTCGAGGCAATTCTGCCGATTGCATTCGGCACATCGTTATGCGTTCATGGATTCAATCGGTTTAACAGTTGCATAGCTGTTAACACTCAATCAAGTGTTTTTTTGTAAAGCAAATTCGAACCGCAAATTGCGAATGGTAGATACAGATGGGCAGTAATCGAGTTTTAGTCGTTGGTGGTGGTTTGGGCGGACTAGCTGCTACGATGAAGTTGGCAGAGCTTGGCGTGCAAGTGGATCTGCTGAGCCTTACGCCAGTGAAGCGCTCTCACAGTGTTTGTGCTCAAGGGGGCATCAACAGCGTTAGCGATCTCACGCGGCAAGAAGGGGACTCCGAATGGAAGCACTTCGACGATACCATTTACGGCGGAGACTTTCTGCAGAATCAGCCGCCCGTTAAGGAGATGGCGTACTGGGCTCCGAAAGTCATCGACTTGATGGATCGTCTGGGAGTTACGTTCAATCGAACGCCCGAAGGCTTCATCGATCGTCGTCGATTCGGCGGTACCTTGTACAGACGAACAGCCTTTGCGGGTGCCACAACGGGGCAGCAATTGCTTTATTCGCTCGATGAACAAGTACGTCGACGTGAAAGCGAAGGCCTCGTTAATAAATATGAATTTTGGGATTTCTTAGGGCCGATTTTGGATGACAACGGTCGCTGCGTTGGCGCGGCCGCTCAAGATATGGTCACCATGCAAATGAGAGCCTTTCCTGCGGATGCTGTCGTCGTCGCAACTGGTGGAAACGGACTTCTGTACGGTAGATCCACAATGTCGGTTTTCTGTACCGGCAGCGCGGCCAGCCGATGTTTCCAAGCGGGTGCGAAAATCGGAAATCCTGAGTTTATCCAAGTCCACCCAACTGCAATTCCAGGTGCTGATAAGCTTCGGTTGATGAGCGAGTCCGCCCGCGGTGAAGGTGGCCGGGTTTGGGTTCCTCGAAAGCCGAACGATTCGCGGTCTCCCAAGGCAATTCCCGAAACCGAACGATACTACTTCCTCGAAGAGCGCTTCCCCAAGTACGGTAATTTGGTTCCCCGGGACATTGCGACCCGCGAGATATTCAATATTTGTGTCAACGAAGGCTTGTCGATCGATCCGACACGCATGTGCGTCTACCTCGACTTGACCCACATTTCCAGAGCGGAATTGGATCGCAAGCTTGGCGGCATCCTTGAGATTTATGAAAAATTTCAAGGGGTGGATCCTCGGGATGAACCGATGAAAATCTTCCCGGCCGTTCATTACAGCATGGGTGGTCTATGGGTCGATTATGAAGCCAACGCAGAGGGAGGCCTTGTGCCTGGATCTCCTCGAAATCAATCGACCAACATTCCTGGCCTATATGCGATCGGCGAATGCGATTATCAATACCACGGTGCCAACCGATTGGGAGCCAATTCGCTTTTGAGCTGCATTTTCAGCGGTCTCTTTTCTGCGCCAGGAATCGTGAACTGGATGAAGGGAAACAAAGCGGTCGCGGATTTGCCAAAGAGCATTTACGAAAAAGCTATTGCAACTCAAGAAGCACGACACAAAAAGTTACTCTCCAACACATCGGGAGATGAAAACCCCTATTTGATCCACCAAGAACTAGGTGACATCATGACCCGATCGGCAACCGTTGTTCGAGATAACAAGCAATTGACCGAAGCCTATGACAAGGTTTGCCAATTAAGCGAACGGGCCGCCAAATGCGCTTTGTCGGATACCGGCAATTGGACAAACCAGAACGTTATCTTTACCAAAGCGGTCCAAGATATGCTCCCGTCTGCCAAGTGCATTCTGAAGGGTGCATTGTATCGCGACGAAAGCCGCGGAGCTCATTACAAGCCCGCCTTCACGATGCCGAGTTTGAGTGCGAC
>JAIPFP010000147.1 GCA_021736575.1 Pirellula sp. | reverse complement strand
TTCGCGACGCCCTGAAAATCGTCGGTATGTGGGACGAATCGTTGGCGCTCCCGAATGGACTTGAGACTATGTTGCAAAGTGGCGGATATCCTTTGAGTGGTAGCCAGGCCTCAAGACTCATGATTGCGCGTTCGATTGCGACCCGCCCACGACTACTGCTAATCGATGGTATCCTCGATCGATTGCCTCCAAAAATGCGAATGCGAATCTGGGAACGACTCAGCGACCGCAAGCAGCCATGGACCATTATCTTGTCCTCCCATGACCAGGAGATCATTCGACTATGCGATGGACACAAAGACTTGTTGAACCAGACCGGATAGATCCCCAGAACGATCACGTTACACAATACTATGCAACCTCAACCACAGACTTCCCCGGAACAATCAAAGGCCCTCGTGCCCGTTGTACCCACCACCCCGCGCCGCATGATTCGCTTGCGTCCCACGCAAAGCCTTGGCGAACGATTCCCCGCCATGCACTTGGTGCGATCGAGTTGGTTTGCGAGGTTGCTAGCTCGCGTGTTTTTTGTTTGCTTAGTCGGCTTCATTTTCGCGACTATTTTTCTTCCTTGGCAACAGACTTCGCGAAGCGATGGTGAAGTGGTTGCCCGATTACCGCAACTTAGACGCCAAGTCGTGCAAAGCGGTGCGAAAGGGATCATCAGCTACATCAAGCCCGATATTCGCGAGGGCTCGCTTGTCCAAGAGGGCGAAGTCATTATGAAGCTTGACGCACTCTCCAAAGACCAACTCAACCAAACGCAAATCCAAGAACAAGCATTGGAAAAAAATCTCGATTTCTCGAAACGAATGCTTGAAAACAGTCGCGCGCAAGTCATCACCGAAAAAGACCAATTAAGAGAGATGCTTGAGTCCGTCGACGCAAAAATTAAATCCTTAGACGCGAAGTGGAAGCAAGCCGTATCGGACGTCGAAGGTCAGAGACGAAACCACGATCAAGCCATGCGCGAACTAGTCGTTGCCGAGAAACTCAAGGGGGATGCGATTGCCATGATCGACTACCAAAGAGCGGTTAACAAAGAAGGTACCGAAGAGCAAAAGCTAATCAAGGCACATGGTGCAGAGGAAGAAGCCTTTCAAGACAAATTGAGTGAAGAAAGCAATCGGGATAGCAAACGCAAGGAAGTCGAAACCAAAATAATCGAACTCGATCAAAAAGTTGCCAAAGCCGAAGGCGAAGTCGCCAAATACGAGAAAGATTTGAGCGAGTTGCGTGTTAAGCTAGGAGAACTCGCGCGATTGGAGATTGTCAGCCCAAGCAGTGGGCGGATCCAACGTATTCTCGCCCTAGTTGGAACCAATGCAGTCAAAGAAGGGGACCCACTTTTTGAAGTCATTCCAGATACCTCTGACCTTGCCGTCGAACTCAATGTGAGAGGTCTCGATCTGCCGCTGATCAGCGTGGGGGATCAAGTTCGATTGCAATTCGACGGATGGCCCGCCATTCAGTTTGTGGGTTGGCCGAGCGTGGCGGTCGGAACGTTCGGCGGAAAAGTGATTGCTATCAATCCTGCTGATGATAGCAAAGGGCTTTTTAAGATCATTGTTGGCCCGGATTCGGACGATCCAAAGCAAGAAAAGTGGCCGGACAGTCGATATCTAAGACAAGGCGTGAAAGCCAATGCTTGGGTCATTTTGCGAACGGTACCTTTGGGCTTTGAAATATGGCGTCAATTGAACGGATTCCCAGCCAGCAAGTCCGAGGGCGGGGAACAAAAAGCCAAAGATCCAAAGTTGCCCAAGTTCAAATAAGCTTGTGGAGGCAATTGAGTTTCCTTTGCTTTATTGGGAATCCCGTTTCGGGTCCATTGGCCTTTTCCCAGCAGGATGAACCACCCGCGAAACAGCTTTCGCTGGAAGAGCTTGAGAATCGGTTGCGGCAACGTCAAAAGGAAGAGAAGGATCGCCAGGCTGCCGAATTGCCAAACCCCGCTCGACCAAGAAGCGGGTTGCGGTTGGACCAGACCATTCGAGAGCTACCCCCGAAAGTTGGCAATGCAGACGATGCAGCTGCTGTTCGCGAGGCGGTTCCGACGATTGAGTCCGATTCGGCATTGCTTGGACAGAAACTGCAACTGTCCGATGTGATCGCTTCTACCTACAGGGCTTTTCCGCTTCTCGAAATAGCTCGGCTCCAATCTGGGGTTGTAGCGGGGCAACAAGTATCTGCCCTTGGGGCATACGATACGAAACTCGAATATTACTCGCTCAACCAGCCGGTCGGATTTTACGAAACCTATCGCAACGGAATTGGATTTGCGAGGCAGTTGTGGTGGGGCGGCTACGCAAGTGCTGGCTACAAAATTGGGCGAGGCGATTTCGAACCATGGTACAAAGAGCGACAAACCAACGCAGGCGGTGAGTTTAAGGTGGGACTTGTACAGCCACTATTGCAAGGTCGCGCAATCGATCCGCAACGGGTCGAGTTGTTTCAAGCCAATCTTCGTAGGCAAGCCGTCGCTCCTGAAATACAATATCAAGTGTTGATTGCCAGCCAAGATGCGGCAAGAGCTTTCTGGCAGTGGGTCGAAGCAGGTAACGTACTCAAAGCGCAAGACAAGCTGCTTGATATTGCCGTTAAGCGCGGCGAGCAACTCGAACGGTCGCTGGCCGTCGGCGCAGCATCCAATCTCGATGTTTCACAAAACGCCCAGCAGATCTACGAGCGACAGTTTAAGGTCAATGATACACGCCAAAAATTTCGAGATTCCGCGTTCAAGCTAGCACTATTTTTAAGGGATGAGGCAGGCTCACCACTCTTGGTGCCACCGCAATGGTTACCGGAGGATTTCCCGGAAATCAACCAACTCGAGCCTGGTGATTTTGACAAGGACTTTCAAAACGCGTTGGCAATTCGTCCGGAACTCACGCTAATCAACCTAGACCGGCAGTCGTTGCGTTGGGACCTGACTTTGGCTCGCAACCAGATGCTGCCCAATGTGGACCTTACGATGCAAACTACTCAAAACATGGGTGAAGCAACGTCGGATCCTAACGTAAAGGGTCCACTCCAACTTGAAGTTGGCGTGATTGGAGGCGTTCCTATTCAACGTAGAAAATCCATCGGTAAGGCCCAAAGTACCGAAGCTAAACTAAATCAATTATCTCAAAAGTTGGAATTCCAACGCAATAAGATCGAACTTGAATTGCGAACGTCTCGCAACGCACTGGATATCGCTCAACAAAACGTGACGACTTCGCGCGAATTGCTGAAACAAGCCAACATCACACTCGCGATCTTCAAAAAGGCGAACGAAGCAGGTGAAGTCGATCTTTTCTTTCTGTTGAACCAAGAGATCAAGGTCAACGATAGCGAAGTGAAGTTGCTGGAAGCGGAGCGAGATTTCTTCACCGCATTAGCTGCCATGCAAGCCGCGCTGGGCTTAGACCCACTAGAACAAGCGACCCTTTTGTTGCTAGAGTAGGTGTTTCGAGGAACGAGGAACACTATGGCATTGAGGGCGACTGGCATGAGTGGGTGGCGTTGGCTGTGGAGCGTGCTCGTCGGTTTGTTCTTGTCGGAGATCTCAATCGCTCAAAAACCCTTGGTGCGGTTCGAACTGTCCGTTC
Source organism: Pirellula sp. (assembly GCA_021736575.1). GTDB lineage: Bacteria > Planctomycetota > Planctomycetia > Pirellulales > Pirellulaceae > JBKCUI01. The sequence continues at coordinate 11,748 of JAIPFP010000147.1, read as the reverse complement.
CGTCGATGGGCTCGAATCTCGACATGGTCGTCTACGCCCAGACCGGCCAGCAAGCCAAGTCGACCATGGATGCTGGTTTGAGGGAAATCGATCGGCTCTCGTTGATTCTCAGTAACTACGATTCCGAAAGCGAAATATCGAAACTGTGCAATCAATCCAGCCAGGATCCGATTGTCGTAAGCGAGGATCTGGGGCGTGTTTTCAAGCACAGCCAACGATGGAATCGTCTTAGCGAAGGCAAGTTCGATATCACGGTTGGCCGTTTGAGTCAAATCTGGCGTGCTAGTCGCAAGCAGAAACAATTGCCCCTCCAATCGGAGATCGAGGAAGCCAGATTGCGGTGCGGCTGGCGGATGTTGCGGTTCGATCCCGAGTTTGCAAACGCGGCGGAGGTTACCACACCAACGAAGGTGCAAATGCTTGTTCCGGGAATGCAATTAGACGTGTCTGGATTGGCAACCGGATACATCCTCGACCGGGCGTTCGAAAAAATGATTGCGACGGGTTGTAGCTCCATTTTGATCAATGCGGGAGGCGATATTCGTGTCGGCGATCCTCCACCGGAACGGGATGGATGGCGAGTCGTGGTAGCTGGACTTGGGAAAGAATCGCCACCGCTTTCTTCGAGACTCATTCGCAATTGTGCCGTCACAACGTCGGGCGATCTTTACCAATTTGTCGAGATCGATGGACATCGTTATAGCCATTTCATTGACCCTCATACCGGTTCACCGATCGAACGCCGTCAGAGCGTCACGGTATTCGCGGAAACAGCGTTGGATGCCGATGCCGGAGCAACTGCTCTTGCGATTTTAGGCATCGAACGAGCATCGGCCCTATTCGAGACACTTCCACTGAACGAAGTGGTATTTATGCAAAGCGATAGTTCCAACAGCGATGTGATTCGAATGCGACATTTTTTGAAGTGAGGGCCCTAGCGTGATGGTGCTTGGATCCAAGATCGGCGGGCACAAGGCGGTCCACTTCGCGATGGATACGACCTAAAGTTGAAGCTATGATGTGTCCTGCGAAATGCTGAGCGATGAATTCGTATTTGTGGACTATGGAAAAAAAGGAGAGCTCGTGGATCTTCAACCGGTTGGAAAGTTTGCGGTCGTGCTTGAGTTGCTGGAATTGGCGGAACGAGCGTTCGTGTACAAACTTAAGCGGGAACGCCCTGAGATAACGCAGCCAGAAATCGATGAGGCTGTATCCAAATGGTACCGTCATCGCCCGGGTGCTGAGTTTGGCGACGGAGTCGGAGTTCCAGGTGACCCAAAGCGATTTGGACTATGACAGAGATAGCAGAGGTCGCAGCGCAAGTCGTTCAATGGCTGGAAAGCCACGGTATACAATACGCATTGATAGGCGGACTTGCTGTATCGTTTCGAGCTATGGAACGATTCACCAAGGACATCGACTTGGCCATCGTTGTCGAGAACGACCAGCAAGCCGAATCTGTTGTACGGGAGATTTGCTCACTCGGATTCCAAATTGATTTGTTGCTAGAACAACAAGCGACGGATCGACTTGCAACGGTTCGGTTGGTCAAGCAGCCGGGCGGCTCTGTTCTGGTTGATTTGCTGTTTGCTTCATCAGGTATTGAGGCGGAAATAGCTGCCGATGCAGAACCCATCGAAGTTTTTCCGAAGGTAGTGGTGCGTACCGCTCGTCTACATTCACTGCTCGCCATGAAGTTGCTTTCAGCAGATCCCAAAACTCGTCCTCAAGATGAATTGGACATACGGAATCTACTTCAGGTCGCTCGAAGCGATGAAATCGACACAGCGGAAAGACTGGTTCGATTGATTTCAGAAAGGGGTTACCACCGAGGCAAGAATCTTGTGGAAGACTTTTCACGATACAAAGCAAGGTTCTTAGGCCCCTAACGCCTACTAAACCAGGATCCGCATCATGCGGCGTAGTGGTTCTGCGGCTCCCCATAGCAACTGGTCGCCGACGGTAAAGGCCGACAAATAAAGGCCTGACTGCGAGGGATCGAGATCAAGTTTACGAAGCCTGCCAACGGGACATATCAGACCGCCCGTTACAGCCGCGGGTGTCAACGATTGCATTGAAAGGGACTTCTCATTTGGGATCACTTTTGCCCATTGGTTTGCACCGGCAAGCATGTCCGAAATCTCACTTAACGGAACGTCTTGCTTCAGCTTGATAGTTAACGCTTGGCTATGGCAACGCATGGCCCCGATGCGGACGCAGATACCGTCTACTGGAATCGTGTTGGGGGCTAGACCTAGGATTTTGTTCGTCTCTACGCGTCCCTTCCATTCTTCGCGACTTTGGCCATTTCCCAAGTCTTTGTCGATCCAGGGAATCAAACTGCCAGCCAAGGGAGCACCGAATTGTTGGACAGGGTAAGCCTCAGACCGAATGGTCGATGCAACTTGGCGGTCGATTTCTAGGATGGCGGATGCAGGATCGGACAGTAGTTGCGCCACGCTCGAGTGAGCTGTCCCCATTTGAGAAATCAGCTCTCGCATGTTTTGTGCGCCAGCTCCGGAGGCTGCCTGGTAAGTCATGGAGGTCATCCACTGCACCAGTTCTTGTTGAAACAAACCGTGCAACGCCATCAGCATAAGCGAAACCGTGCAGTTGCCACCCACAAACGTTTTGATGCCGCTCGCTATTCCATCTCGAATGACGCGGTCATTGACAGGGTCTAGAATAATGACGGCGTCGTCTCGCATCCGCAGGGTCGAGGCGGCATCGATCCAATAGCCATTCCAGCCAGTTGCGCGAAGCTTTGGAAAGATGTCGCCGGTGTAATCACCACCTTGGCAGGTGATGATGATGTCCATCTTGGCAAGAGCGTTCAAGTCGGACGCAGAACCTAGGGGGCCTGTTTCGCGGTTCGCAAGCATGGGGCCATAGCCGCCAGCATTGGATGTCGAGAAAAAAACAGGCTCGCAAAACGCGAAATCGCCTTCTTCGGTCATCCTTTGCAAGAGAACCGATCCGACCATTCCTCGCCAACCGACCAATCCAACCTTCTTCACGATGCTTACTTTTTGTTTTACTTTGTTTTAGTTATCTTGTATTCGCTTGTTTCGACTCTGGCAAACGCATCATGAGCCGAAGATTTGTTCGACGTTGCCTCGGAGAATTTGCTTGCCAAGGTCGATAGCACGTTCCTCGGTCCAGCCCTTGCCTTGGCAGAAATCGGAAGCCAAAACATCTGCCAAAATGCGTTTGTACATGCGGAATTTTGGAAGAATGAATTCCAGTTTGTACGCGTCGCTATAGTAGCCTAGCTGTTTGTTTCGCGGAATGGCTTCCATGCGGCCTCGCAAGTCATGTCGAATGTAGTTAGGTGTGTTGCTGTACCACCAATGTCCATGGGTCAAGACATTTGGAAAGATCCACGCGTAGTCCACAAGTTCTTGATTGGTCACCGAAGCCAGGACTGAAATAGGGAATAAAAGGTTCGGGAATGCATTGAACAAGTCTGCGTATTGAATCAAGGACAATCGCGAATCATACAAATCTTGGCCTTGGAATACACCCTTCGGATAGACGCGTCGGTTCACGCCAATCATCAAATCAAAGGGCATTTTGAATGCATCCGCAAATTCTGCGATATTCCAAAACACCCACTCCGCGATCAGCTTTTTGTTGGGTTCCGAAGCGTCCTGTCCCTGTTGAATGATGTCGTCGAGTGCAATTTGAGCGGAGTGACTGGTACCCAGGTGGCATTTTGGGCTAAACCAAGGAGGTAACGAAATGGCACAGGCCTTTGCCCCGCGTTGCTTAAATCTTAGAAACAGCACTTCCAGCGATTGCTTGAGGTCCGAGAGTTTCCCAATGGTGCATCCGGTTGATTTTTCGAGACGTTCGCGGACTGTGGGCAGGGCTAAGTGAAAAACGAGATCGTCCGTGCGCAAACATGGAACATAGCGTTGCGAATCAAAGCCCTCGAGAGGATCGTCGAAGTCATTGGTCAGAAAAACCATCTCTACATTGCTTGCCTCGAGAACCTGGTCTTCCCAATTCCCGCCAGACATTTTCGATTCCGCTAAATCGAATACCGACTCCCAATTGGTTTTGTCGATCTGGTCTCCTTCAAATCCGAATAGTTCGCGAGACAGTTCAACGAACCAGGACCATTGCACGGTGTTGTCTATGTTGCAAAGATGTTCAAACAGACGCTCCACTTTTTCGCGAGGAGAAATGTCCGGCTCTTCAATTAATTGCTTGTCCATTCCAGAGGAATGCGCGAGCTCGGTGTAATAGTGATAGCCTAGCAGATCGGCCAAGGAGTTGGCCGTTGGAGCATGGGGGTTGATGTGCGAATGCGAATCGATCAAAACAATCGAATCGAGTTCGTTATACAATCGAAGTTGGAGCGAGTCGGACATGATGAGATTGGAGTTGAATCATTTCGAGTAGGAAAAGTTAGCCACCACTTACAGGCGGAATCAACGCGATGACGGTTTGAGCGATTTTGGAATCGATCGCTTTACTGTTATCGGCGAATTCATTGTTGATAGCGATGCGTCCATATTCAACAAAACGGCGAAGCGGTTCAAATTGGATTGCAATCGCTTCCTTGAGGTGATGGACGGTTGAGGGGAGTTGCAGTTCAACATCAATGGTTTCCAAGTTGATGCTTTCGCGTGCGCCAGCAAACAATCGCACTCTGATTCTATCCATCGCGACGCGCTCCATGTTGCATCGAAAAATCGCCGAACATTCCGAACATTAGGATGAAAATCGGCTTTTGCCGGCCCCGGAGACGGCTGTTCCGATGTTCCAGCATTGGTAGCCTTGAGATTCCACGATGGCTTTGACGTTGGCTGCGTAATAGGGACTGACGATCAGGGCCAACCCTATTCCCATATTGAAGACATGGTCCATTTCGTTCTGTTCGATCTGACCAAGCTTGGCGATCCAATGGAACACCGCAGGTACCTCCCATGTTCCGCGTTGGAAAATGAGATCGACGTTGTTTGGCAAGATGCGTTCGGTATTTTCTAGCAACCCGCCACCGGTAATATGTCCAATACCATGCACGACATTTTTCACTTTGTAGTGCGACAGGACGGCCCGGGTGAGGCGGCTGTAGATGAGTGTTGGCGTCATGAGCGCTTGGCCAACCGTCAATCCCAGTTCGGGTACATGGCTATCTATGGTAAGACCGGCGCTTTCAAATACCGCTTTACGAACGAGACTGAACCCGTTGCTATGAACGCCGGATGAGTTGACGCCCAGGATTATGTCGCCAGGTGCGATGTCACGACCGGAGATCAGGTTCTTTTTTTCGACGACTCCTACACAGAAACCTGCCAAGTCATAATCGTCTCCTTGATAGAGGTCGGGCATGATGGCCGTTTCTCCCCCCAACAAGCTGCATTCGGCATCAATGCATCCGTCGGAAATACCTCGAACGATTTCTTCGAGCAAAGGTGGATTGTCTCGCGACATTGCCACATAGTCGAGGAAAAAAAGGGGTTCAGCGCCGGTGCAAAGGATATCGTTAACACACATTGCTACCAAATCAATGCCGACTGTTGCATGGTTTCCGGCTTTGATGGCGACTTTGAGTTTAGTACCGACACCGTCGGTGCCGGAGACGAGGATGGGTTCCTGGTAATTGCGAGAGAAAATCGATTTGGCGAAATCGAGCGAATACAGTCCCGCAAAGCCACCATCGTTTCGTACGACCCGAGGCGTGAAAGTTCGGTGCATCAACTTGGGGAGTCGCTGCATTGCGTTTTCGTACAATTCGAGATCGACACCACTGTCTTTATAGGTGATTGCCATCGGCTCGGCAGAAACTTTGGTTGGGGGATTCGAAAAGATTGCTGGAACAGCATTGTCCATTATTTGGCAGAATTAAAAAGTACTGGGTGCCTGTTCTGTCGCGATGCTCATCTTAGGTGATCAGTGTGACCGAATAAGCGCGTGGCAGAACGACTCGAAAGGTGCTGCCACAACCAAGCTGACTTGTCAAGGTGATATCGCCACCGAGCAACCGACAGAGTTCTCGAACAATGGAGAGCCCCAGTCCTGTACCAGAGTATTCTCGAGTAAGTCCGTCGACACCGGTTACCCCTTTGGCCTGTCGAAATTTCTCGAAAATTATTTCGAGGTCGCTCGGGGCGACTCCCACTCCGGTATCGGCAACCGACAAAAGAAACTCGTTGTCGTTCAGCCAATCGCACGTGACCGTAACCAAACCACCCTCGGGTGTAAACTTGATGGCATTCGAGAGCAGGTTTGTGAGGATTTGTTGTACTTTTCCTTGGTCCTGTTCGATTCGCATTTCGGTTTGACTGGAATCGATTCGCAAATCGATGTTTTTGTCTTCCGCCATTTTTCGAAGGATTTCACACTGTGCATGGAGCACTGAGAGAATGCAAAATTCGGTCGGGCGGACCTCCATTTTCCCGGCCTCGACTTTGGCTAGGTCCAAGATGTCGTTGATCATATCCAGCAATAGCCGACCACTGCTTTGGATATTGGAAGCATAGCGGCGTTGTTTATCGGTAAGCGACTCGAAGCCTTGTAGAACTTCACTAAAACCTAAGATACTGTTGAGTGGCGTTCGAAGCTCGTGACTCATATTGGCCATGAAATCTCCCTTGAGACGATTCCCTTCGAAAAGCTGCAAATTGACCCTGGCCAATTCGTCGACCCGTCGATCGAGTTCTTTGTTGACAGACTGAAGCTGCTCCTGTGTTTCTGTCAGGTGCCGAAGCATGCGATTGAAGGATTCCGAAAGTTCGTAGAATTCATCGTTTGTGTCCACCGCAAATCGGATCTTTGTGTCTCCTCGCGAAATCTCATCGCTGACATGCTTCAAATAGCTTAGGGGTCGAATCACGAGCCTTTTCAAAACCCAATGAATAAAGAAAAGGGACATCGCAAGCGTACAGATTGCAATGGAAGTCAGTACGGAATAACTCCACATGCTTGAGACACGCGTGTCGCTGTATGGCATCCGCACCCGTAGGACTCGGAAAGGGTCCAACGAAGGGGATGTTGGAGGGCCAGTACTGGCTGGAAGCTTGGAGTGACACTCCATACACCTCGTATCAAACGCGATGGGATGATAATAACAGTAAAAACCGTCCGACGGGCCAGCCTCCTCAAAAATGGGCGTCTTGGGATTCGTACCCATCAACTGAGTTGCTGCCGGGCTCGCTGAGTTCTCGGAAATCGTTGGTTTGGATGAATTCGATTTCTCGAATTCGAGCTTGTTCAAAGCGTCAATGCTGTCCTGTTCAGCGAGCTTGGCTAAAAGAAGATTGACACGGATAAGATCTTCTCCTTTGGCGACTTCGGCCGAAATCGACTCGTGTTCAAGACCATCTTCGATTCGAAGGATCTTGTTATCGAAGCGTTTTTGGAGCAAGTCTTCTCGCAAAAACCCAAGTATCTTTTGGTTGTCTTCGGATTGGGGAGGTTCCGAACCCGATTTGGAAGGCTTGCCTGTGTAATGAAGGATATGTTTCCAGCCGACCACAGAATTTGCATAGTCGCGAGCCGATTGTCGGGTCGTCTCCTTGACCAACTGAGATGCGACCAATTGGACGGCATAAAACGCTAAAAGCAACGATGATAAAAGGGCAAGCCCCAAAAACAAGAGACACTTCCGCTCCAGGGACCAATTGCCGATAAGCGATTTTAGGAAACTACCGAACATGGAATAATTCAATATGGAGTTGCGATACTAAGTGAATCGTCGGAGTTTTCGGATTTTCAGGAGTATCTTTTCATGAATCTAGAGCATCTACGCATTCAAGGACAGGTTTGATCCAGCAAACTTCCGAACTTCAATTTTGCGTAACCGTGTTGTGTTACCTATCCGGCACAAATTCCTTGCAGCTATTCAGCGATTGAATTACGATTAGAACCGTTAGTCCGGATTCGCCTGTTATTGTAGATTTAAGCTAAACGTATAAGATTTCAAAGAGGATTTTGGTTCATGTCCAAGCCATTCACGTATTGGGTTCGACTGGCATTGGTTGTAACTCTGTGTACGATCACCACCTTCAGTCCAGTTTATGCCGGACGATGGATCGACCGACTGCTTCACCGGGACGCTTGCAAAGCTCCCGTGGGCTGCTGCGAAGTCATTAGCCCGTGTGAGTCGAAGTGCGACGACGTTCCCGCCACACCTTGTTCCTTGCTGCCAACGTCGCCATGCACGCCCGCACCCATCGCTTGCGATTCGGCGTCTCCGGAAATGACGAGCGTTCCTCAGGTTGAAATGGAACCCGCAATTGCGACACCGGAAACCAAGCGGCCAAAGGTAACTACGCCAGCCACAGAAACCCCTGTTGCGCCTGCCATTGTTGCGCCTGCGGAAACCACTCCTGTCATCCAAACTCCCGTTGAGCCACCTGTCATTGAAGTGGCTCCCATCGTGACGCCGGTTCCGCCGAAGGTAGAACCTTTAAATCCGGTCGTCGAGCCCGTTCCGACGAATCTAGATCCGATTGTAGTACCACCCAAGACCTCTCCAGCTACCGATGACTTGTTTGGGACCGAACCAGCTAAGCCAGCCCCGGCCAAGCCAGCCCCAGCTACCGATGACTTGTTTGGGACCGAACCGGCTAAGCCAGCCCCGGCCAAGCCAGCCCCAGCCGCCGATGACTTGTTTGGGACCGAACCGGCTAAGCCAGCCCCGGCCAAGCCAGCTCCAGCCGCCGATGACTTGTTTGGGACCGAACCGGCTAAGCCAGCCCCGGCCAAGCCAGCTCCAGCCGCCGATGACTTGTTTGGGACAGAACCAGCCAAGCCAGCTCCAGCCAAGCCAGCTCCAGCCGCCGATGACTTGTTTGGGACCGCACCAGCTAAGCGAGCCCCGGCCGCAGACAAATCGACAAAAACCGATCCTGATGAACCGAGTCTCGATGAATTGTTTAAGGTGGATGGTCAAGCAAAACCGGCTCCGGTTCCGAAAAAGGGGGAACCGAGTTTGGACGAGTTGTTTGAAAAGCCAATCAGCACGACGACAGACGAGGCGATCCAATCCAATAACAACACAGATGACGCTCAGTCCTTTGACAAGTTGTTCTCGTCGCCGGTAGTTGCTACGGAACAACCCAAACAACTCCAACCAGCTGCAGTAGACACCGTAACATTACCCACTGAGTCGGTACCAGACCCGATCGAAACGAAAACAACAACTTCGGATGCGGTCGATTCCCAACCATATCTTGAGCTCGACAAGCTGTTCGGCGTAGGTTCCTTCACTCCGCCACCTCAATTTGATGGTGCGGAATATCGACAATGGGTCGACAACACGGGTGCCTACTCGATCAAGGCTCGATTAACAGTCATTTACTCGGACAAGATAAAGCTGACGAAGGAGAACGGTAAGACGACTACAGTTCCTTTGTCTCGATTGAGCGGTGCCGACTTCGGCTACGTTCAATGGGTCGTATCTAGCTTGACAGTTGAACAAACTTCGATGCTTGTCAAAAATAACGCAGCACCGAATGCAGATCCCACCCGATAGATAGCCTGTTACCACTGGAGTAAAGCCAGTGACATCGATCAAATGCCCTGTAACGACTGATCAAGAAGGTATCATGGATGTTCCAAGCGTTCAGGGTTCACAAGAGGAGCCTACTATTTCCCACCTGCGACAAAATCTCGGCGCGATCATCTGCCGGCGATATCCCTTCCTCAGCGGCGCGGGGAGCATCGCCAACTCAGGCCTCTTCCGCAAGTTGATGCCCGATGTTCGCGTGGATGTCTGGTGCCCGCTTCATGGGGGCCAGCTGCTCGCGCCGCTTGATGATTACGTAGGGCGGGCGGCGTTCTACATGGGGGATCTGGACCCGAAGCTCACGGCCATTGCGAGCCGGGTGCTGCGCCCGGGAGATGTTGCGCTCGATATCGGTGCCAATCTGGGTGTGATGACGGTGCTTTTTTCGCGCCTGGTGGGCCCCGCCGGGCGTGTGCTGGCCTTCGAACCCAACCCACGCGTGCTGGAGCGGACGCGGCAGACCACTGCCAAGCTCAGCAACGTCAGACTGTGCGAGTTCGCCCTCGGCCCCTGCCCCGACACGCTGGAACTGGTCGTCCCGGCCAAAAACCTGGGGTTAGGCTCGCTGGTAGTAGACAACCAGAGGTTTGGAGCTGACGCGAAGCGGGTCACCGTGCCCGTTGAGCGTCTAGACGATGTGCTGGCCCGCGAGGGCGTGAACGAGGTGCGTCTGGTGAAGATGGATGTTGAAGGCTTCGAGCCGCAGGTGCTGCGGGGCGCCGAGCGCTGCCTGCGGGAGATCCGCCCGCAGGTGATTCTCTTTGAAATGAACCAGCCCACACCGGTCAGTGAGCACGAGACGTTCAAGCTGCTGGGTGCTGCGGGGTATACTTTCCTAGCGATCCCTAGGTCACTGCTGTGGTTGCGGCTTGAGCGGGTTGACTTGACCCGCGGCGGCCCGCCCCTTGGGCATGACTTTGTAGCAATCGCGCCCGGTGAAGCAGGCGCCCAGGTCGCGGCGGGATTGCCGATTTCGTAGCGCGGCTTGGTTTGCTTTTCAGATTTCGCAGAGAGGCAAAGGGTCGTCCCCAGATCTGCCCCGTGGGGAGCATGATGATCGATGACGTCTCGATGTTGCCGACAACTTGAACGATCGACAAGGGAGCGCGGCTTGGCGGGAAGGCGGGCTCGGCTCGGGCTCAGATCTTTACTTTCCCGCTAGGCAAAGGCGATTCATTTTTATTTTCGCTTCAACGCTTCAACGACCGCGACACCCATATCGGCTGGCGATTGAGCCACAACGATACCAGCTGCTTCGAGAGCTTTGACTTTCTCTGCCGCAGTGCCTTTACCACCGGTGATAATTGCACCTGCATGGCCCATTCGCTTGCCGGGAGGTGCCGTTCGTCCCGCGATGAAAGCCGCAACCGGCTTGGTTACATGATTTTTGACATACTCTGCCGCCATCTCCTCCGCATCCCCACCGATCTCACCGATCATCAAGATAACTTCGGTTTGATCATCGTTTTGAAAGCGTTCAAAGATATCGATGTACGATGTCCCAACGATCGGGTCGCCACCCAGGCCGATGCAGCTTGACTGTCCCAGGTTGAGGCTGCTGGTTTGCCAAACGGCTTCGTAAGTGAGCGTACCGCTGCGCGACATGATGCCAACTTTGCCAGGATTGTGGATATAACCTGGCATGATTCCGATCTTGCATTCGCCGGGCGTGATGACACCTGGGCAATTCGGACCGATCAAGATGGACTTGCTTCGTTTTACACGATCATAGACGTGTACCATATCCAAGACGGGAACACCCTCGGTGATCGCGCAAATGACTTCGATGCCAGCATCGATCGCTTCAAGAATTGCATCTGCTGTAAAAGCTGGCGGAACAAAGATCATCGTTGCGTTGGCTCCCGTTTGCATAACGGCTTCCTCAACGGTGTCGAAAACTGGTAGACCTTCGACAAGTTCGCCGGACTTGCCGGGAGTTACGCCACCGACCATTTTGGTCCCGTATTCCTTGCAACCTTTTGTATGAAACGCACCTGCTTTTCCCGTGATGCCTTGACAAATGACTCGCGTATCGCGATTTACAAGAATACTCATATTTGGATTGGTTCTAATGTCTAATGGACTTGGGTAATTTCAGATTGTCGGCCGCCAACTAAGCGATCGAAGCGACTACTTTTTTAGCTGCATCAGTGAGGTCTTCTGCCGAAATAATGGCCAAGCCACTTTCGCGGAGCATTTTCTTGCCTTCATTCACTTCCGTTCCTTCC
>JAIPFP010000146.1 GCA_021736575.1 Pirellula sp. | reverse complement strand
AGTGGTAACGAGAGTTCGGCGAGCGTGATCGATTCAACTTTGCAACCCATTAGTCGAAGCGTCTCTTGAATACCCTGGAGGGTTGGCTTTGCTATGGTTGCAATCAGCACTTTTTTTGTTGATGCGTTGCCAACATCCGGTATCAGCGTGAAATCATATTCGATACCGCCAAACGATTCTCCGAGTACTGCCTCCAATTGCATGGATACAAGATTGGGGATTTGATCATCTGTGCAGGTAGGGAGTTCGATCAGGCGAAGACAAGCGGCGGTCCTTGGCAGACAAACGATAGCGGTCGAGATTGAAAGCCCACATTCAGCGAGACGCTCGTCCAACCATTGAGCAACCGCTTTCGGATCCTGCCAGGGGATGTCGCCGGGGTTCTCCCATTGAAACAAGTGACGCTTCGCGGGTGCGACCGCAGAAGTAGCAACCACGGAATCAGAAGCCCCAATCGGGGAGATTCGAACGGTGTTCCGTTTAAACTCCACGATCGCTCTGCACCTGATCTGGAGACTTCGCAGTGCGCTGTCGACTCGCGACTGAAGCATATTTCTCTAACCTTGCTAAAAGCCTATAGGTTGTTTATTGGACGAATGGAGCCTGTTTGTCGGTGCGTTTTCCAAAGGGAATCCATACCTGAGGAGTGCAAAATTTTGATCCGTCCCGGTGAAATGGTTCCATCAGGAGAGAGTGTTAGTCCAGAAATAATCTCTTGAGTTTGGCTTGAAACAAATTGAATTTGCACGGAACTAGAAAATCGGAATGACGTCATTTCCGGGTCGTCAACTGGTCTTCTGGATTTATTCCGAGAATCATTCATCGGTTTGCTTGTTAGCCTCCGAGACTGTGGATCAAATTCGACAAACTGCTTCACCCCGGAATGAATCGCCATGCGATTAGACTCTGCGATGATGCGTTCCAACTCGGATTCTGTCGTCGCAAGTTCGTTCCGCTGAATCCAGTTGGTGATTCCCGGTATGCAGACTGACATCAATACGATGAGCACAGCGAGCACGGCGATGCATTCGATTAAGGTGAATCCACTAGATTGACGATGGCTCATGACTATTCCCAATTACCAATATCATCTTCCGAGTCAAATATCCCGTCCACGCCAGCCGATACGATATCGTAACCCTGTACATTCCTCTTTCCTGGATTTCGGTATTGAAGCAAATTGCCCCACGCATCTTTCGCCGGTTTCTCCAAATAAGGACCCTTCCAGCGCGTATCTCGTTTACCGCTTTGTATCAACACTTTGAGACCATCGGCTGATGATGGAGGATTGCCAAGGTGATCGAGTGCATAAAGTTTGATGGCTTGGTTTAGCCCTTCGATACTAATCATCGTTGCGTCTACATTTGCCGACTTCTGGCGACCGAGTATTTTGGGGACGACTAGCCCCATGATGACGAGGAGGATTGCAAGGACTAAAAGTACTTCCATTAGGGTAAAGGCAGTGCGAGCTCGGGAAGATTGTTTCATGATTCTCTCTGAGGACAGTTGGGAAATACATTCGAGGTTTTTCGGCTCATGAATTTAGGCCAATCCCTGGCCTTCAAACACGGGCAAGAGCAATGCTAAAACGATGAAGCCGACCAGTAACGCCAACACCAGCAGCATCGCCGGTTCCAAAAGTTTGACCGAAAACTCGATTCTCTTGCGAGTGCGTGTTTCTACTTGGATTGCAATTTTGACTAGGACCGAGTCGAGAGTATTGGATTGCTCGCCGACGCCAAGCATGGCGAGTATGTCTCCTGGTACTTGTTTCGATTTGGCAAGTTGCTGTACAAGCGATCCTCCTCTTGCAACGGAGTCTCTCGCTGCTTCAATGGCATGGCGAAGCATGCTATTCCCAACAACGGTTGCAGAGGTATCAATCGCCTTGAGAATCGGAATTCTGTTCTCAAGCAGCGTTCCAAGGACTCGACAGAATCTCGCCAGGGCAAGATCTCGGGCTATTGGTCCTAGGAATGGAATTCGCGAAAACGTTTTTTCACAATACAAGCGTAGTTGAGCAATTGGGACCGAACAAAAGAGAGTCACGACCGCTATCACGAATCCCAGAATTCCAAAAGCTCCGTAATTTTTCGCTAGATTGGCGGTCTCCAGTAGAACGGTCGTTGCCCATGGCATTTTCCCAGCCTGACGTAGCGATACGAATAGTGGTTCGAACTTCGGTACGAGAAACACCAAAATCCCGGGAACCAATATTGCAGCCACGGAAACCAAGATTATCGGATAAGCCATTGCCCCCCAAATACTCGACGTCAATGAAGCTTGCCATTCACGCACTTGAAGGGTTCGGGCTAGCGACTCCCTCAAAAAGCCACCTTCTTCGCCTGCCCGAATGACACTCAAATCGATAGTTGGGAATGCACGCGGATGAGACTGTAGGGCATCGCTGAGAGTGCTCCCTGATGTCACTCGTTCCATGATGTCGTCGATCATCTGTTTTGCGGATTCGGATTGTTCTTGGTTGCGAATAACTTCCAACGCCTTCAGAATGGGAACGCCAACTTCCAATTGATCGTGTAGCATCGAGTAAAACTGTGTTACCGCACCCGAGCGAAGCTTTCCCCGAAATCGATTGCTGACTCGCACTTCCGCGAGCTCAAAAGCGAATAGCCCAACTTGTTGCAGCTTGCTCAATGCATCCTGTCGCGACATAGCTTCTATACTTGATGCGACAATTTCGCTTTTTGAGTCCAAAGCTTTGTATTGGAAGGCTTGCATTATTTTTGCAATTGTAGTGCGATGAACAGGTGGCGACCGATGTCGTCCAGCCTTATTCTACGCAATTCTGTGCCCTTGATCGGTCTCCATTCTACGGGAATGCAAAAAACGTCGTGGACCCAGGGATTCTACCGAGTTGTTGCTGCGTTGGGAAATATGATTTTTCTTTTCGAACGAGGGAAATGACAATGCGGTGTTGAACGTTCGCAACGCGCGCGTTGAATGTTGCAACGCCATGATCGGGTGTTGCGTTATGACATCGAGCGATTGGTCGCGGCGTTAGTTCGACGGCCACAGCTTTGGGCGGCAACCAAACAGCTTTGGGCGGCAACCAGTCTGACGTGCAGCACCAGCCTGACATTGGGAGAGTCGGCAAAAAAGCCTTTGTATTGCTGAATTGTTTGCACTAGAATTCCGGTTGCGGGTGTACGTGTACGTTTTATCCTGTGTTTCGGCTGCGTGGCTTCTTTCCAAAAGCCGTGTAGGGGACGGTCGTTTGTTTAAATCACCATGAATAGACCATTCGACTTTCGAAGAAACGCTCGTAACGGCAATAGTCTTCTCGAAGTCCTAATTGCAACGTCCATACTTCTGGTTTCCATCGCCGCAATCGGGAATCACATCAACGTTGGGGTGCAGGCCGGCCTGCGAGTGCAATTGGAATCGGAAGCGTCGTGGCACTGTCAAACCATCCTGCAAGAGGCGATCGCGGAGCCTAGTCGGCGATCGGCATCCATGCCCTTGGCTGTCCCCAATCACAAAGACTGGCTATACCAAGTCGACATCAAAGACGACCCTACATTGAACTTGGATCTTATCACGGTCGCGGTTTGGAAGCCCGGCAAACATGAGAGGATTGCCCGTATGCAATTGGCTCAATTCGTTACGACTCGCAGTATTCCTGAGACCAGCCCTGAGAGGGTTATACCTTGACAACGCGGGTGAATGGTCGAAAGCTACCAACGGCAGCTAGACGTTCTGGCTATACACTGCTCGAGTCCCTGCTCGCTTTATCTTTGCTTTTGGTCTTAATGGTTACTGTCATTACAGCGACTAGCCTTTTCATGCAATTTCGCTCGCAAGCAGCCGATCGAATTCTTCCGGCTTTCTCACTGACGAGTTTATTGGAAGATATTGGCAGTGATTTGCGGTCAGCGGAAGGATACACAACGGAAGACTATCGAGAATTCGATGCTAGCCAGTCCGAAGTGTTCGATTCGCAGATCGGAGAACGAGTAATGAACATTGACATCAGTCGTTTGGGAAGTCGAGTTCATTTCGTAGGAAACGAAAGTGCTTTTGTCGTAGTCAGACTAGGCAGCAATTCTAGGTTTTACGAGGCCAGCTCCCCATTGTCGGCCCCCCGGCAATCAGTTCTATGGATCGGTCCCGATAGCAATGAGGTTCGCTTGGCGACACACCGCTCTGG
Source organism: Pirellula sp. (assembly GCA_021736575.1). Classification (GTDB taxonomy): domain Bacteria; phylum Planctomycetota; class Planctomycetia; order Pirellulales; family Pirellulaceae; genus JBKCUI01. Next base: position 11,218 of record JAIPFP010000146.1, on the reverse strand, counting down.
TAAGCAAACGCTCGAACGTACGATTCAACGCCCGAAGAAATCGTCTGGACTCGTACGAACGGAATTAGACGACAAGAATCAAGTCACTTCGGCGAATTCCATCGAAGAGGTTTCTAGAATTGCATTTCGCTACTTCGACGGTCGAGTTTGGCATTCCAAGTGGAATAGTTATCTGAAAGGTAATCGGCTTCCGCACGCTGTTGAAATCATCCTTGAGCTTAAAGAGGGACTTGCCTCGCCTTTTCGAAGCGTCATTTGTATTCCCGCCGGCACCTCCAGTTTTTTTTTGGCTGAGACTTTTGATACCAAAATTGTGGGTGCGAAACCAACCGCTGCGATTGTCCGACAGAAGGCAATTCCATGAGACATAGTCCAGTGAGGAGTAACACCAAGTCATGCAAACGAGCCGACAGAAGACGTGGGATCGCATTGCTATTTGTGCTCGTCGTTGTCGCAGCATTAAGCTTAGCTGTATACAATTTCACCAGAAAATCGGTGTCGCTTCTGGAGGCAAGCCATGCCCACATCGACATCGTAAAACAACGTCTATTAGCTGAGTCGGCTATTTCGGTGTCCTTGGCACGGATCAAGAAAGGAAATCTTGCCCAATCAAATCCTGTTCGCTACGGCCAGGGAGACTCTGGTCAAGTAACGAGCCATATTATTAACCTAGAATTCGATAACGAACGCATGGGTCACTTTGCCGTTGTTCGTCGAATACCGCATCCCGGCTCAGAACCGGAATTCGGAATGCAAAACGAATCAGCAAAGATCAACCTCAACGCATTAGCGTCCTCGGAACGCAATCGTGAGCAGATTGCATCCAAATTGATGTTTACCCCAGGCATGTCCGCACCTGTTGCCGATGCGATCGCCGACAGATTGCTGGCGAACAGAGATAAAAACAAAGGAAACTCTCCGACATCGAGGATGCCCAGCCCTTCGCCGAAACTGGAAGATCTTGCTAGTCTCTTGACGATTCCAGGAGTAACGCCTCACCTGCTCTTTGGTGAGGATCAAAATCAAAATGGACAATTGGATGATAATGAGAATGATGGCTCACAAAACCTGCCTATGGACAACGCCGACGGACAGTTGGATGCAGGATGGTCATCCGAATGGACGGTCACGGGGGCCGAGAGCAACCTTCGGCACGATGGCACTGCCAAGATAAATCTGAATCAACCGAACCTCGCCATGCTCTACGATGAATTGTCCGCAGAATGCGGCGATGACCTCGCTCGGTTTGTTGTGGCTTGGAAAGTAGGATCGCCCCAGTACTTTGATGAAAATCCCGAGTCACTGGAGCAAGCTCGGAAGAGCTCCGAGTTAGAAAGGGAAAACACGTTCCAAGATCGTCTACGGGAACAGCTTGGCGACGACAATTCGGATGCAACGAAAATCGGCGGCGACAATTCGAACGTGCGAAACGGCATCCTTCTTAGCAACAAAGGCCGAAGGCTTCGTTCGTTATTCGATCTAGTAGGTTGTAAGGTTCAGGTTTTCATTGAAACGACCGACGTGGTTTTGGTCTCGCCGTTTCCGAGCGATCCAGCCAGCCTTCAACGCATTCTTCGAGATTGGGAAATGAAAACGACGACTAATGATCAGCCTACCCTCGAAGGTCGTATTGATATAAACCAAGCCTCACTCGCCACACTGAGATCGATTGATGGAATGACCGAGTCGCAAGCCAACTCTCTGGTCAAAATTCGCGAGAGCTCAGATATCTCCAGCACGGAATTCTCAACAGTTGCGTGGCTGGTTTCTCGTGGCTTGCTGACCACATCTCAGCTTCGCCGGATAGGTCCCGAAATCACTACCGGTGGCTGTGTGTTTAATGGCTACGCCATTGGGCAGCTTTCAACCAGTCGAACGGCAACCGCCATCTTTTTTACCATTGATGCTCGTCAAACAAGGAATCAAATCACAAGGCACGTGGACTTGCCTCCGTTACAGTACCATGAGCGTCTCCGCATCGGGAAAGCCAAATGACATACACTATGAATCCGTCGATGGACAAACGCGATAAAGCTCATCAAGCGACGTCACCCCGGTCGATACCAAATGCCATGCGGATTGCCTGAGTGTCTGCATGCCATCCTGGATTGCGGCTCGTTGCAACACATCAGCGGAAGCGTTTTGCAGACAGAGTTCGCGTATCTTTGCAGTGTTGATCATAAGTTCAAAAATGGCTTGGCGACCAGCATATCCAGTCCCGTTGCATGCTCGGCACCCGACAGGCTTGAAAATCGTTTCGGGTTCGACAAGATTGACACCTGATGGAACCTCGATCTGTTTGCGATCAACCGCACAACGGCATTGTGTGCACAACCGCCTAATCAACCGTTGGGCCATGACGGATTCCAATGAACTGGCCACGAGATAGGGCTCAACGCCCATATCCACAAGCCGAGTAATCGAGCTGGCCGCGTCATTCGTATGCAACGTGCTAAATACCAAATGCCCGGTCATGGAGGCTTGTATAGCTATCTTGGCTGTTTCGGTGTCGCGGATCTCGCCTATCAGGACGACGTCCGGATCGTGTCGCAATATGCTTCGCAATCCGTGCGAAAACGTTAATCCAATTTCCGAGTGAACTTGAATCTGGCTGATCTGACGGAGCTTATACTCAATCGGATCTTCGATGGTCATAATTTTGATATGGGGTGATCGTATTTCCGCCAAAGAACTATAAAGCGTAGTTGTTTTACCGCTACCAGTTGGACCAGTCACGAGTATCAGTCCGTGGGCTCGACGAATCAGGCTGTTCCAAGTCTTACGGATCGGCTCAGGCAATTGCGCTTTCTCCAGACTAAGGCCTGCTTCCGAACCGGATAGCAATCGCAGAACTACACTTTCGCCGAAGTGCGTTGGAATGATCGAAACACGCACATCGAGTTCTCGGCCCTTCAGATTCAACTGAATACGCCCATCTTGAGGCAGGCGTTTTTCCGCGATATTCAACTTTGCCATGATTTTGATACGGCTAATAATGGCCGCTCGGAATCGCTGAATCTCGTTTGGAACCGATTGCTCGTGTAGAACCCCATCGATTCGAAATCGCACAATCAGATCCTGCTTTTCAGGCTCGATGTGGATGTCGCTGGCTCGCTGCGCAATCGCTTCGACAATCAATTCGTTGACCAGTTTAATGACGGACGAGGCCTTCGACTTGTCATCAATTTCTTCGGACGCCGCCGCACAAAGTTCTTCCGCTTCGTCGTTCGAGGTAGCCACGAGGTCCTGGACAGTACCACCGCCTAAACCAAGACATCGATGCAAAGTTCTCTTGATCAAATCCGAATTTGCCAGAACCGTCTCAACTGGCCACGGACTGCTTGCATGGAGCTGATCGATCGCATCGAGCTTTAGTGGGTTGGCGATGGCGACAACACATAATCCATCCTTTTGCTCAATAGGCAACATCGTTTCGCGGAACAAAAGTTGACTTGGAAAGCGGGCGATCAATTCCGAGTCCGGAGAAAACCCTTCCAAATCAATAAACTGCATTCCATAATGAAGAGCTAGATTTTCAGCGTCCATGATCATTGAGAACCTATTTCCCGATTCGATTTTTCGCCCACGTTCCGTCGGCACTAAACGACATCAGGCAAGTCCGCGAAGGAACCTGCCTGACGTCTAACTTCGATTCCTAAATGATGGTTATTTCAGAATCTGCTCGAAGGGTTGGATTGCCACGCCGCCACCGGCGCCTACAGCAGGTAAAGTTATAATATTGTCTACTACGACTCCACTCTGCACCCCACTGCTACCATTTGGAATGATCAACTCAGGATGGTCAAACGGTGCCCTTTGAAAGCGGACACGCTCATCCGTCAGGCCTCGGAGGAATGCCACTAGGTCTTCAACCGCAGCCGGGTTTCCCTGTAACTCAGATATTCCGTGAACATCTGGGTCGAGTTCTGGGTTCTCGTAAAAATCAGCGCCTCGCACATAGAATTGGACCGCCTCGGTTAGCGTTCTGGTACCACCATTATGGAAGTACGGCCCTGTTAATTCAATGTTTCGAAGCGTTGGCGTCTTAAAGGCACCATCGTTTGCAACACGATCACCTGGTGAAATTGCAATTGATTGCTCGACACCTTTTCCAGCTAATTTTTGCCCGGTATACGATAGTGGGCCGAATACAGGGTGCGATGCACCGACCCCCAAGTCTTCCAGAGTTTTGCGAACACCGATATTGTAGAATCCATTATCATAGTTTGCGATGGAATGTTGCATTTGCATCCTCTGAATCAGCTCAGGACTGGCTCCGCGTAAATCACTAACCGTCGCTCCGGCAAACTCCGAACCACCATGGCAGTTTATGCATTTCCCTTCGTTAAAATATATCTTCATACCCCTCTTTGCGCTGGCGTTCAGGGCATTTACATCCGCGCTCGCATAGGCATCGTAGGGTGTCTTGTCCGAAACCAATGTAGACTCGTACATCATGATGGACAAACCCCAGAATAGTGAAAAGTTTGCTTCCATGTGGGTAAATCCGCCTGTCGGCTGAGGTGACGACCACCATTCTGGTCGGAATGCATCACGAATTAGCTGCCCGTAACTCAATGACCCAAGTCCAGTCGCAGCACTACTGGCATAAACCCCTAAGACGCTATCTGTCGGATCCACTTTTTGAAGAGCGAGTGGTTTTAGAGAAAGCATTTTTCGGCCAAGTTCCCGAAAGGATTTCCCAGTCCAACTCATTTCAACGCCGCTCAGAGCGGGTCCTACACACTGGGATGCAGCAGATCCGTTGTTCAGCAAAATTTTAGTCGGGATGAGAAGTTCGGAAGTTGCCACGTTTTTGCTCGCAACCGTGATGACTCGCTTGAATACACGTGCGTCTGGATCGAGAGCCCCAAACTCATTAACCCCATTAAAATAGTGATTTGCCCGACCGTCCCAGAAGAGCCGATCGTGGAAGATTGCGTTGATAATCGTTGGCGAATTGCGCTGAGTTATCTGCCGTGCATTCGCACCACCAACCTGGTGGACCTGGTCAAGAACAAGAACACCGTTTTCGTTTGCACTGCCAGGCGTGATATTACCGAATTTTTTCTTCACAACTCCTTGAGAACCAACAATACTCATTCTGTCCCTCAGGACCTGATTGTCTTTTCGATCCCCAATCGGATCAGCCACCTTGAAAAAGGGAAACTCAGTTGCCAACAACGTTTTATTGGCACCGGGGAAGCTCGCTATCGCTTTAGGCGCCGCCTGGCCAGTACGCTGTGGGCCAAACGCACTGACGGGTGCGCCCGGCGCCAGCGTGTTCACAATTCGATTGTCGACACCGGCGTGGAAGTGGCAAGAAGCGCACGCAGTGCGTCCATCACTCCCAACCTGCATATCCCAAAAAAGTGCTTTTCCCAGAAGAATAGCCTTACCCCGGTCGAGTACAAACGAGTTTAAATCATCGGGCAAGGGAACTTTAACAGTGCTTAGAGGCCCTGGCGGTAGAGCAAGCAACTTGATCTGCGTTACCATGACCCCCGCATCGTTCGACTTCGAAGTGGACTTTAGTTGAATTGTCGTAAGAGGAGCAGTCGCAATGTAATCGAACGAAGCCGATTTCCATTGCAAATTAGAAAACGACCAGCCTGCCGGCTGAGTTACAGAGTATCTTTTGGTCGTTGCACCCACAGCCATCGTCATTGATTTCGTACCAGCAGCTGTGAAATTACCTGCGTATTCAAAGCTAACTTTGTATGTGGTTCCGACTTTCGTTTCAACAGTCTGTGAAATAGTACCTGCACTACCGCCAGCGAGGTCTACCGCGTTGCCGGGATGAGTATTGTCTAAAAGAAAGGCCCCCCCTTTCTTAAAAACATCGACAGAGCCCGCAGTCACCTTCCAAGCGCCAATGGACTGGCCAGCGGGGAAAGTTTGAAGTGCTGTAGTACTAGTCAGTGGGACTAACAAATCCCCGTCAGCAATCAGCTCCTGCGCTCTAACAGAAACTGAACCAAGACAGTACGCGACAGCGCCAATGAAAAAGCAGGTCCTACCTGCAGAAAACATCCGTGTGAAATTCATAATCCGTTTCGGTGTACATGGATTTAAATCGCGGCAAAAAACCTACGTTGGTTCCGCGTCCGCCATTTATTTTTAAAAAATTTACTGCGAAACATAATTCGCGAATACCCCCTATTTGGAATACTTTCCGAGTTCGTTTTTCAACGCTCCGGCATGCGGGAAACCAGAATCGATTCGCATCTTCACTGCTAAGCGGTAAATCGCTTCACGATCTACAAAAGCATAATGCGATCTATAGGCGCATAATGCGATCTATAGGAGTATCATGCGATCTTTGGGGGGGACGCAGCGGGCAACTTCGATCATGTTAACTAACATGCGGCGGCGACAGTTGTCGTCTATTCGTTTGAAGCGTTCAAGTCGCCGCCTGTTCAGCGCGATCGCAAGACAGTGAAAAAACTCAATCGACGCGGATTGAGCTGCGTCCCCTTTTTGCGTTTCTGCGTCCCCTTTTGCTTTTCTACTTTTTGTTCTCTCGAAGGAATTTCTTGGATTTTCCCAATCAGCGCGCCCGATTTCGCTCTTTCGTTCGACAGAGAAGAGTCCAGGCGGCATCACGCATGATCCGCTAACCTCTTTACTCACTTCTCGGAGTCGAATCATGGAACCGTCCCCAAAGAAATCCGTCTTGAGTCGGATCTCACCACCGGCGCGAATTCTGCTCGGCATGTTTGCGGGAGCAGCCGTTGGTTTGGCGTTCGGGCCGCAGGTCGCGGGCCTCGGCGAGATCGGCAAGGTTGTGATCGGGCTGATCAAGATGCTGGCGACTCCGCTCATTCTATTCGTCATTCTTGATGCCTTGCTTCGGTCGTCGCTCAAAGGAAAAAGTGGGCTTCGTATGATTGTGATCTCGATGATCAACGGGCTATTCGCTCTTGCCATCGCTCTCACTCTCGCGAATACCCTCAAGCCCGGACGAGTTCTGGAACCCCCGACTTCAACAACGCCTTCTATCCTATCAGGCGCTCGCCCGTTGCGGATTCTCGAAGACATCCTGGGTATGATTCCCACGAACCTCGTCGACCCGTTTCGCAACAACGCCATCATCCCAGTGGTCATGTTGGCCGTCTGTGTCGGAATCGCCTTGCGGAAGTTTAAGTCGGAGCAAATCGAGTCGGGTGCTTCCGACTATCTCGCGATTGAAGGCTTCGTATCAGGCGGACTTCGCTCATGTGAACTTCTGCTCGGCTGGGTGGTTGCTCTGTTGCCGTTCGGGGTCTTCGCGGTGATGGCTCAGGCCATCGGAACGCAGGGCTTGAGTGTTCTCGGTGGTCTCGCCAAATACGCCGGTGTCGTCCTGCTCGGGTTGTTGCTTCAAATCGGTCTTGTTTACCAGGGCTGGCTTGTGTTCTTCGCACGCATGCCGCTTAAAACGTTCTGGACGGTGGTGAAAACTCCGGTCATCTTCGCGGCGGGATCGAGCAGCAGTCTGGCGACGCTTCCCATCACGCTTCGGAGCTTGAAACAGCTTGGCGTGTCGGACAGTTCGGCCAGAATGTCCGCCTGTGTCGCGACAAACCTGAACAATGACGGTATCTTGCTCTATGAAGCCCTCGCCGCAATGATCGTTGCTCAAGCCTTCGGCATCACGCTCGGTTTCGGTGAGCAGTTGATGGTCGCGGCGATCTGCGTACTTGCCACGATCGGAGTCGCGGGGGTTCCAGAAGCCGGGATGATTTCTCTCGCCGTTGTCTTGACCAGTGCCAAGCTTCCGCTCGAACTCTTGCCGCTTATGCTGACAGTCGACTGGATGTTGGGCCGTGCTCGTGCGATAACCAACGTGGTGGGAGACTGCATTGGGGCCGTGGTACTCGATCGGTTTGAGGCAAACCACGACGCGTTGATCGAAAAACAACCCGCCTACATTGACCCGCCGTCGCAGTGGGGCACCCCAATTGAATCGCCTTCGAGGAGCTGACCCTTGTTAACCGATCTCGGCGAATACCGCGCCTGGCTCAAAACGCTCGCACTGGCTCAAATCCCTGTCGATTTGAGAGGTCGTATTGATCCGTCGGATGTCGTCCAGCAGACGATCTGTGAGGCGATTTCCGACCTCCCCAAATATCGCGGCGAGACCAAGCCCGAGTTCATGGGCTGGCTGCGATCCATGCTCCGGTTCCACATCATTGATGCCTTCAAGGCTTTGAAACTGGCCCCCAAGGTTTCGATCGATGTCTCACTGGGATTGACCGACGACGGGATGTGTCGCTTACTTCAGGCCAACCTCAGTTCCGTCGGCCACCGGGCGATCAAGGAGGAGCAATCGATCGCGCTGGCGAAGCTCCTCGAACAACTTTCAACTCCCCAGGCCGAGGCGATTGTCCTAAAACATTGCCAAGGGATGTCGGTTGACCAGATCTGTCGGCATATGAACAAGACTCCCGATGCGGTCGGCGGATTGCTGCGACACGGAATGCGGAGACTTCGCGAACTCATGCTGCGGGAGGAATAAAAAATGGCGGATGCGTTGGAGGGCGATACCACAGAATTCGAGCCGCGTGAACAACGGATCAATCTCGCGATCTTTGATTATCACGCCCGAGTCGATCGAGGTGAGACGTTCGATCCAAGACATTGGTTGGAAGAACACGCGGAAATCGCCGACGAACTGCGAGCCTATCTCGAAGACCTCGCGGGCATCCGCGTTGCGACCTCCGTTGATCCCACTACGCGACAATTTCAAGCGGGCGAGATCCTCGGCGACTATCACTTGCTCGAAAAGATCGCCGAAGGGGGGCAGGGCATCGTCTGGAAAGCAAGTCCATGCCAATTCTCCGAGGTCGTCGTGGCGATCAAGACCATGAATGCGCTGTCGCTCGATGATCAAGCCGCCATTTCTCGGTTCCGCGAGGACGCAAGAGCGATCGCTCGTATGAATCATCCACATATCATTCGCACAACCTATGTCGGCGAAGAGTCGGGCCGATGGTTTTTTGTGATGGAGTTGATGGAAGGTGGGACGGTCGCCGACTGCTTATCGACCTATCAAGCCGATTCTCGGGGGGCCGCAATCATCGTTGAAAAGATCGCGCGGGCCATCCATCACGCCCACACACGCAATGAAAGTGTGATCCATCTCGACCTCAAGCCCGGCAACATCCTACTTAGTCTCGATGGGGAGCCCAAAGTGACCGATTTTGGGCTCGCACTGCGATCAGAAGCCATCCAACAAACCGTCGAGAACTCCGATTTCGGTGTTGAGTCGGAAGGAAACTCGGGCTTACTAGAAACGTTCGCCCGGGCCGGCATCGTCGGAACGGTTCCCTATATGTCACCGGAAATGGCCGAGGGGCGTTGGAAAGATGTCTGTACGCTTTCTGACGTTTATGGCCTGGGGGCGATTCTCTATGCCATGCTGACCGGACGCCCACCCTTCCAAGGCGCAAGCACGGTCGAGACGCTCAACGGGGTCATTCGCGGCGAGTTAGTCAAGCCCAAGGCGCTTAACCATCGGGTCGATCACGAGCTCAATGCAATCTGCCTCAAATGCCTCGACCGCAATCCTGCGGCGCGATATGGGTCGGCAGATGCTCTGGCCAACGACCTACGCCGGTGGCTGGAACGCAAACCGACCTTGGCCGGTGGCAAGCCGTCGGTCCTTCGGGAGTTTCGCTTCTGGGTGCGTCGCAACCCGTTTCCCTTGCTGCTGGCGATCACCGCTGTGCTCACGCTGTCGGGGCTCTCGCTTGCCAACTCGCTCGGTCAGATCAAGTTCGAGAATGCCCGAGAAGCTGCCCGATTGGCAAGTCAACTGGATCGCGAAATGACGATGATCCGAGCCTTCACAGGCAAACTGGCAAAGGAAAGCAAGCTCCGCGCCGCGTTTGAAGATCATCAAGGCGATGCGAATTTCGCTCGTCGACAAGCGGCGGTTCAGCAGTTTCTCTCTTCCGTCGATGTGGACAAATGGTTCGACGTCGCGGGAGGAAATCCGTTCGTCAACGTGTTCATCCTTGACGAGCACGGGTTTGAATTGGCCGACAATGTGTCCGGAAGTTCCGCGATTGGTAAACGATTCGATGTTCGTGATTACTTTCAAGCGTTGATCCATGACGGCGTACCTCGCGATTACGTGCACGTTGCCCGGTCGTTCCAATCGTGGAAAGATAATCGAGTTAAAATCGCGGTCTCCACCGGCATCAGGAGTAACGACCACCAACTGCTCGGCGTCTTGGTAGCCAATTTTTCGATCGGGCACCGTTTGCTTGGATTCGACCTCAGCCTGGAATTGAACGAAGCGTTCGTTCTCTGCCCGATCGATCCATCCAACCCCAAAACGGGCCAGTTCGAGCCGCCTGGAACGGACTGGCGATACTCTGCAATCCTCGCTCGCAACTACTCAGACGACTCCACCGTTATCCCGAAGGAGGTTCAATCCCCCATCCTCACCCAGTTTCAACGCGACCCAAAACTTCGCCAATCGACAATCGGCCCGAGCGGTGGCAAGGTCGTGGAACATAAACGCGTCGGGTCGACCCATTTGATCGTCGTAAGCGAACGCGCCTGCCCTTGGCCACTTTCGTGGTTGCCTTAATTCGTTCCAATTGAAAGTTCCACCTAGAAAATCAGGCAATGGGAAACGACTCATAAACGGCGTTGGTGCGTCGGGGTGGCAATAAGGGGGGCAGCTCATTGTTTTGATCTAACGGACCAGCGGCCATGAAGGGGTTTTGGAGCGGGCAACTTCGATCATGGTAGCGGCCATGCGGCGGCGAGCGTTATTGTCTAATCGTTGGAAGCGTTCAAGTCGCCGCCTGTCCAGAGCGATGGCAAGCCAGTGAAAAAACTCAATCGACGCGAATTGAGCTGCGTCCCCTTTTTGCTTTCCCCTGGCCCAAACGGATCAAGCAGACCGGCCAAGTCCGCTCGCAGTTCAGCTCGATCATCGACATCGTGCCGACGATTCTCGAAGCGGCAGGCGTCAAGGAGCCGAGCATGATCAACGGTGTGAAGCAGAAGCCCATCGAAGGCTTCAGCCTCGTGAAGACCTTCGACAGCGCCAAGGAGCCTACGCCGCATACGTCGCAATACTTCGAGCTGATGGCTAATCGCGGCATCTATGAGAACGGCTGGATGGCCAACACCGAGCCGTTGAAACTGCCGTGGGCACCACCCGGAGCAATCTTCAACCCGGACGACTTCAAGTGGGAGCTCTATCATGTTGCGGAGG
>JAIPFP010000145.1 GCA_021736575.1 Pirellula sp. | reverse complement strand
GCCAAGAACAGGGCCGCATCAGTACTGGGACGGTAGCCGCGATGTGTTTCGCAGCACTTGAACTTAGTGTATTCACAAATGGATAACCAAATCAACCAATAGCGAACAAAAATCGCGGGTCTCTTGAAAAAATCGTGAGCGGACCTTGGCCGCTTGGTGTGGGCACGCAGCAAGAGCCAAAACTGAGCTAACTGCACGTAAAACATCATTAACAAGTTGCTAATGTAAAATGTGTCCTCATAGAACTAACGCAAGCTTAAAACACTGGCTATTTCCGCGAGAATGCGCCTTCTTGTAGCACAACACGGAACGCTTCGGCGGACGATTAGCTTATCCCGATTGGTGCGACTCATTTCATGAAAAATTATTTGAGGATTCATTGGACATTTGCGAACCAGTGCAAGTTGTTCGTCATTTGGCCTAGCGTTTGCTCCCCAGAAAGACCTGAGTCGCGTTGCGCAATCTCTCCGCACCGCAACTTACCAACCAGCAGGCAAAAAGTTTGAGAGAAAAAACTCGAGGCGGAGTTAGTAATGATTCGAACGGCGTTTTTTTCGATTTTTTTGTTGACCATGTTGTGTTCGGGGCTCATTGCCCAGGAGGCGGCTAGTCCCACAACTCCCGTGGCAACGGAAGTGGCAGCTGCGGCGCCCGTTTCAACCTTGGACAAGGGTGATCAGGTATGGTTATTGGCGAGCAGTGCCCTTGTGCTGTTGATGACTCCGGGGCTCGCGTTTTTCTACGGTGGTCTCGTCGGCAGGAAGAACATTCTGAGTGTTTTGATGCAGTGCTTTCTCTGCATGTGTTTGGTATCGATTCTTTGGGTGACGGTTGGATACAGCCTTGCTTTCGCGGGCGGTGCCCCAGAAGACGAAATTTTTGGGGGGTTTGCAGGGAATCCGATGAAGCACTTTATGCTTGCCGGTATCTCGTTCACCGATTCGTTTGAGCCAGTGGCGGGATTCAAGTTGGGTATCAGCCAACAAACCTTCATGGTCTTTCAAATGATGTTCGCGATTATCACACCTGCGTTGATCATCGGTGCCTTTGCAGAGAGAATGAAGTTTCTTGCCTTCGTCGTTTTCACCGCGTTATGGAGTGTGATTGTTTACAGTCCGGTTGCACACTGGGTTTGGTTTGGTCCGACACACCCCATTTTTGGCTTGGGAGTGTTTGATGCAAAAGATGCGGTTCCAACGGGAGCCCTAGACTTTGCAGGCGGCACAGTTGTTCACATCAATGCGGGAATCGCAGCGCTGGTTTGCTGTCTCGTCATAGGTCCTCGTCGAGGATTTCCGAAGCAGATAACTCCTCCGCACAATCTACCGTTTGCGGTTTTGGGCGCTGGCTTGCTATGGTTTGGTTGGTTTGGATTTAACGGTGGTAGCGCATTCGGAGCAACGGACCAAGCCGTCCGCGGTTTCGTAACAACCCAAGTCGCAGCAGCGACTGCGGGGCTACTTTGGTCTCTGATTGAAATCGTTCGCAACGGCAAACCTACTGCTCTTGGAATGATTACCGGAGCTGTGGCGGGACTAGTGGGGATCACTCCAGCGGCAGGCTTTGTCGAAGTTTGGGCAGCTATGGTTATCGGTGCCGGAGCTACCATCGTCAGCTACATTTTCGTCGCCTTCGTCAAACCTGCGTTAAAGTATGACGATTCGCTAGACGTCTTTGGTGTTCATGGCATGTCGGGTATTTGGGGTGCTATTGCCACCGGTATTTTTGCAATTCCAGGGTTCGGTGTGGATCGACTCGGCGGAGCATACTATGGCAATACAGCTCAAGTGATGCTGCAGCTAAAAGCGGTCGGCGTTACCTTGATCTACTCCGGGGTGGTTTCCTTCATTTTGCTCAAGATCATCGACTTTACGATTGGCTTGCGAACCAGTGAAGAGGGTGAGACGATGGGTTTGGATTTGGCCGACCACGCGGAAACGGCTTACACCGTTTCGTAACCTACCCGTTTCTCGGTGCTAGAACGCGTTCGCTACACCGGCCTCGTGCCTCATTTTTATCCACATCTTTTGGTCTTGCTCCCTTCTCCCTGTACTCGGGGAGAAGGGTTGGGGGTAGGTCGCTTGCGCCGTGTTTCAATTAGTTTTTTTGATCGTGAATTCAATGTCTCGCTGCGTTTCAGAAGCGTAAACAAATAACTGAGCCTGGGGTTTTCACGTCAGCGCTCTACCCCTCTGCTCCCTCTCCCGAAGAAGGCTGCTGATTTAGTGGATTTGCTGCAGGCAAAGGTTCTATCGCAACCCGACGCATGAGCGAGAGGCAGACCGTCCCTCGCTCACGCGTCGGGTTGGGATTAATGCGGATTAAGTCAGCCGTCTCCGAAGCAGAGAGAGGAGGAGAAAACTCGATAGTATCGTGCAGCTCCATTCGGATCCCGAGGGAGTACATCCTTGTTAAACGCTAGTCCTTTATTGCCGCCGACTTGTGCGGTTCAAACGTCGTTCTGGCTGCTTGCTCCGCTTTCTTGACGGCAGTAATTGCAGAGTCGCAGAGGAAACGTTGTGCTCGAAACTTGGGTTGGTTGGCTTCTGGTTGAACGCGAACGTAACTTCCATCCGCGCCGAGACTCCAAGAGTTTTGATTGTCCCGGAAATACGTGTCAAGAATCTCCATTACCCGGCGTTTGGAAGCCATATCTTCGATTGGGACTAACAGTTCAACGCGACGATCAAATGATCTCGGCATCCAGTCGGCGCTACTGATATACACCGCATCATCACCGCCATGATAGAAGTACAAAACGCGCGCATGTTCCAAAAAGCGATCGACCACACTGACTACGCTGATGTTTTCACTAAGCCCGGGTACGCCCGGGCGTAAGCAACAGATTCCTCGAACGTTGAGTCGAACAACCACTCCAGCTTGACTGGCTTCGTACAAGGCTTTGATAATGTCCGGGTCCACCAGCGAATTAACTTTGGCAACGATATAGGCTTTTTGACCATTGCGCTTGTTAAGTGTTTCCGCTTGAATCAGCGCAAGTAACTTCTTGCGCAAACCGAGCGGAGCCGATTCGAGCTTGTCATAGGGCTGTGGTTGACTGTAACCGGTTATCGCGTTGATAAAGGCGCTTGCATCCCGCCCGAGCGATTCATTGCAGGTGAGATAGCTGATATCGCTATACATCCTTGCAGTCGCTTCGTTGTAGTTTCCTGTGCCAAAATGGACATAGCGAACGATGCCTGACGGTTCGCGCCGAACGACAATACAGATCTTGGCATGTGTTTTTAGACCGCGAACTCCGTAAATGACCTGAACTCCACATCGTTCCAGTTCGCGGGCCCATTCGATGTTGCGAGCCTCATCAAACCGAGCCTTCAATTCGACAATTGCGGTAACGTACTTGCCTCGCTCGGCCGCTTTTTTGAGGGCAGCGACGATTGGACTCTTGCGGCTCGTTCGATAGAGCACTTGCTTTATTGCAAGAACATCCGCATCCTCGGCCGCTTCCTCAATGAATCGCACGACTGGCTCAAAGCTCTCATAAGGATGACACAGCAAAAGCTCGTTTTCGGCAATGCTCTTAAACATGCTCTGCGTCGGATCGATCGTGGTTGGACGCTGTGGTATCCACGCAGTATCTCGCAATGCTGGGAACCCTTCCATGTCCGTTAAATACATCATGCTGGCAAGATCGAGTGGGCCTGAAATCTTGAAGACATCCCTGGAACGAAGACCTAATTTGTCTTGCAAAAAATGAAGCGTTGGCTCGGAAACACTATCCGCGATTTCCAGACGCACGAATCCAGCCATCCGACGCGAATGAAGAACTTCCTCCATCCCCATCATCAAGTCCGCCGCACTATCCTCACGCACCGACACGTCTGCATTCCGGGTGACCCGAAATGCAACGCATTCATCGACCCGCTTGCCGGGATAGTATTGATCTACCAACTCGGACGTGACGTCCTCCAGAAGTGCATAATTGTAACCGCGATCGCTAGGAAGCGTGATGAATCGCGAAAGCGCTTTGCCAAGTGGGATAAATGCAAATCGATGTGGATTTTCAGAGTCTCCGCTGGCCATTCGAACGCACAAATTTAACCCAAGATTGGCCAAGATCGGAAACGGACTCTCTGGATCGATGTCCATCGGCGAAACAATAGGGTATATCTCTTCGTGGAAAAAGCGAAGGATCGACTCGCGGTGTCGCACCGACGCATTGCAAGCAGAAATGCGTTCCAACCCTTCGGCCGCAAGGGTTGGTTCGACCGCATTCAGGAAGCATTCATACTGATCCCGAACAATCGAGTTGACCCGTTCAAATATCAAGTTCAACTGCTCCGATACCGTCGCACCGCTTGGATCCGCCTTCTCGAAACCCTGAGCTTGTTGAAGCTGCAATCCACCAACCCGCACCATGAAAAACTCATCCAAGTTACTAGCGGTAATGGCAAGGAACTTCAATCGTTCAAGAACGGGAACCTTGGTATACAGAGCTTGGTCAAGAACCCGTTGGTTGAATTCGAGCCAACTGAGCTCCCGGTTGATAAACGAATGATTGTTATGGGGCATGGGATCGGAAAAAATGGATGGAGCTTATCAGCAGAGAAACAAGCCACTATGGTACACCGAATCGCCGAATCGATAACGTGTGCGTGTCATGGCTGTTACTGTTTTGTGCGAGTTTTAGTACGTTGATGACCGTGTCGCGCATGCAAGGAGGCAGAGCCTCCGGGGCAGTGCGTTCCCAGGCGGAGCCTGGGAACGAGGAACAACGCTTAGTTGCTTGCTGGCTCGATCATATGATCGTGGATCTGCTGGACAATTGTCGGCAAATAGAAAATCCCAGAGTAATGGTCCGCCGCCATCACCACGTGATGCGATGGCTCCAACGGGATCTTGTTGGCGAGCAGATAAGCGTTTTCCATCGGTACCACATCATCGAATTCGCCTGAGAACAGCCATGTCTTTTCCGGTTGGATTCGATGGGCAAGCCTCATGGGTTCGACGCAACTAAATAGTTCTTTGATTTGCATTCCAGATATACCACCTTGTTCAAGCTCTTCGCGCATCTTGGAAGCATCTTTCTTGCCATTCATCACGACTCCGTAGATATCGCCCCCCGAGAGAAGCAAAAAGACGCGATGGAATCCGTCGTCCAATCCCGCAGTCGTGCTTGCGACGAAACCACCCAAGCTGGTCCCTTGTAGAGAGATCCTGGATGTGTCCACCAAAGAAAGTGTCGCAACAGCGTCTTTCGCTCGCCGCACGTCCGCAATTCCCTGCACCATGGATGCCATAAGATTTTCACCGCTAGGCTTTCCAGATGGACTACGCCGCTTGCCATAGTTTGGCAGTTGTACCATAAACGTGTGAACACCCTTTCGACTGAGGCCCGCAGCGATAAGCCGTCCGACGGCCATTCCGCTCCCCGATTCGTGCACGATGACAGCGGCCGGCGCATAGATCGGGCTTTTCGCTTTATCTTTGGCCTGATACCACTCTACCGCAACAAGGTCATTGTTTGCGTCTCCGACCGGACGGGCGCTAGGGAAACGAAGCAACCAGTCACCATGCTTGTTATCTGCTGGTTCGACTCGAACCTCAAAATCCGTTGGATCCCAAAGCAAAGCATTCAAACAAGCCAACGCATCTTGGCTCGTTTCGGGCTTGGGAGCAAGCGTGTCTTTCGCACGAAGCTTCAGCCCCACACCGATCGTTTGTCGGTCCTCCGCATTCGACGCACCGCAAAAAAACGCGAACGCAAATACGAAACACAAGTGCTTCTTCCAAAAATGGATGGCGGCAGGCATGTTGATTTTCCTTAGGCGAGCGGCGGGGTGAAAGATACCGAACGAAACGGACGGTAGGACGGGACCATTTGTCCCGTCCAAACAAAGGATTGGGACAAAGGTCCCAATCACCTTATGGTAGTTCCCAATCGACCCAGCCAACAATAGTAGCACGCACGCTCCGCCGTGCCGTTCGCAGTCTAGCTTTTACAATTCTAGGTGGACGGCACATGGAAGGTGCATACTACTTTGGCTTAGACCATGGGGCGACTAGGAGTTTGCTAGCATTCGGCATCGAAATCGCGGATCCTTTTTTATTTGTCCGATTCAAAGACGGTCTTGTAAAAGAGTCCTGCAGCGATGGCTCCAAGAATAGGTGCTACCCAAAACAACCAAAGCTGCATAATCGCATCGCCTCCAACGAAAAGAGCAGGGCCAGTTGATCGGGCTGGGTTGACGGACAAATTCGTCACTGGAATTCCAATCAAATGGATGAGCGTCAGCCCAAGACCGATCGCGATCGGTGCGAAGCCTGCCGGAGCTCGCTTGTCCGTTGCACCATGAATGATAAACAGAAAGAAAAATGTCAAAACAACTTCAGCCACAAAACAGGCCACCAGCGAGTATTTTCCGGGTGAGAGTTCTCCAAAACCATTCGAAGCAAATCCATCTGAAAGCTTGAAATTGGCGTTTCCAGACGCAATCACGTAAAGAACGGCTGCTCCCAATACCCCGCCGATGACTTGCGACACAATGTAAGGGCCAACATCCGCAGCTTTGAAGCGTCCGCCTGCCGTAAGGCCTAGCGTAACAGCCGGGTTTAAATGGCATCCGGAAATGTGACCGATGGTGTAAGCCATGGTCAGGACGGTTAGTCCAAACGCGAACGCAACACCGACAAAACCAATTCCAAGACTAATTGGCGTCGTATCTACTTTCCCTGCAAAAACAGCCGCTAAAACGGCGCTCCCACATCCGCCAAAAACGAGCCAAAATGTTCCGAAACACTCTGCAATACAACGTTTTCCCAAATTCATTCTGTATTTCTCCTTGAAGTGAACTGATCCATAAAAACCACGGGGGAGCATGTTATCATAAAAAAATGCTAGTGTGGAGCTCCTAGTAAGTGACAACTGGCGGCATCCCCAGACGGCGTAACGTGCCACCCGTGCACCCTTTGGAAGCCATGAACGATTAAACTTATCGGTCGTGGATTCATCCTGGTTACGTAATCTTTAATTCAATATTCATGACGAAACACTCAACAACAGGTGCCCCTTTTTCCTGGCTGTCGATGGCTTGGCTAGTGGTTATTTTGCTCTTTCCTGTGGCGATGCTCAATTACTTAGATCGCCAGATGATCGCTGCGATGAAAACCTCGGTGATGCTGGATATTCCGAGTATCGGATCGGATGCGAATTGGGGCCGGATGCTTGGTCAGTTCAAATGGGTTTATGCTTTTTTAAGTCCCATCGGCGGATATCTTGCGGATCGATATAGTCGTCGGTTGACGATTTGCTCAAGTCTTTTCGCATGGTCTCTCATCACGTTCCTCACGGGGCATGTGACGACTTATAACGCGTTGTTGTGGACTCGTACTTTGATGGGGGTAAGCGAAGCCTTTTACATCCCAGCAGCTCTCGCCTTGATCGCCGATTATCACACCGGGACAACGCGGTCGAGAGCGGTGGGAATTCATCAAATGGGAATCTACTGTGGCGTGATTCTGGGCGGATTCTCTGGATACGCAGCAGAGTCGCCCAACATTGGCTGGCAAATAGCCTTTCAAGTTATCGGAGTTGTCGGGATCGTATATGCCGTACCGCTGCTTATCTTTTTGCGGGATGTGCCTGCGAAACTGGATGGTTCGCTTAACGAGGAGAGACCGAGCATTCTGATTTCGCTTCGAGTGCTGCTACTCAATGGATCTTTTCTTTTGCTCGTCGCCTACTTTACGTTGCCTGCTCTGGCGGGCTGGGTCGTTCGCGATTGGATGCCTTCGATTCTCAAAGATAGTTTTAACCTCGGGCAGGGGTTTGCCGGTGTTTCTGCAACGCTCTATTGGCAGAGTGCCGCAATTGTCGCAGCGTTGCTAGGAGGCTGGCTGGCAGACCGTTGGATGGAACGCAACATTCGCGGCCGAATTTTTGTCAGCGCTACGGGGATGTGCTTGATCATCCCAGCCTTGATCTGCGTGGGGATTGCAACGAGCCAAGGTTCGTTCACGATGGCAATCTTGGCTCTGATTTTGTTTGGGATCGGTTGGGGCTTTTTTGACTGCAATAACATGCCGATCTTATGCCAAATTGTTTCGCCAAGGTATCGAGCGACCGGCTACGGCATCATGAATATGGTAAGTATCAGTTGTGGAGGACTTGCCGATTGGGGATTCGGATGGATGCGAGACCGGCATGTACCAATCAGCGTGATCTTTGGCGTGTTTGCCGGTGTCTGCGCAATCTCCGTCATTTTGGTATTGTTTATCCGTCCACGCCCCGTTCACGAACTCTCTGAATAGAAATCGACTATGGCTTTGCGCTTTTCCGGTGTCATTCCGCCGCTTGTCACTCCTTTGCTTGGACGCGATCAAATCGATCACGTTGGGCTCGAACGGTTGATCCATCACGTCGTCGATGGCGGTGTGCATGGAATCTTTATCCTTGGAACAACGGGTGAAGCTCCCAGTCTGAGCTATCGTTTGCGCCGCGAACTAATCGATCGGGCGACCAAGATTGTCGCACATCGAGTTCCAGTATTAGTGGGAATTACCGACACGTCGTTTGTCGAATCGGTTCAACTCGCCAAACACGCGGCCGCTGCGGGAGCCGACGCAGTCGTCCTTTCGACACCGTATTATTTTCCAGCGGGTCAAACCGAGTTGACTGGATATGTGCAAAATTTGGTACCGGAGTTGCCGCTACCTTTAGTTCTCTACAATATGCCAAGCTTGACGAAGGTCTGGTTCGAAATAGAGACGCTGGAAAAACTCTGTTCGATGCCACAAATCATCGGTGTCAAAGATAGCAGCGGAGACTTGGCGTATTTTGAGCGGGTTCTACAACTGAAAAAGTTTCGGCCCGATTGGTCGATCATGATAGGGCCGGAGGCCAAATTGCCAGCTGCCATGCAATTGGGCGGAGACGGTGGTGTAGCCGGCGGCGCAAACGTCTTCCCGCAGTTGTTCGTGAAATGTTATCAAGCATGCGTGTCAGCGGATCCGGCTCGAATTCTTGAGCACCAAATGGCGATCGATGCCTTCCAGCAAATTTACGAGGTCGGCAAGTACGCTTCGAAATACATCAAGGCGACCAAGTGCTGTTTATCGATTCTAGGAATATGCGACGATTTTATGGCCGAACCGTTTCACCGATTTCTTCCGCCAGAACGCGCGAAGGTTGAGTCGGTATTAAAATCCCTATCGTCACCGTTGCACTCGATTTGACCTCGATCGAAAAGAACTGCGAAGAACTGCGAAGAACTGCTCGAGCCGTTGCGGACACTTATTCTTCGAGCGGTCTTAACTACTAACTAACTGACTAACCATCACTACCCCTAATCCCTTTGTCCCTCAACCTGAGTGCTTCCGATCATGGCCGACTCCCAAAAAATTGTTCTCGGTTTGGATTTGGGAACCGAATCCGTTCGAGCGTTGTTGGTCGATACACGAGGGGCCGAGCTTGCCTCGTTTACGGTGAAATATGCTCATGGGCAAATCGTGGAGGCATTGCCTGGAACCAACATGAGACTTCCGCCACTTTATGCTTTGCAGCATCCGCTGGATTGGCATGAATCCGCCGCAAAAGCGACGAAAGCGGCGATTCGCAAAGCGAAAATCCAATCGACGAATGTTGTCGGAATCGGTGTGGACTTTACGAGCTGCACCATGTTACCGACGCGACATGACGGGACTCCGCTGTGTTTGTTGGACGAGTACGCTGCGGAACCGCTTGCATGGCCGAAGCTCTGGAAACATCACGGTGCGCAAAAGCAAACCGATCGCATCAATCAGGTGGCAAGAGATCGGAACGAAGCATTTTTAGACCGATATGGTGGTGTCATTGGATTGGAATGGTTTTTTCCCAAGATGCTCGAAACACTAGAGCATGCACCGAAAGTTTATCGAGCTGCCGATATCTGGTTGGAAGCCGGAGACTGGTTCGTTTGGAAGTTGGTTGGCGGTCCAGCCGAGTCGTTGCCTCGCTCAACATGCCAAGCAGGATACAAAGGTATGTGGAACGCGACCGACGGATATCCAAGTCAAGCATTTTTGAAGGCCGTCCATCCGTCTTTTGAAAAGGTGGTGGTGGAAAAAATGCCGGGCCGTCTGATTGCTCCCGGTGTGGCTGCAGGGGGGCTTTCTCGCGAGTTTGCCAAGACGTTCGGCTTACAAGAAGGCACACCCGTTAGCGCAGCGATCATCGACGCTCACGCAGGAGTCCCAGGCGCGGGAGCATCAACTCCAGGAACACTTGTCATGGTGATGGGTACCAGCTCGTGTCACATGCTTAACAGTTTGGTTGACAAGAGCGTTTCAGGTGTTGCAGGCGTTGTGAAGGATGGAATCTTTCCTGGATTCTACGGATATGAAACGGGCCAAGCTGCCGTAGGTGATGCGTTTGATTGGTTGCGTCGCTTGACCGGTCATTCGGATTTCGAAAAACTCGGCCGCGATGCCACGAAATTGCCGCCGGGTGCCGACGGTGTTCTTTGCGTCGATTGGTTTCATGGTTGCCGAACGCCGCTCATGGATGGGAATTTGAAGGGTGCGTTCATCGGCTTGGGGCTACAACATCGTCCTGAGCATCTCTACAAAGCCCTGTTGGAAGGCTCTGCGTTCGGTCTGCGATGGATTGTTGAATTGCTGCGGGATGGAGGGGTCGAAGTACGCAAATTTGTTGCCACCGGAGGTCTTCCCCATCATAATCCGCTCGTAGTTCAGGTTTATGCGGATGTCTTGGGTGAATCGATCATGGTACACCCAAGCAAACAAGGCTCCGCGTTGGGAGCTGCTATATTGGGAAGCCTGGCGGCGGGCATCTTTGATTCGCCGAAGGCCGCGATTCGAGCGATGGCGACCCCACGCGACGGTGAAGCCGCAATAGTCAAACCCAATCGAAGCAATCGAAAAATCTACGATAGCCTATACCGAGAATACCGTCGACACGCTGATTTCCTTTGCAACAATCCTCTTACCTAACTTTTTGAATTAACCTCTATGAGTCGAATAAAGAATCGATCGATCCAGTTAGTCGCCAGCGGTGACTTACGCCTTTCTGCAAACCAAGTCTGCTGGCCTGCTCAAGCGGCGATGGAAAAAACGCTGACCGCAGCGATTGCTTCCGAAGGCTACGAGCTTATTCGCTCACATCCCTACCACCCGAAGTTAAAGCATGGATTCATTGCAAGCCAACGGGAAGGAATGGAGATCTTTCGAGGCATTGATCCTGACAAACCATTGATTGTTGCCGAAGCGGTCTGGCAATACTCACATCATGTGCTTGCCGGACTCACGACACATCGTGGTCCTATATTGTCGGTTGCCAACTGGAGCGGCCAGTGGCCTGGCTTGGTAGGAATGCTCAACCTAAATGGCTCACTTACGAAAGCCGGAATTGCCTATTCGACGCTTTGGAGTGAAGATTTTCGCGACCAATTCTTTGTTTCAAAACTTCAGGAATGGTTGAAAACGGGGCAGGTGAAGCATTCGCTTGACCATGTCCAATCACTGGATCAGGTGAAAGGCACGTCCAATTCGACCAAGCTCGGACAACGCTTGGCGACCGAGCTTCGACGCGACAAAGCGATCATGGGGATCTTTGATGAAGGCTGCATGGGAATGTTCAACGCGATTATTCCCGACCAACTTTTGCATCAAGTCGGCGTCTTCAAAGAACGACTTAGCCAGTCCGCTCTCTACTATGAGACCCAACAAGTCAGCGACGACGAAGCCAATGATGTACGCGATTGGATCGAGAAGCGAGGCATGAAGTTCCAAACGGGTGATACTCACGAAAGCGACTTGACCGACGCTCAGATTCGTCTTCAATGCAAGATGTATGTTGCTGCCGTTCGAATCGCGGACGATTTTGGCTGCGATGCGATTGGCATACAATACCAGCAAGGTTTGAAAGATCTTTTGCCCGCCAGCGATTTGGTTGAGGGGACGCTCAACAATTCAGATCGACCGCCCGTTCGCTCACGCGATGGCCGTCGCATTTTGAAGAAAGGTGAACCATTGCTGCACTTCAATGAAGTCGACGAATGCGCCGGCTTGGACGCGATGCTAACCGAACGAGTCCATAAAGCATTGGGGCAACCGGTCGAGAACACGCTGCATGATGTTCGTTGGGGAGAGCAATTCGGCGAAGAGTACGTTTGGGTGTTTCTCATTAGCGGAGCAGCCCCACCGGCACACTTCATAGGGGGTTGGAAAGGGGCTCACGGCTATCGTCAGCCCTCCATGTATTTCCCCAATGGCGGTAGTACGCTTCATGGTGTCTCGAAACCGGGCGAAATTGTTTGGAGCCGAATCTACGTTGCAGAAGATGCTCTGCACATGGACCTCGGACGCGGTGGCGTTGTCGAATTGCCTCCAGCAGAAACGCAGCGCCGCTTAGATGCAACGACTCCGCAATGGCCGATCATGCATGCGGTAACGTATGGAGTTAGTCGCGATCAACTGATGGCCAAGCACCAAGCAAACCACATTCAAGTTGCCTACGCCAACGATGCCAAGGCCGCAGATGAATGCCTGCTTAGCAAAGCTCATTTCGCACGTGCACTGGGCATGCAAGTGAATCTTTGCGGCACCCGTTCCAGAACACTCGCCTGGCGGTAGTTTTCAGCCTGGGGAGCACGATTCTTGGCGGCAATAGCCAAGGGACGTTGGGTTTAGACGACCAGACACGTAATTAGGCGAGCGGCAGATTGCAGTATCCCAACCCGAAGCGTTAGAGCTTGATGCTTTAATATGGTTCGATATAGCCAAAGGTAACATCACAACCCGAAACGTAAGTGAGGGACGAACAATTCCTCGCTAACGCTTCGGGTTACCATTTAATCAAAAAGCCCGTAAGCGATGGACAATTTCACACACCCGTTTATTCTGCCAATTCTCGCGAACGTTTTACCGCTGCCATGACACCGTCGATGACTGCCGATCGAAATCCCGCCCGCTCCATGGTGCTTAGGGCTGCAATGGTGGTTCCACCAGGGCTCGTTACTTGTTCTCGTAAGATCGCCGGATGCGTTCCTGTCTCTTGGACCATCGTTGCGGTTCCAAGAACCGTTTGGGTTGCAAGCTCTAACGCCGCTTGACGGCTTAAGCCAGCCATCACACCACCATCGCTCAATGCTTCAATCATCATCAGTACATACGCAGGACCGGAACCCGATACTCCGGTAACCGCATGCAATTGATCTTCGGAAACTCCGACCACTTTGCCGACAGCACCGAATAACGACTCACACCAAAACGCATCCTCCGGTGTAACCGCTCGCGCATTGGTAATCCCGCTTGCTCCTTGAAGCGATTGGCAAGGCGTGTTGGGCATGACTCGAATGATTCTCTCAGTTCGAAACCAGCTAACAAGTTTGGAGAGAGGAATGCCAGCCGCAATCGATACAAGCAAATGCTCGTCGGTCACCAGCGGCTCGCAATTGCTCGCAATGTCCGACAGTGTTTGAGGCTTGACCGCCAACACGATTCGCGTACATCGAGCGAACAAATCGGTCGAAGTTTCAACAAGTTGACTGCCGGGAAATTTCTCGCGAAGGATCAACATCTGTTGTGGGTTTGTGTCAAAAAATGCAATCTCGGAATCGAGAGCAATACCCGATGCGACCGCGCCGCGAGCGATAGCCTTAGCCATCTGGCCACCACCCAAAAAGCCGAACTTCAACGGGTTCATGAAACGAACCAATGCGCTTTGAGGACCTCAGCTGTCGCTTGCGATTTGTTCAAGACATAGAAGTGAATTCCCGGAACGCCGTCGTTCAGAAGTTCAGCGACTTGACGTTGCGCAAATTCGACACCGGCAGAGAACTGCCAGTCAGCCTCATCGCTCTCGCCGAGTCGCGACAGAAAGGTATCAGGCAGATTCGCTTTGCACATGGATGCAATCCGCTTGATCTGTGCAAGATTGGTCACAGGCAATATTCCGGGAACAATTGGAATATGGATGCCGGCAGAGTTGCACTTGTCGCGGAATCGAAAGTAGTCCTCGTTGACGTAGAACAGTTGGGTGACGATGATGTCGGCACCCGCATCTACCTTGCGCTTCAAGTTCTCCAGATCCACTTCGGCGTTGGGTGCTTCTTGATGCACTTCGGGATAACCCGCGACCGCAATGCCTAGCTCCGGAAATTCGGTACGGATCAACGAGACGAGCTCATTTGCGTATTTAAGACCACCCGAGGTTTGTTGAAACTCCGTTTGTCCTTTGGGTGGATCGCCCCGCAAGGCGACGATGTGGTCGGTTCCTTGAGCGATCGCCGTATTCAGATAGTCTCTGAGTTGGTCAACGGTTGTGCCCACGCAAGTCAGGTGCGATGCGACTGGAATTTGATACTCGTCTTTTACCGCTTTCAGAATCTGGAGCGTACGATCGCGAGTCGAGCCACCCGCTCCGTAGGTGCAAGTAAAAAAGTCAGGCGAAAACTCAATGAGTTCGCCTACGGTGTGCATCAAAAGATCCACTCCTTCGTCCGTTTTCGGTGGAAAGAGTTCGAACGAAAGGCCCCTTCGATTGTTTGTAAAATAGTCGCCAAGTCCCATGCTCACATACTCTCTAATCTAAATGCTTTTTCACTCAATGGATCGAGTCACCACAAAGGATTCGATCTTTTGCACTCTAATAAGGTAACAAATCGCAGCCTCTGTTCAAGCTTGCTTGCACAAGTTCAACCTGTGTGTTTCAATTGAAAATTCACAGCCATTGCCTATTCGAACCCCCCATTTCGATCGCGGGAATCGCCATCGGTATCTTATTAAAGTACAGAAAGACGCCCAAGAATGAACGCAACGCCACACGAACCCCTCCTTGGCAAGCGAGTGCTCGCCTTCGTCGGTGATATTTACGAGGACCTGGAGCTGTGGTATCCCAAGCTCAGGCTCATCGAAGCGGGTGCTGTTTTCGTGATTGCCGGAGAAGAATCAAAAACCAATTATTCGGGAAAGAATGGTTATCCGTGCGTGTCCGACATTCGAATTGCCGATGCACAATCGCAAGATTTCGATGCGGTCTTACTTCCTGGTGGATTTATGCCCGACCGTTTGCGACGTCTCGACAAGGTCAAACAGTTGATTGCGGAGTTTAGTGAACAGAGGAAGTGTGTGGCAGCAATTTGCCATGGGGGGTGGCTGGCGATTTCGGCTGGCGTCTATCGTGGAGTCCGAGTAACCGGTTCACCTGGAATAAAAGATGATCTCATCAATGCAGGAGCCATTTGGGAAGACGCACCTGTGGTGGTCGATCGCCATTTTGTGAGCAGTCGCAAGCCAGACGATCTCCCCTGGTTCGCGAAAGCCATGATTGAAGTCATGCAAGACAAATAGCGAGGTCTTAAAGATGCACGGACCTCGACTCAGTAGACAGGTCCGAGGGCGAAAAAACCAAGACGCCTCGGCTCCGAGAGACTTGACGACAGGTACATTCTCAAGAAAGACGCTTGGAATAACTCGTTCAGACAAAGCACTTGCGAGCCAGCTTCTGGCCCGGTTGGAACATCTTGCCTCCCGAGGCTGCCATCTCACGCATTCGATCGGGCGATCCGGCACCTCGGCTCTTTCCAAAGTACTTTTTGAAATTCCATACCAAGTCGATCCACATTCCAG
>JAIPFP010000144.1 GCA_021736575.1 Pirellula sp. | reverse complement strand
GTCGGCAGTGTTGACTGAACTGACCGCTTGCAATGGACTTGACAATGATCTCCGGACCGATTCCGGTTGGATCACCCATGGTTATGGCGACGCTTGGTAAGATCGACATGGTCATGTCCCAGATAAAAAAACCGCGATGCACTGTGACTTAGGCGGGTGGCAGATTGCAGTATCCCAACCCGAAGCGTAAGCGAGGGACAGTTTCGCAGGTCCCTCACTGACGTATCGGGTTATGATTGGTAGTTTTCAGTCTGCTGCTCGCCTTACTGGCGTTTTCAACTTCGAGTTTGCTTTTTGGCCTTCTCGATCGTCCGCTCCAGCGTGGCAGGCGGCACGGCCGAACGCCACACATCAACAACTCGCCCCGCACCATCGACGACGATGGTGGTCGGATACGTAAAGCCACCAGCTGTCAGAAGTTGGCTAATTTGAGTTCGAGTGAATTCCGCCGGATCATAGTAAACAGGCAAGTTTAGGGCATTGGGATCGCTCAGGCTGCCCAGAAACTTCTTGGAATAGAATGCAAGAGAGTCTTTGGTGTCATTCGTCCTGTCGCTACATGCAATGCTTGCGAATAGGACGTCGCTGTCGGCGTTGTATTTCGTTTGAAGTTGGAAAAAGTCCGGATACTCCGTGGCGCTCGGTCGGTTCCAATACCCCCAAAAATGAAGCACAACTACTTTTCCCTTCATGGCCTCTTGGGTGATGGCTTTGTCCGCATTGAGCAGTGGTTGGATATCTAGTTCGGTGATCGTTTGGCCGATAATCCGAGCTTTTTCCCGGCCAATGAACAGCAAAACGCAAATGCCAGTCACCATAAACAGGCCGGCCAAAATCAACGGGACAAAGGCAGGAGCGGCTCGTTTTTCCTTTGTCGGTTCTGGTGTAACTTGCGGGGACTGATCCATTTCGACCTTTCAATGATTACGGTAATTGCTATTCGCGGCTACGGTTCTACAACATGCAAGATAAGAATCAGCCTGAGCGAGCACGAAGTTTTCGAACTTCAATTCTAGTACCCAAACCCGTTAGGTGCGACCTCAAAGCAACTTTGCAGATGGATCACGCGG
This sequence comes from Pirellula sp., assembly GCA_021736575.1. Taxonomy (GTDB): domain Bacteria; phylum Planctomycetota; class Planctomycetia; order Pirellulales; family Pirellulaceae; genus JBKCUI01. Next base: position 14,612 of record JAIPFP010000144.1, on the reverse strand, counting down.
GTTAGGGTTGAAGAATTGTGGTTAGCCTGCGAAAATACAGTTGATTGACTGTGCCAAATTCCACCACATCCGGCCTTAATTCGGATTTCGTCAAGCAGTTTCGATTTAAGTTAGCTTCATTCATGCGATGTCCCTATTGTTACAGTGATAACGACGGAGTTCGAGACTCCCGAATCGTCGAAGACGGAAAAGCCATCCGTCGCCGGCGATTCTGCAATCAATGCCGAAGACGATTTACTACGTATGAACGCGTCGAAGGGCTCCTCCAAGTCCGAAAACGAGATGGAACTCACCAGGACTTCAGTCGCGCTAAAATTGAATTGGGGTTAAGGGCTGCGTGTTGGAAACGAACAATTAGCGGTGAAGACGTTGAAAAACTCGCCGCAGAGATCGAATCGCACATTCTCGACAACTACGAAAAAGAAGTGAGTAGCGAAGAGATCGGAAAACTATGCATGGAGTTTTTGAAGGAAGTAGACCAAGTAGCGTTTGTAAGGTTTGCAAGCGTTTACCGCAGTTTTGGCGACGCGCAGGACTTCGTCGATGAATTGACCCCCATCTTGAAACCGCGGCCGAAAACCAAGAAAAAGAAACCTGCGAAATAGTGGAACACTGTTCCAACTGGATGTGAATATTCAGGTTGTTCTCATTAATCCGATTGCAAAAACTCCGATGGGTATTTCGTTCGAGAAACAGCTTTACCAGCATCAAAAAGCAACCTAACCTTAGTCTTCAAGGTGGCTGAAAAGCGAGGCTTGAAAACACCACCCTCCACCCTCCAGGCGACAGCACACAAACTGAGCGCCATTGGGCTTGTGGCCTGCGGTTACGATTGACAGCGGGATATGCAGACTAGACTCAATGTTTTGGCAAAAACGGGATAGATTGGCACCTACGGGCACGAAGTCCGCTCTGATTGATCAGAGCCAGCCCGTTTTTCTAATTTTTTAACATTATCATTGTGCGCTCAGCCATTATCACCGGCATCACCGGACAGGACGGATCTTATCTTTGCGAATTCCTCTTGAACGAAGGGTACGTCGTTCATGGGATCGTTCGCAGAAGCAGCTCGCTTGAACGACCACGACTGCTTTCCCAATACAACAATACAGAAATTTACGGCAAGAGATTATTTCTGCATTACGCGGATCTATCGGACACCACTTCGATACGTAGGATCATTGCTCAGACAAAGCCCGACGAGTTCTATCACTTAGCAGGCCAATCGCACGTTGGACTCAGCTTTGAGATCCCAGAGAGCACTTGCGAGTTGACTGCCATGGGGACCCTTCGGATCATGGAGATCCTTCGCGATCAGCCGAACGACCCGAAGCTACTTCACGCAAGTAGCCGCGAAATATTTGGTACGCCCAAAATATCGCCCCAGGATGAGTGTACGCCGCAAAACCCCAACTCGCCCTACGGTTGTGCCAAGGCGTTTGCGACACAAATCGTTCGTGTTTATCGGGAATCGCACGGCTCGTTCTTCTGCAATGCAATTTGTTACAACCACGAGAGTCCTCGGCGAGCGGAGAACTTCGTCACTCGCAAGATAACGCTGGGTGTGGCGAGAATTAAGCTCGGACTCCAATCCAAACTAATGCTTGGCTCCGTCGATTCGGCCCGTGACTGGGGCTATGCCAAGGAATATGCAGAGGCAATGTGGCTGATATTGCAACATGCGTCCCCCGATGACTATGTCCTAGCCACCGGAACAAGTCATACGGTTCAAGAATTTGCCCAGGTTGCATTTGAACACGTGGGACTTGATTGGCAACAACATGTCGAACTCGACAAACGCTTCGTTCGACCTGCTGACGCCGAATCACTTCTCGGAGACGCTTCGAAAGCCGAGAGGATTCTTGGATGGAAGGCAAAAACACACATGCATGAACTAGTTCGACTAATGGTGGATCATGACATGAAGTTGCTGGCTGGCACGAAACCGATAACAGATCAATAACCGACACCTACTACCCACTGCCTACAGCATGTCCAAGCAATTCATTCATAAATCAATGCAGGCTGTAATACTTGCCGGAGGGCTCGGAACGCGGATTTCCGAGGAGACACACCTAAAGCCCAAGCCGATGATCGAAATCGGTGGCAGACCGATTCTGTGGCACATCCTTAAAATTTACTCGTCCCACGGCATTAACGATTTCATCATCTGCGCAGGCTACAAAGGCTACGTGATCAAAGAGTACTTTGCCAATTATTTCCTCCACATGTCGGATATAACATTTGACATGAGTCGAAACAGCATGGAAGTCCACGCTCGCAATGCGGAACCTTGGCGAGTTACGGTAGTCGATACTGGAGACGACACAATGACCGGAGGACGATTGGCCCGGGTGAAACCCTATCTCAATGACCAGACCTTTTGCTTTACCTATGGAGATGGCGTTTCGGATATCGATGTTACTGCAGCAGTTGATTTCCATCGCAAACAAGGCAAGATTGCAACATTAACGGCGGTTCAACCGCCTGGTCGTTATGGAGCTCTGGGCTTCGATGAAAAAGATTCGAAAATCGTCTCGTCGTTCCAAGAGAAGCCAGATGGGGATGGTTCATGGATCAATGGCGGATACTTCGTTCTAGAACCCAAGGCCATCGATTACATCAAGGATGGTGACCGTACAATTTGGGAACGACAACCGCTCGATAAATTGGCTAACGATGGACAACTTGTCGCATATCGACACGGGGGATTTTGGCGTCCAATGGATACCTTAAGGGATAAGACTGACCTCGAAGCATTGTGGTCGAGTGGAAAAGCTCCTTGGAAATCGTGGTAACAACATAGTACAAATGTTTGCTGACATTTATCAAAATCGTTCTGTACTCGTTACGGGGCACACGGGTTTCAAAGGGAGTTGGCTTAGTCAGTGGCTTCTGCAACTTGGAGCTCAAGTACATGGCTTTGCACTCAATCCACAATCGCACGAGAAACTTTTCGATCAGCTTTCAATGGCCGAGAAACTTGCAACTGACACGCGAGCCGATATTCGCGACAGGGAGTTGCTCAAGGCAACGATTGACGAGACTCAACCCGATATAATATTTCATTTGGCAGCACAACCTCTAGTCCGGCTTTCCTTCGACATTCCATTTGATACGTTTGAGACCAACGTAATGGGAACTGCAAATTTGCTCGAGTCCATTAGGTTGCTCGATCATTCTTGCTCAGTCGTACTCGTGACGACAGATAAGTGCTACGAGAATCGCGAGTGGTTGCATGCATACAGAGAGGAGGACGCCATGGGAGGCTACGATCCCTATAGTGCATCTAAAGGGTGTGCAGAATTGGTGTCTGCAGCGTACCGCAATTCCTTTTTTTCTGTAAGCTCCAAGCAAAGGATTGCCACTGCACGAGCGGGCAATGTCATAGGTGGCGGTGATTGGGCGAAAGACCGAATCGTTCCTGATGTGTTTCGAGCACTCGCAAAAGGAGAATCGATTCCAGTCAGAAACAAGCATGCAACAAGACCATGGCAACACGTGCTCGAGCCATTGTCAGGGTACCTTTGGCTCGGCTCGACCCTTGCACAAGATCTTGATTCTGGTTCCTATAGGGAGCAATACTGCTCTGCGTTTAACTTTGGGCCCAGTATTTTGAGCAATCGAACCGTTTCGGACGTAGTCCAGTCGATATTGAGCCATACCGGTGGCGAATGGAGTGATTGTTCGGATCCAAATGCACACCATGAAGCGTCCAAATTAAATTTGGCAATCGACAAGGCATTTCATTTGCTGGGCTGGCGACCGACATGGGACTACGATGAGACCATTCTTAGAACTGCCCAATGGTATCAGGCTGTCACCGACGGAGCTGACCCGACCAGTATGGTTTCCCAACATATCTCTCTGTTTGAGTCGAACGCATCGGAAATTGGCAATCCATGGGCTTCTACCATGAACCAATCACAATAGCTTGTATCATCAATGAATGCACTTAATAACGATCAATTGAAGGACGAGATTCTTAAACTTACTCGTGAGTTCTCAAGACGGGTCCATAGAAATAACCGGCCCGGATACGAGGAAATTCAACCGAAGTTCATCCCGGGCGAAACGGTTGTTCCGTACGCAGGGAGAGTCTTTACCGAGGATGAAGTCGAAGCGGCAGTGTCAAGTACGCTCGACTTCTGGCTTACGCTCGGTCCCGAAGGTGACAAATTTGAAAACCAACTTGCCGAGTTCCTGGGAGTTCGAAAATCGCTTTTGGTGAACTCAGGGTCGAGCGCTAATCTTGTCGCAATATCGGCTTTGACAAGCCCCAAGCTTCCCAAAGACAAGAGACTGCGCCCGGGCGACGAAGTGATCACCGTCGCCGCAGGTTTCCCAACCACGGTCGCACCTATACTGCAAAATGGATTAACAGCCGTGTTCATCGACGCGGATCCGATGACGGGAAATGCGAGATGCGAACAACTCGAAAATGCCTATGTGCCGGGCAAAACAAAAGCAGTCATGATCGCTCATGCACTAGGTAACCCGTTCGATCTTTCCGTGGTGCTGCCGTTCTGCAAAGAGCACGATCTTTGGTTGATAGAAGACAATTGCGATGCACTGGGATGTTCGTACACCCTCCCTGCAAACTCTCCATTGATCGCTGACTATTCAAAGTCACCGCTTAATCCCGACGGTAGTTTGACCAAGTATACGGGAAGCTGGGGTGATCTGTCGACTCAAAGCTTTTACCCACCACACCATTTAACGATGGGCGAGGGTGGAGCCGTCAACATCGTCAAGCAGGCTGCTTTAAAGGTCCTGGTGGAGAGCTTTCGGGATTGGGGACGAGACTGTTGGTGCCCCTCTGGCAAGGACAATACGTGCAACAAGCGATTCGGCTGGCAACTCGGCGAGTTGCCTGAAGGTTACGACCACAAATATATCTATACTCATCTTGGCTATAACTTAAAGCCGCTTGATATGCAGGCTGCCATCGGAAGCGTGCAACTTAAAAAATTACCTGCCTTCATTCAGGCAAGAAAAGACAATTGGCAGGCGTTGCGAAGTGGACTTGCAACTCTGGAAGAGTTCATTGAGTTTTCCTTGCCGACGCATGCAACCAAATGGAATGCGGATGGCAGTTTCGACTGGGACTCCACGGGTTGCCGTACAGATTGTTCATGGTTCGGCTTCAAGATGTCTGTGCGTCCCGGAGCCCCATTCACTCGAACGGATTTGGCGAGACATCTCGACGAGTGCAAAATAGGGAATCGAATGTTGTTTGGTGGGAACCTATTGAGGCAACCCGCTTTTGTTCAAGCAACGTTGGATACACCAAATTCCATTCGCGTGATCGGGGACTTGAGTGGTGCCGATGAGATAATGAATAGCACCCTATTCATTGGAACCTATCCAGGGCTTTCGTCTGCCATGATTCATTACATCAATGAATCGATTGTTGACTTCGTGAAAAGTAAGACGGCAGCAACGTGAAATGCTTTGTTACCGGTGCAACTGGTTTCGTCGGTAGCCATGTAGTACGGATGTTGGTTGATGCCAAGATCCCAACCGCTGTGCTTGTTCGAAGCAATGCTTCTTGCGGTAAGTTAGTCCCTCATTTATCAGACGTTGAAGTGTTTTGCGGCGATATGCACGACGAGTCAGTCCTTTCCGGAGCATTACAGGGCTTCCTACCAGACACAATTCTACATTTGGGATGGACCGGTGTCGCATCTGGAAATCGAAATGAGACCTTGCAATTGTGCAATCTCCAAACATCCATCAAATTGGTTCAGCTCGCCAAGAGTCTTGGAGTTAGCACCATCGTCGCACTTGGTAGTCAAGCCGAGTATGGCCCCAAAGAAAGCGCAATTGATGAACGCTCTGCATGTGCTCCTAACACGTTGTATGGAGCTGCGAAACTTGCAAGTTCGACCATCGGAATTCAGTTGTGCAAATTGAACGAAATACGATTCGTTTGGCTGAGGCTTTTCTCCTGCTTCGGCCCTGGAGATCACTCAGGTGCAATGATCCCAAGTTTGATTTCCACTTTACTGGCCGGTGAAAAGCCGTCGCTGACGTCAGCGAGACAGAACTGGGATTACCTTTACGTGGAAGATGCGGCCAGGGCAATTATTCATTCGGCTATGGATTCTAAATTAGAAGGTATCTTTAACTTGGGTTCGGGCAACGCGGTAGAACTGAGACAAGTCATTGAGTGCATTCGTGATCAAATCGACAGCTCTTTACCACTTGGGTTCGGAGAAATGGAACAGAATCCGGATGCACCTAAGCACCTTGAAGCGAATATTGGCAAATTGGTTGCTTCAGGCTGGAAACCCGACACTTCACTGTTGCAGGGTATCAAAACTACCATTGAGTGGGTCAAGAAAGAGGTCAAGCAATGAAAGCAACTGACTATATCGCCCGAGCCCTGCACGAGAAGAATGTTTCCGCAGTTTTTGAGATGTCCGGTGGGATGATTACACATCTACTCGACTCAATTCATCTTTACGGAAAGACAAGGATCGTAAGCACACATCATGAGCAAGCTGCCGCTTTTGCGGCCGAGGGATATGGTCGAATGACCGGAGTTCCTGGTGTTGCAATGGCAACCAGCGGACCTGGTGCAACCAACTTATTGACGGGCGTGGGTAGTTGCTTTTTCGATTCTACGCCTGCGGTTTTCATTACCGGTCAGGTTAATAGACATGAACAAAAAGGAACCAAAGCAATCCGCCAATTAGGATTTCAAGAAACGGACATCGTGTCGATGGCGGCCCCGATCACAAAACACGCAACGATGGTACAGAATCCAAATTTGTTGCAAGAAAGCCTCGAACATGCCTTCGAGACAGCGACAAGCGGTAGACCCGGTCCCGTGTTGCTGGACATCCCGATGGATGTTCAGCGAACACAGATTGAACCCAAACCCATTAGCCCTACAAAAGTGGGCAAGATTGCATCGGACGAGATGGGACCGTTTCTAGAGGAGACCCTCAAAACGCTTAATCAAGCAAAGTTTCCGTTGATCCTGATTGGCGGCGGAATCCGGTCTGGACGATGTGCGGAAACGCTTTTGCGCTTGATCGAAAAACTTGGTGTTCCGGTTGTACATTCGTTGATGGCAGTCGACGTTCTTCCGTTTCTTCATCCACTCCGAGTCGGCATGATCGGCACCTACGGGAATCGATGGGCTAACATCGCATTGCATAAGTCAGATTGCATTCTTGTACTTGGGAGTCGCTTGGACGTACGACAAACTGGTTCCGACACGAAGGCATTTAGCAAGGGAAAATCGTTCTTCCACGTCGACTGCGAATCAGGAGAAATGAATAATCGTGTTCAAGGCTGCCGGACACTCGTAAGCGAGCTGAGCACTTTCTTGGATTTCGCGGTTGCACAAGATTTTAGGCAAGTGGAAACGAATGACTGGCAATTTGAAATCGGCGAATCCAGGAAGCAATGGCCGGACGATGGTGAACTTTCTGGGATCGAGGGGATCAATCCGAACCGTTTTATGCACGCTCTCTCTGCGGCAACCCCATCCGCCTCTGCGTACGTAGTTGACGTCGGCCAACATCAAATGTGGGCGGCCCAATCGTTAAGACTTGGTGCGGATCAACGCTTCTTAACATCGGGTGGAATGGGATCCATGGGATTTGCACTCCCGACCGCGATTGGCGTGAGCGTCGCAGTACCTGACCGCCCGTGTGTTATGATTGCAGGCGACGGCGGATTTCAAACGAATATTCAGGAACTTGAGACGGTTCGAAGATATCATCTGCCAATGAAAATGATCGTAATAAACAATCAATGCCACGGTATGGTTCGGCAGTTTCAAGAGAGCTATTTCGAAGGAAGGTATCAATCGACATTCTGGGGATACAGCGCCCCTGACTTCGAAAGAGTGGCCGATTCTTATCGAATTCCAGCTCGAACCTGTCGACTCAGTGAAGATATACAGGGAGCAATGGATTGGCTGTCACAAGACCTGAGTGCTCCCAGTCTTCTTCAGATCATGGTAGACACGTTTGCCAATGCCTACCCAAAAATAGCATTCGGCTGCCCAATTTCGGAAATGGAACCATTTGCAAAACCAATTGAAATGGAAAGCACTTAGTGCTTCTTAGAATAAAAAGCCTAATTGGACTGGACCGCTCCATACTGCTAATTCTTTCGTCGAGATTTTGGTCATTACTGTCCTCTCCTTTGACGATTTTGATGACTTCCACGTTTTTAACGGAGGTTGAACAAGGATATTATTATACATTTAACTCCATTTTGGGAGCGTCTGTTTTCCTAGAATTTGGACTAGCAATGGTGTTGGCTCAATTCGTCAGTCACGAGATGGCAAAATTAGATTGGCTACCAAATACCAAACCTGTTGGGGAGGTTCGTTCCTTAAGCAGACTTGCATCGATAATCAAATTGGGAACGATTTGGTTTGCCGTGAGTGCTACAATTTTCCTTGTGGTTATGACGCCTTTTGGGCTGTGGTATTTTGGAGGGCATAATGAATCACTTAATGTAGCATGGAAAATGCCATGGATTCTGCTTGTAATAGTCACTTCCTTAAATTTAGTGATGTCGCCAATTTTGGCTTCACTCGAAGGTGCAGGTTTTGTCTCGCAAACAGCATTTTGCCGCCTGTGTCAGTCGGTCATGGGATCGCTTTGCCTTTGGATTGGTTTGCTGGTGCATGCATCGCTATATTCTCTCCCTTTAATGATTCTCGGCTCTGCAGCGAGTGCGGGATATTGGCTGCTTAAAAACTGGCTTGGGCCGATACTATTCCTATTGACCATACCTACAAAGGGAAACCGCGTTAATTATGTCAGCGAGATTCTTCCTGTACACTTTCAAATCGCTTTGAGCTGGGTTAGTGGATACCTGAGTTTTTACTTAATTACTCCAATACTTTTTTCGCAATTAGGATCAGCAGTTGCTGGACGTTATGGAATGAGCCTCAGTCTGATCCTTACGGTAAGTGCGATTGCACAAGCCTGGGTGGGTAGCCGCGCTCCCGCGATGGGGAGATTAATTGCGGCAAGGAAATTTATTGAGCTTGAAGAAGTGTTTCGTACCAATGCCACTCGGTCGATAGCCCTTCAGATCGTCGGATCGTTTGCTATGATATTCTGCGTTTTCATTCTGGACTTAACAAATTCCCATTATGCTACCAGATTTTTAGACTTTAGTAGCTTTTGCCTATTAAGTCTTGCATGGGTGTTTGGGCACATAACAGCGGTTCTTTCAATATATCTTCGGACATATAAAAAAGACCCTCTTTGTTACCAATCGCTTTTAATGGGCTTGATGTTGGTATTGGGGACTTACTATCTTGCATCGAAATTTGAAATTATGGCAATTATAGGGTTCCAAGTATGTATACAACTACTTGGGTCGATTTGCGCGGTCCTAACCTACAGGCTACTGAAAGAACGGTTGCAAGCGTGAAGGAAGCAAAGCTATGCATCACAATTCCGACGTATAACCGGAATGCATTACTGAACGCAACACTATTCTCGTTGATTCCCCAGCTCTCTGATGAATGCCGCATACTAATCCTCGACAATTGTTCGGGAACTCCCGTTGAGGAGAGTATAGCACCCGTCCTTAAAGCATATCCGGGAGCGAGGATCTCTGTCAGCAGAAATCCATTCAACATTGGCTGCAATGCAAACATTGTTAAGTGCTTCGAGATGTCTAAATCTGAATGGATGTGGCTGCTGTCGGATGATGATGAAATCGCTCAAAACGCGATTTCTGTTATTTTAGATGCAATAAAAAGTGAACCGAATGCTATTTACTTCAACTTCCCTGTCCAAGATCATCACCGGCCGACAACGAAAGTAACTTCCGGGCGTACCAATTTTATAGATGCAATCGATTACTACGCTGACTTAAGTCTTATATCGACAAATGTTTTTCGCTGCGGAGTGTTTCAAGAACAGTTGCAAAACGGCTACCGTTTCATGTATTGTTGTTCCCCACATTTGGTTATGCTTCTGTGCGCTCTTAGTGAGGATAAAGTTGCCTGTCTCTGCGAAACACCGATTTTAGTTGGAAACGCAGATAACCCAGACAATGTCGGATGGTCATGGTTGCCATTTGCCGTTTCGAGAATGATAATCCTCGACTTACCTCTGACGCAAAAAGAAAGAAGGACGCTTGCGAGAAAGATACTCGAGAGCAAACGAATCCTTTTTCACATAACTTCAATCCTCGTTTCGCAAGCTTACTATGCAAACCGGCGATCCGAATCAATTTATCTATATGACCAGATTTCGTTCCGATACTTTTATTTTTCGGATTGGCTTACTCGATTGTTTTTGGTGCCGCTATGTCGCATGTTAATTTACTTTCCTAGCTTCGGTTTTCGATTAATACGATTACGTAAAGATCCAGAGGCCATGAAAGCAATGGGAGATATTGATCTTCTTTTGAGAATCTGATTAGTTTTATGCCACATTTCGGCGATCCGAGTGAAGTTGCATGATTTATTCATCTTACGCAGTCCAATGTTTGAAAGTAAGTTGTTATCTATGAATTCAATTGGTTTTCTATTTCGCAGAATATCGTGGCTTATCCCATGTGTTTTTCTTCAAGTTGGTAAGGGAAACCTATCCGTTAGAGGAAAGCATGAAATAGCAAGCTGTCGTGACGTTTTTTTGTCGAGCAATTATTGGCGTCTATTTGAACATTTGTCAGACTCTCCTAAGTTGATTGTAGACTTGGGCGCGCACTGCGGTCACTTTAGCATTTTGTGTAATATTTGCATTTTAGAGAGATTTGGGGAAGATAAAGCTGAATATATTCTTGTCGAAGCACTTCCTAGCTTAGTTAGACGAATCACGCGTTTGGTCGATGAAGTAGGACTTCTGGCACAATCGACCATTATTCAGGGGTTGGTGGGTCGGAAGAGCGGGACAGCATGTTTACATCATGATTCTAAAAATTTGCTGGCCTCACGCGTTGATGTTAATGAACCTGTGGCAGGAGGTCGATTGTTGAATTATGTTGACTTAGATAGCGTAATTCCTGATCACAGACAGATTGATATTCTTAAGATCGATATTGAGGGATCCGAGTACGAGTTATTTGAAAACTATGCCTCTATTTTCCGCCGTGCTAAAATCGTTCTCATTGAAATTCACGGTACCATGGAGAAGCGAGCAGAAATCGAGTTCCGTTTCGAGCAGGCAGGATTGCGAAATATCTCCCCGCCGATAATTCGCGAGCGCGAGAGTTTACTGCTCCTTGGGCACTTGTAGAAGAGTGGAATTTATTGAAGGCTTCGACCGGCAAACGGGTTAGATCCTGTTTGTGTAGGTGTCTTAATGTTAATTCAGCACGTTCGCTATACCTCATCGAGTTTGGGCCCACTTATCTGCGTAATTCTTCTTGGCTATCGTTATTGATGGCTTTAGCAGGAGTCTTGGCGGCAAATCAAAAGACTTTTTGCGGCATTTTATATAACTGAGGATAAAAATAGAGTTAAAAAATTCGAAGTCTGTGAAACTGAGTATCTGTATTCCAACTTGGAACAGAGTCAAGTTTTTACAAAAAAATCTATCGATTTTAGCTAGTCAAATTGAGACGGACCGACTGGGGGATCAAGTTGAAGTCTGTATTAGCGACAATGGCTCAACGGATGATACACCATCTGCCATTGGTCGGATTGTTGATGAAAATCCAAACCTGCGGTTCGCTCTCCATCGGTTTTCAAAGAATCAAGGATTCTCTGTCAATATGGATGCTGCCGTCCGAATTGCATCTGGCGAATTTGTTTTTTTGCTCGGGGATGACGACATATTTGCGACTCGTGGTGTGGTTGATTTGCTGAAGGCATGCTCCGACTTAGAAGCAGATACACTCCTGATACTCAACCTGAAAAATGCAGATTGCAAGAGTGAGTGGAGTAGAACAGCGTCTAGTGAACAAGTCGTTTTCCGAGACGTTCGCGAGTGCCTGATGCAACTTGGCAAGTTCCATCCTACGTTTATTGGTAATTTTGTTTTTAGACGAGCTGCCTATCTAGAGCACTTTCGTCCTCGCTTTTTACAGTCTATTTATCCACACACGGCGATATTGTTTGAAATCATGCGTGGAAAGCGGGTGCATTTCCGAAATCTCTGCTGCTTGGAGGTTGATGACTCCGATCGTCACGTTGGGGATTGTCAAGCTTTAGCGACAGCAGTCGATATGGCAAGAATCCAAACAGAGGGGCATCTACGCCATCAAGGAGGCCAAATTGAAAACGTGCTTTTTTACAGTGTTAATCTTCGAAATATTCCTCGTGCCGTGTTGCTTCAGCGTTCCGGACTCTGCGAAAAACGGCGTGGAACCTACTCAGAACTTCGGATGAGGAATCTAATGGACTGTTACAACGGATCTAAGATTGCAATCGTCTGTGCTATCATTCTTGTTTTAGTTTCTAGACTGGTTCCAAAATGGCTTTTGAAGGTGATTCTACGGTGATAACGCCGACGAAGAGGAAGATATTAATCAGCGGCGGATTGGTTGTGGGTGGGCCGCAGACACACGTGACAATTCTTTGTGGGATTTTAAAGAGCAAAGGTGCGGATGTGACAATCGCCGCCGCAGCAACCAATTGGGACGCTTTGTCACTCAATGCACTTAGGTCACAAGGAGTTCGAATCATTGTTCCTCCGTTTGGCTTTGGTAGGCTTTCATTTATTGGCAAAGCGGTATCAATTTGGGGGTGGCCGCTGTTGATGAATAGGTCATTCGACGTTGTCTACTGCATTGGTGAAGGAAGAATGCATCTTGTAGCCAAAAGATACTGTGTTTTGGGAGGTCATTGCATTTATCATGAGATCGTTGACTGCCCATTGCGAGAGTCTCTTAGTCACAGAATAGCCGCAAGTATGACAGCGATAATTGGAAACTCCAATGAAGTGACTCGCAAGCTTAAGACTCTCTTGCCTGAGATTCCTGTCAAAACAATTCCATTTTTAACTTCGAGAGAAGCGAGCGACACTGACGGTATCCGTGTTCGCGAATCTCCAACTCGAACTTTGAATGTGGCCTTTCTTGGTCGACTCGTCGATCACAAAAGACCAGCTCAGCTAATCGATTTCTGGAGTGAACGCCAGAATTGTAATGGTTTGGGACTTAGCAAGCTACACTTTTATGGTGGTGATTGCGGCTCTGGCTATAAAGATGTTTTAGTCCAAAAGGTTAAGCATCTCGGCTTGGCAGACCGAGTTTCATTACATGGAGAGTACAATCATGCGCAGCTTTCACAGGTTCTCGAAAACGTTGACTTGGTAGTCTTACCATCGCTTTATGAAGGACTCCCTCTTGTGTTGGTGGAGGCGATGGCCAGGGGCATTCCCGTCGTTGCGACTTCGGCAGGAGGAACCGCAGAACTTGGTGTGGACAACGAAGATGTTATCATCACGGATGGGACCGAGTGGAGTGCATTTGAGGTGGGTCTGCTGAAGATGATATCAAGGATCCGAAGCGAAAAGATAGATTGCAAACGACTAAAAAAATGGACCGAGGATCGCTATGGTTTCGCAAGTGTCTCCAGGCAATGGGAAGGCGCTTTGCTAAATACAAGTATTTTTTTCGGCTGTGGACAAAGTTTATAGTTTGGATTGTTTTTGTGCTTGCTGAATGGTTTAGGAATTCAACATGAACAAGGTCCGGGTCGCTCACATAATGGACGGATCTAGACGACATTATGACGTTGCTCAAGCGCTTCATCGAGAGCGGTGCTTGCACAGCATGTTTACGTCGTGGTATTCGCCTCCCGGCTCTTGGGAGGCCTTCGCCGGGTGGGGGGTGAAAATGATTTCGCCAAAGCTCGGGCGAAAAATGCTTGAACGGCACTGCGAAGTCATTCCGAGTGAAATGGTGCGGTCAAATCCTTGGCTTATGCTTCGAGGGGCTATCGCAAAACGTCAGTTTCGAATGGATGAAGAATATTTTGAATGGATGGCTTTCGAGACCGCCAAATGGATTGAAAAAAAAGGAACCCTCAACGCAAATGGAATGTATGGTTACGTGCGAAATATTCATCCTCGATTATGTAGGAATGCCCGGGGTGAGGGAGTTGTCGTTGTAGGTGAGCAAATGATTGCTCCTGCGGCTATCGAAAGGCAGCAAGCACAGTATCAACAAGAAAGATGGCCGGGATGGGAGAATCCCGTGACAGATAAGGCGTTCGATCTGGTTCAGGAGAATGAACAAAAAACATGGGAGAACTTAGATCGGATCGTAGCTCCTTCTCGATATGTAGTTGATGGTCTAGTTGCTTGCGGTGTCGATGCTGACCTAATCGATTTGATACCCTATCCTGGTGAGTTCGAATCCATACTCAATGGCAACGACTTCGGAAAACAGAAAGATCAATTTACGATTGGCTTTGTTGGCCAAGTGAATTTAAGGAAGAATGCTCCAATCTTCATGGAGATTGCTAAGAAAATGAACGGTGAAGGAGTTCGGTTTACCATGGTTGGGCGAAATTATCTAAATCAACAACGGATTGATGAGTACCGACCTTACGTTAATTTTACAGGGGCCGTGCCCCGTTCCCAGATACGACGTCATCTGGATGAATTCGACGTTTTTTTCTTTCCAAGTACCTGTGAGGGAGCTGCGGGAGTAGTTTTAGAAGCGATGGC